>JAFRLM010000003.1 GCA_017431225.1 Erysipelotrichaceae bacterium | reverse complement strand
CGATCGATTGACATCCATCAGTTCGCACAAGAGGGTAACGGGATATTCATCTTTCAGTCTGTCGATGATTCCGTATTCACATCGAAGGTAGTAACGAACTCCTTTCGATCCCCACCTCCTTTCACCTGATAACCTTTTTTTAACCGCTCGATCTCAATGTCTTTCTTTAGCAGCTCCTTCTTCAGTTTCTCAACTTCTGAAGGATGACGGTCGTATTTTCCAAGGTTTGGGTTATTGTTTCTGTTATTCGGCTTCAATCCTTCGATCCCGTTTTCCCTGTATTTCTTGATCCATGAACGCATAAGACTACGCGCTACATCGTGCGATTGTGCCACTAGTTCATAACCGCGGTTTCCGTTCAGATACTCCAAGACGATGGTTTCCTTCTCTTCCGGTGTCCATTTGCGGTTCCTTCCTCCTAAAGGTCTGCCCGTTCCCATAAGTGATACATCACTTCCTTTCTGACTTCATTGTATGAAAAAAGTAGACAATGTGCCTTTTCGGGTTTTGTCTACTTTTACGTTAGCAGTTCATTTGCCCTCCTTTTTAAGTATTCCGGATTTTGTTTATCAGCCCAGCAGTTCCGCCCAGGTCATAGGCTTCGGCAAGTTCGGCGACTAAAAACCTGAATGAACAGACTGTTGAGATCCCCGCGCAGTCTATTTATTTGCGGTGCTCCCCTTTCCGCACAGCGGACATTAGGAGTTACGTGCAAAAAAGGATTACAATAAGAATGTGAATCAATCATCACGAGGAGATAATCAATGAAAAAATTAGCGACAATTCTCATGACTCTTCTGGTCGTCCTGCTGCTTGTGGGATGCGGACAGAAGAAGGAAGAGCCGGCTCCGGCACCGACAGCAGAACCGACAAGTGAAACAACACCTGAACCGACACAGGAGACTGTGCGCGTACCGGTACCGGACCAGTACCAGGGTGTCTATCACGACGAGATCTCCGGCAGAGCACTGCTGGTGCTGACTTCCGACCGGATCGAGATCTCCTGGAGCAACAGCGCCTACGATTCCGCCTATTACGAACTCCCGGTCAGCTATGATGAAGCCGGTAAACGTATCACTTACGAAAACGGAAAACTGACAGAGATCGTCTTTGAATCCTCCGAAAAACATACTGATACCGTTATGTATGAAAACGGCACCGGCTATTTCGCGATCGAAGAAGGAAAACTGCTCTGGCAGGATGACATGGCAGAAACACCGGATACAGTCGTATTCGTCAAGAACGATAAAGCGATCAGCCCATGGGTCTACACCGATGATCTTGCGGAAGCCATGCAGCATTCCGGCGTTGAATTCGATCCGCCGATCACAGAGGCGCTTCCGGAAGGATACAAATACGTGATCTATGCCGCCAGAGACGGCGTCATCCGCGCGATCTTCACCAACGGCAAGACCGAGATGGCGATCTCCAAGTCCAACACCTACACCGGCGAGGAGCTTTCCGGCGACTTCAATGAATACTCCAAGAACTGGGAAGAACATCATAAAGGCGTTGCCATCGACTGCTACGGTGACGGCGATACGATCAACCTCGCTTACTTCGGAACCACCAGCACGAACTTCTCGGTCAACGTTTATGACACGGCCCACACCGTCAAAGAAGGCAACGGCATCACGATCGATGAGCTCACATCTCTGATCAGCGGCATGCAGCCGTAAGAAGAATCGGCTTTATCCGACAAACGATGAAGACCTGCACATACCGTGCAGGTTTTTTCATGCGCGAAAAAAACTGTGATCTCTGTTACGTTCTGATGGTAGAATGATTTTTGTAAGGTTAGACTAACATGTCACAGGAGGTCCTATGAAATACGGTCTGATGGGAAGTGTCTTCCCTATGCTGCTGGGAAAGATCATCTATGAATACACTGCAAAAGCAGTACCGGAGATCGATATCCGGGAGTTCAAAAAGAAACATCTGAAGGAATACAAAGCGATCGTGGAAAGAACGTCTTCAGTCGGTTCGCCGAAAGAGAACTTCCTCTCCCCTTCCGTGTATCTTGTCTGCTACGTGCTTGCGTACTACAAAGCCGGAAAGGACAAGATCACGATGGATGTTTTTGACGGAATGGTCAATGCTGTCGCTACAAGCAAAACGATGAAGAGCTTCTACTCCGGGAAAGACTGCTTCTCACAGAAAGAGATCGACAAGTATGTCAAAGGTTCCGCCCGTTCAAAAGAAAGAAAATATCCGGGTGACTGGGTCTACGATTTCTCCTATGATCTTTCCGTTCCGGAATACTTCATCACCTATCACGAGTGCGCTCTCTGCAAGGTCGCGAAGCAGGAGGATCTTTTCTTCCTGATGCCGCATCTCTGCCCGATCGACTATCCGACGATCGAATACAAAGGCGGGAAACTGATCCGCCATAAAACCCTGGGCAACGGGGATGACTGCTGCGATTTCCATGTCGTGAAACCCTGAACGGAAAACGGGTCTTCTTTCCACATACCGTCTTTTGCAACAGACCTCAGTGTGCGAAAATAAGTATATAGACAGTGAGGAATATCCATGAGAACAGAATGGTATAAGAATGCGGTAGTCTACCAGATCTATCCTTTCAGCTACCGCGACAGCAATAATGACGGCTGGGGCGACATCGAAGGGATCATCGAAAAACTCGACTATATCAAGGAACTCGGCGTAACGGCGATCTGGTTCTCGCCGCTTTACCGCTCTCCGGACTATGACTACGGCTACGATACAAGTGACTATAAGGACATTGATCCGAAGTTCGGCACGCTTGAAGACTTCGACCGTCTTTTAAAGGAATGCCATGACCGTGATCTGAAAGTGATCATGGATCTGGCGGTAAACCATACTTCAACTGAACATCCCTGGTTCAAAGAAGCAATCTCCTCCAAGGACTCGCCCTACCGCGATTACTACATCATCCGTGAAGGCAGAAGGAAAGGAAAGAAACTGCTTCCGCCGACCAACTGGGAATCGACCTTCACCGGCAGCGCCTGGGAACGGATCGGCGATACCGATGAGTTCTATCTGCATCTTTTCTGTGTGGAGCAGGCGGATCTCAACTGGGAAAATCCGAAAGTCCGCGAGGAAGTCGTCAGTATCCTGAACTTCTGGCTCGAAAGAGGTGTCGACGGTTTCCGTTTCGATGTCTTCAACATGTTCTCCAAAGTCTATCCTTTTGGTGATGACTTCAGTAAGGACAGTTTCCAGAAAGGCGCGCCGTTCTATGTCGATGGTCCGCGCATGCACGAGTTCCTGAAAGAACTCAATGAAAAAGCACTCTCCCGTTACGACACCTATACGGTCGGCGAATCCTTCCATCCTTCCGAAGAGAATGCCCATGCCTACGTCAAGGAAAGCAACCATGAGCTTGATTCGATCTTCAACTTCGGACATCTGGACGCCGACAATATCAAGGGCAAGAAATTCTTTAAGAAGCCGTTCGATCTTCTGCAGTTCAAGGACGGACTCTTCGCTCCTCAGCGCTCCTATTACGGAGAGGGCTGGAATACCCTGGTCCTTGAAAACCATGACAATGCCCGCAGCGTCTCCCGTTTCGGCATCGATACGAAACATTACCGCTATGAGGCAGCGACCATGCTGGCGACACTGACTTTCATGGGATACGGTATCCCCTTCATCTATATGGGCCAGGAGATCGGCATGACCAACTGTGATTTCAAGAATATAGATGAGATGAAGGATCCGGTCAGCCACTTTGTCTACGATCTGATGTGCGGCTACGGCATTCCGAAGCCGCTCGCCTTCCGTTTCATCAAATACGGCGCCAGAGACCATGCCCGTACCCCGATGCAGTGGAATGACAGCGTCAACGCCGGTTTCAATGACGGCCAAAAGCCCTGGCAGTGCATGAATCCGGAATATAAGGAGATCAATGTCGAAAAGGATCTCGCTTCCGAAAGATCGGTCTACCGTTATTATCAGAAACTGCTGGCCATCAAAAAGAACAACGAGACTGCGATCTACGGAAAGACCGAGGAATACGATCATATCAATAAGAAGATCGCTGCTTACAGCCGTGAATACAATGGAAAGCGACTCTTCGTCGTTTCCAATTTCAGCAATAAACAAACAGACTTCATCGTTCCGCAGTGGGTCAAAAACGCGAAAGTCCTGCTCAGCAATTATGACGAGCTGATCCGCAAAGGTCAGACGCTGACGCTGCATCCCTATCAGGCAGTCATCTTTGAGGAACGGGAAAACGATATCCTGAAGTCCTGAAAGATACAGAGTATTTTGAAGAACACAAAAACACACTTCCGTGTGTTTTTGTTTTGTATAAACGAATGCTTACTTTGTTCCGCTCAGAGCTGTCCCGTTGACATAGAGCGTGTAACCGTTGGAAATAACTTGGGACGCATTTCCATTGAAGGAAGTTACATAGCTGTCGCCTGTCAATGTCCAGGTGCTGCTGCTGTCAAGGGTCACGTTTACGGTACCGACACTGTCAGAGACGATCTTTCCCGATTCGTTGATGATCGTGCCGCCGATATACCCTTCGAAGGAGGAGTTGTCCGAAAGGTTCAGTGTCAGGGTCGATCCTTCTCCGACAAGGATCGCGCCGCTCAGTTCCTGCTCTTCGGCATTCAGAGTCGCAATATTGGAAGCACCGCTCCAGCCGTCATCACAGACGGATAAGAGGATGTTGTCATCGTCTTTGTTAGTGATCGTTACGTCTTCAAGATTGATCATCGCGTTGGTGTTGGTCACATGGAAGACATGTCCGGACGTGCTGGTGAGGGAGCCGCCTTCCATTGTGAATTCCGAAGTACCGCTGTCGGCATCGCCGCTCATTGACTGGTAGATCATGATCGTATCGAGGAAAGTCGCGTTGCCGTTGGTCTTGGTGTTGTTCGCGGTCAGGTCACAGTCGATCAGCTTGATCGAGTTCTTGCCTTCGATGCAGACGCCTTCAGACAGGTTGGAGACTAAAGTCGCGTTGCTGACAGTGACATCCGCTGTTGAATAGATCGCCGGGGAACCGAGACCGTTCGAGGTATAGCTGCCGCCGTCCACTACGACGGTTCCACCGCCTCTGTCGGTACGGATCGCCGCGGAGGAACGTCCGCTTGTCTCAACTTCCAGGTCATACGCGTAAGTGACACCGCCGCCGGTGGTCATGATACCGCCGGAACCATCGCCTGTCGTCGTGATCTTCGAATCTCTGATCGTTACCGTTGTGCCGTCGCCCTCAGCGCTGTTCTGACCGCCGTTGCCGCCATAGCTGAAGACACCGTTGGCTCCGTCCGCGGAAGATTCGATCGTTGCGCCTTCGATCGTGACATTCGCGCCGTCCTTGACGAGGACTGCCGCGTTGAGTCCGTAGAAGTTGCAGTTGTCGCCGCCATCGGAATCGCCTGTTTTAGATACGGTGATGTTGCTGAGAGTTACATCCTCATCGGTACTGACGATCAGCGCGCTTTCATCTGCTGTGGAGGAGCTGTAGCTTTTCCCGCTCTCGTTTGCGGAAGAAGTGATCTCTGCTGCTGCGCTATAGGTCAGATCGGCAGAGGAACTGCCTCCCGGCTTTCCTCCCGGCTTTCCTCCCGGAGCGCCTCCCGGACCGTTTCCGTCCGGCTTCTCCGGCGGGGTACCGCCTTTTTCCTTTTCGTTCTCGTTCTCTTCTACGGCATTGATGATCTCGGTGATCTCTGTTTCCGTAGGAGCTGCTGTTTCTGTATTTTCCACTGTGGTGTTTGCTGAACAGCCGGTGAGCAGAGCTGTCACCAGCAGGCCGCTTAACAGTAAATTCATGCTTTTCTTTGTCTTTTTCATTTCGGTCACCTCCGATATGTCTACATCCTAGATCAGGAATGTGAACTCATTCTGAAGTGAAAGTGAATTGAAAACGAAACAAATCCGTTTCTCTTTCTGCGGCTTTTCCTTTATTTCGGGGATAACTGCGATAAAATAAAACTATGAAAACAACCATTCATAAGATAATCTTATTCGCATTGCTGCTCTGCTTCTTTTTGAGTGGTTTCAATCCGGTCCTGGCAGAAGGTGAAACGGAAACGGAGAACGAAGAAGAGGAAACGATCTATATCGATGACACTTTCTACTGCATCACTGCCGGCACCAACCGCACATTCCAGGTCCCCTTCAATCCGAACTGGTTCAGGGACCCGGCAACAGAGTATGATCATGATCTGGCAAAACTCTCCCTTGGTCTCGCAACGGCGGCTTTCCGTCCGCATGCCTCCACTGCAGGCAGCGAGGCCGCGGATAAGAATCTGCGCAGTTTTCTAGAGAAAACAGGCTTCAGCGATCTGCGGAGCGATGACTACGATAAAGACCCCGGAAGATACACCGTCTCCACCGTCATGGGTCACCGTCAGGTCGGTGAAGGCGACGATGCCTTTCAGCTGATCGCGGTCGGTATCTGCGGTCAGGGCTATGTCGACGAATGGGAATCGAACTTCTCGATCGGAAACGGCGTTATCCCGGATGGTTTTGACCGTTCCGCCCGTATCGTCTTTGACCGTATCTTCGGTTATATGTCGACTCATCATATCGAAGGACCGGTAAAGATCTGGCTCTCCGGATTCAGCCGCGCCGCGGCCATCTCCAATATCACCGCCGCCAGACTGAGCGAAACGGATACCTTCTCCCAGGAGACCGTCTTCGCCTATACTTTCGGAACACCCTATACGACAAGGGAAGAAAACATCCCCGAATATAAAAACATCTTCAATATCTGCGGCAAGATGGACCCTGTCACCAGCATTCCGTTCCGGGACTGGGGTTATCGCCGTTACGGCGTCACCCTGCAGACTCCGGCACAGGAGACCGACTCGGATTTCGCGGCCAAACGTTTAAAAGCGAACGCGGTCTACCGTCAGGTGACCGGCCTTGAATACTGGGCGAACTCGGAGATGAACCTGCAGATCCGGGTCGTCATGGACTATCTGCTTCGCATCTGTCCGGATGTTGAGACCTATGTCAATTCCCTGCAGGACAACCTGATCTCCCTCTGGGAGAGACATGATCCCGTCAGCGTGATGACAAGGCTTCTGGACATGGCGAACGATCCGATCCTGATCAACGAGGAAAACCGTAAGGACGCCAATATGTTCCTGAACACCCTCTCCTATCTGGTCCTGGATTACGCCGCCAGCGACAACGCTTTCCGCCGCTGGAACAGTAACGCTTCCGCCGGCTCGAATCTTTTACAGTCGCACACACCGGAGCTCTATATCTCCTGGGTCTATTCCGCGGACCGCGCTTCCGAGCTTTATACCCGTTCCCGCAGCTATACCCAGGCCTTTATCGAAGGCGATGTTACCGTCACTCTGATCCGTGGCGACCACGAACTGGAAAAACTCTCCGCCGGGGAAGACGATACGACCTCTGTCCACCAGTATCTCAGTTTCCGCAACGGCAAGATCTCAGTCATGATCCCGCGTGACCGCGATTACTATCTGCTGGTCACCTCCAACATCGATCAGACAGTCGGTGAAATGGAAGCCGTCTTCCGTGTCGGCCGGCAGACTCCGCAGGAGATGACGACCAACTATTTTGAAATGAAAGCTGGTGAGGAATATCACACGAAATACGAAGGCGGTACAACTGCTTCGGCTTCCTCGATCGAGGAAAGCTACAGCACCACCGATACCTTCGATTCCGCGGCCTATTTCTACTCCGACAGTCTGAACCGCTTCTCCAACAGAAATTTTGAAACACTGACCTGGAGAGAAGTCGTTCTGGGGATCTTCATCCTCGTCTTCCTGACCGCTCTGTTCCTGCTGTTCCTGGTCACGCTGATCGTCAGCTGGCTGCGTTTCCGTCACAGAAGAAAACGCGGTTTCGTTCCTGCAGGCGCGAAATTCCGTCCGCTTCCGATCCTGGCCACATTCCTGATACAGCAGGCATTCTTTATCGGTGAATTCCGTTCGATCCTCTATCCGGATCAGCAGACGATCGATGTCGACTCGAAGATCTTTATCGGCGCTATGACGCTGATCATCGCCTTCTACGGCTACCGCCGCAAGAAAGACCGCTTCCACCTTCTGCTGATGGGAGTGATCCTCCTTTTAGCAGCAGCGGATACCGCGATGCTGTACTCGATACGTCTGGGCGGGACGCTGCATGTCCTGGCCTATACCTTCCTGACCTATATCTTTATCCGTGAGGACCGTCCGTCCAAGCTGCAGATCCTGCTGTGGCTATTGATCGCAGCGACCGGGATCGTCTATGTCCTGCGCATACCGGGAACTTACGGCTATCTGCGCGCTGTCGCGATCCTCTATGTCCTGTCCTCTTCAGCAATGGTCGTTGCCTCCTTCCATCTGGCTTCGCGGACTTTCCGGGGAACACTGCTCTTATTTATCTCCGGTCTGCTTCTGATCTATAATCAGGCGAATTCGACGAACGCCCTGTTCCATCTGATCTCCTTAGGCACCTACTATACCGCCGTCATCACCCTTGCCAGCAGCGGCAGCGGCTTTATCCGCGGCCGGGTCGTTCCGGTAACGATGCTGGAGGAAAAGGAAACAGAAGGACAGGAGAGCACGGCTTCCTGATCATGAGAAAGATCCTTAAAGTTTTTATCAGTCTATTATTCGTCCTGATCCTTGTCCTCTTTTTCGGGACGCGGATCTATAAGCAGGCAGTGCCTGCTTTTTCTCCGTCCGAAGAAAGTGATGTTCAGAATTATGTCTATCTTTCCGAGGACACAGTGATCCTCGACGAAACGCTTCCTGAAGAAGAACTATTAAAGCAGCTGGAAAAAGCCATCTCGGAAAGAGCGGAACATCTGGTCATCCGTGATCATCCGCTGTTTGAATGGAACGATCTGCTGAGTCTTGACTACAGTTCCTTCTGGCTGCAGGAATTCGGGACTGCCACCTATCCCTCCTCACGTCTTCCCGAAGACAGGGAAGACCATACGCTCTATTTCTATGAAATGACCTATTATCCTCTTTCTGAAGAGGAGATCACAAAAATGAAAGCAGAAATCGACTCGGCCGTGAATGAGATCCTTTCCGCAGTTCCGGAAAATGCGGATATCTGGGAAAAGACAAAAGCGGTGCACGACATGTTGTGTCAAAGGACCGAATACGATGAGACCCTGGTCCTGCCCCACTGTCATAACGCCTACGGCGCGCTCGTCAACGGCAAAGCGGTCTGCAGCGGCTACGCAGCTGCCTTCCGCATTCTGATGGGAAAGCTCGGTGTTGAATGTTCGATCACGGTATCGGAAGATCATGCCTGGAACCACATCGACGCAAATACCTATGAAAGCTATATCGATGTCACCTGGGATGATATCGACGCAAGCGAAGAGGAGCAGGAACATATCTTCTATGACTTTTTCGGACTGACGAAAGAAGAAGTCGAAAGGATCGACATGCATACGATCCTGAATGGCGGAGAGGAAGAAGAGATCACAGGGGAACCCGCAGTCTTCAATTACTTCCGCCATGAAGGCCTTTATATGGAAGAGTATGACCGGGAAGAACTCATCGCCCTCCTGCGCCGTCAGCTGCAGGAGGAGAAGGAACTCCTGTCTGTCCGGATCAGCGAAGAAGGATATGAAACCCTGCGCTCTCTGAGCGGCGAGGAGCTGGGAGAGATCCTCTACGAAGCCGGAAAAGGCGGTTATTTCTATTACTGGTTCAATGATGATCTGTGTGTTCTGAACATCGATCCTGAGACCGATTAAGCGCAAAAAGATACTTTTTTTCTCCGAAAATAGTTATAATAAGCCGTACAGGTAAAAACTATGGCTTCCACAAAAGTAAACAAACAGGAACTCTTTGCTTCCGTTCCTGTCCCCAAAGCGTTGTTCACAATGGCGGTACCGACCATTATCTCGCAGGTCATCAACCTGATCTACAACATGGTCGACGCCTTTTTCATTGGCCGCACCGGCAACCCCTACATGATGGCCGCGACTTCCGTCACCCTGACTCTGATCATGATGAATGTCGCCCTTTCCAACCTCTTCGGGATCGGCGGCGGCAGTCTTGTTGCCCGTCTGATGGGCGTCTCCAAAAATGAGGATGCAAAAAAGGTCAGCGCCTTTGCCTTCTACGGAGGCATCGCGATCGCTGTCCTTTATTCCGCATTGATCGGGATCTTTATGACACCGCTCCTGCGTTTCCTTGGCGCGTCTGACGCCACGATCGGCTATGCCAGCAGCTATGCACTGATCGTCATCGTTCTCGGCGCTCTGCCCTCGATCGTTTCTTTAGTCGCAGGTCATCTATTGCGTAATACCGGATTCTCCGGACAGGCCAGTATGGGTCTTTCGATGGGCGGGATCCTCAATGTCTTCCTTGACCCGCTGTTCATGTTTGTGATCATGCCGAAAGGCCAGGAAGTCACCGGCGCCGCGATCGCGACGACTTTATCCAATACGGTCTCCTGTCTCTATCTGCTTTATGCATTACACAAAGCTTCCAAAGAAGCGCCCTTAAGCATGCGACTTTCCGAGGCGAAAGCGATCAGCTACGCCAATATCCGGGCACTGTTCTCGGTCGGTATCCCTTCGGCCCTTCTGACCGGTCTTTTCGATCTCGCGAATATCTGCGTCAATATCCTCGCTTCGGGACACAACGATCTCGTTTTAGCCGGTATGGGCATCGTCATGAAGATCGAGCGCGTGCCCAACGCGATCAATCTGGGTATCTGTCAGGGCATGCTGCCGATCGTCGCCTTCAACTATTCCGGCGGCAATCATAAGCGCATGCAGGAAACGATCAACACCGCCCGCAATACCGGACTGCTCGTCTCCTTTATCTGTATCCTGCTGTTCCAGCTCTTCGCGGGGAACGTCACCCGTTTCTTCTTATCCACGAATTCCAGTGATCCGGCAGACGCGCTGGCAACGATCGCCTACGCGTCCCTGTTCTTACGGATCCGCAGTTTCGCTTCCCCGGTGCAGATGCTGAACTACCATACTTCCTACTGCATGCAGGCGATGGGCAAGGGAAAGGAAACGATGCTGCACGCCTTTGTGCGTGAACTCCTGCTCTATATTCCCTTTATGTTCATCCTCGATAAGATCTTCGGTGAGACTGGTCTTGCCGCAGCGCTCCCGGTCGGGGAAGGCTGCGCCGCGATCTTCGCCCTCTGGCTGCTCACAAGAACGATCCGCAATACGACAAACAAGACCGCCTGAGCGGTCTTTCTTATATGTCATACCAGAACACCGTCATTCCGTGACGGATGACCGGCTCGGCGTCGACCCAGGAACGGTAACCGCTTGAGCTGGTCCTGATCGTGCATTTCCACCAGCTGTAGTCACGGATATAGGAAAAATCATATCTGCAGCGGTAAGGACCGTACATTCCGCTGCGCTGCTTCCAGGTATAGAGCTTGTATTTCTTACCGTCTTCCGTTGAGAAATAACAGATGAGGCAGCGGTTTTTGCGCTTGTTCCAGGCCTTGAAATCAAGACGCAGCAGATAGACTCCTTCTTCCGGGATCGGTCGGTAAAGTTCAAAATGATGATCCAGCAGTTCCTGCCGGGCTGTTAATACACCTCTTTCGTTCATGTCCTTCTCCAAAGGATAGCCGTGAAAAAAGGCGGAAAACCGCCTTTTTCTGTTAAATCGTTTTTTCTTTAAGGAGCGACTACTTTTCAGCCGGTTCCCATTTGCATCTGACCGGGGAGACGATCCTGCCTTCCTTCTTCAGAGCGGTGAAGGCTTTGTCGACGACCTTGCGGTCAAGACCGGTCAGTTCCGCGACTTTTCCGGCATTGAGCGGTTCGCCTGCTTTGCGCATTGCTTCGAGGATCAGTTCCTGTTCATTCATATTCTTTTTCTCCTTTTCTTAAAACTACAAGTTGTTTTTTATGCGTGTTATTCGGATCCCAGTTGTTCCTTCTCCTCTTCGGTCTCCGGAACATCGATCCGCTCGATCTTGAAGATGACCGGACGTGTGCCGTCATTGCAGCAGGCGATCATCACACGGTCATCATTCGTCCATCCGTGCATGATCGAACCGCCCTGCAAAGCAGCATAAACATAGCGACTGACGCAGTCCCAGGCTTCCGCGCAGAATCTTCCGTCCAGCATGCGGTGAAAATCATTGCGGCCATCGCCTTTCTTCAGTTCGAAGACATCTCCTTCGCGGAAATAAGGGCATGGTCCGGATCTTGGATTTGCCAGATATTCTTTCTGGTAATCGTCGTAGCATTTTCTTTCCAGTACGGTGATCCTGCATTCGTGTTTCATCTTCTATCTCCTTTGCACAGAACAGTTTTATTGCCGCTGAAGAACCTTTGGTTTTATATGCCTTACGGCTGGTAATGCAGATGCTTTTCGTCGATCTTTTCGAGAGTATTCTCCAGATATCTCCGCGCATAGTATTTGGCGATGGAAAGATTCTGATCAAGATAGTTTCCGCATTCTTCCGCTCTGGCTCCGGGGATCTCGCCCTCAAAGTCGCGGATAAAGACAAACAGATCTTTGATCAGACCGACGATGTCTTCACTTTCCAGATCGCCTTCCAGCAGCAGGTAAAAACCGGTGCGGCAGCCCATTGGGCCGAAGTAGACGACGCGGTCTTTCCATGCAGGTTCGTTGCGCAGGAATGTCGCTCCGAGATGTTCGATCGTGTGGGCTTCCGCGGTATTGAGCACCGGTTCCTTGTTCGGTGTCGTTAAGCGCAGGTCGAAAGTCGTGATCACGGTATCACGGAAGTGATCTTT
This sequence comes from Erysipelotrichaceae bacterium, assembly GCA_017431225.1. Classification (GTDB taxonomy): domain Bacteria; phylum Bacillota_I; class Bacilli_A; order Erysipelotrichales; family Erysipelotrichaceae; genus RGIG5669. The sequence continues at coordinate 6,356 of JAFRLM010000003.1, read as the reverse complement.
GCGGGATACATAGATCCCGGGTTCGAGCACCAGGTGGTTGACTGTAAAACTTGCGATCTTCTCCATCATCCTTCTCCATTGTCTTTTCAGATCTTCTCAGTAGTTTTTATTGACGCGCATTTCTCTTGCGGAAAACCGCTTTACATATATTTATCCAGCAGATCGTCGACTTCTGTCATCTTCCGGATCTGCGGATCGCGGATCAGTTTTCCCTTGATCATTACAGCGGAAACATTGCGGAGTACCGACAGGTCTTCAAGCGGATCGCCTTTGACAACGATCATGTCAGCGGATTTTCCTTTTTCGATACTGCCGGTTTCCTTGTCGATCCCCACGATCTTCGCGTTTCCTAAAGTCGCGGTATACAGAGTATCCTTATTGGACACACCGACATATTTATGGAAGTACCAAAGTTCTCTCCAGTAGTTATAGTGCAGGATGAACGGACAGCCGACATCATTTCCGAGACCGACCGGGATATCATTCTCGATACAGGTCTTCGCGCATTCGATGATCCCGTCCATGACGATCTTACCGTTCTTTTTTGCTACCGGAAGCGCGTGGCTTTCGGATAATTCGAATTCCGCATACGGCAGCGCCGGGGAGATCGTGCATACCGGGGAAGCACCCTTCTCCTTAAACAGACGGATCATTTCCGCATCGAGCTTGGCGCCGTGTTCAATGGTATCAACACCGTTTTCCAGAGCGACTCTGACGCCTTCCGGACTCTCTACATGGGCAGCGACTTTATAACCGAAGGCATGGGCTTCCTCACAGGCTGCCTTAACGATCTCCGGGGACATGCGCAGTACACCGGGTTCTCCTTCTTCCGAGGCATCCATGACACCGCCGGTGATCATCAGTTTGATCAGGTCGGGATTGGTGCGCGCGATCTGACGGACATGTTGTCTGGCTTCCTCGGGAGTTGCTGCTTCGGTCGCGATCGATCCCGCGAAGTGACCGCCAGGTACAGATATACCGGTATTCGCCGCCAGGATACGGGGGCCGTTCAGCTTTCCGGCATTGATCAGATCACGCACTTTTCCATCGATGTCGAGGATACCGCCGACCGTGCGGATCGTTGTGACACCGCTCAGCAGTTCGGTTTCGGCATACTTCGCTGCTCTGCGCTTCATGACATTCAGCACGACTCTGCTTTTGGAGAGCACCTGGAACAGCAGTTTATAGTTCGTCGGTTTCTTTTCCTTCTTTGGAGGCTTACCGTCGATCGCGATATGCACATGCAGATCGATCAGACCCGGAAGCAGATAAGCGCCTTCGAGATCAACGACTTCATGATCCGGAAAATCTCCGCTGTTTTCAACGATATCTTTGATCTTCCCGTCTTCGACCAGCACGGCTTTGCCGGTGACCGGCACCATGTTTTTTGTACCGTCTAAAACGATCCCATTCACAAACGCGTATTTCATTTCTCTGTCTCCTCCTCCGGGAACCAGCCCATATTCAGGCGCACTTCTCCGCGCGCGATATCTTCATTCGTATAACAACATGTATCAAGACCGATAAGGGTGAAACCCATATGCAGGTAGAAATCCACAGCATTCACATTGGATGTCTGGGTCTCCAGCATCAGCACCCGGTATTTTCCTTCTCTTGCCTTGTTTTTCGCCAGCTCGATCAGTTTTCTTCCGTATCCCTGCTTGCGCAGTTTTTCACCGACGAACAGCTCCGTGATCAGTAAGCGGTTCGACCACTCTTCGGGACACAGCTCGATCGCTGCCAGCAGTTTTCCGTCCTCGACGATCCCGTAAGCCTCTGCTTTTTCCCACCAGTCCTCGTACAATCTGTCGGGATATTCACCGTCTTCCGGGACATGGGTAAAGGGCTTCTCCAGATCTTTCTTAACGATCGGAACAAAAAATCCTTCCTTTGTCTGCTGCACTTCCAGCGCGTAACACTGCGTGGAAGTATAGGCAACAGGAAGATCTGTTCCTTTCCATTTTTCTTTCGGTAGGTATTCGATCGGATACATTATCTTTCCTTCTTCTATAATTTTATTTTGCAGCAAAAGAATGTATTTATCCATATCAGCAGACGGAAAAATCTGTTCTCCTGCAAACACGATGTGCTTTCAAATAAGTACTTATATCGTTTTTTTCATATTGTGGAGAAATTGGGGAAGTACAGGGAGAAGAACATCTGTTAAAAAACATCCTAGGAGCACCAGGATGTACACTGAGGGATTAGACCCGATAACTGATATTCGGTAATCAACTTCATGACAAGCCTAAAGGCCATAAAGTCAATGCCGTCATCGTTGGTTTTCCATGTCCCGCTCGCGTTTTTGACGGTAAGTTTACCTTCTTTGGCAAGACCGCCTGGCCAGACGTTTCTAGGGATTCTTTTGATGTTGAGTTTCTTCTTTCCGGATGGTGTTCTTTTTATTCTCTCATGTATTTCTAGTTCAATAAAAGAGCCTCGACTCAGGCAGATCTCTCCATCCCACTTCTCTTTCATCTCTTTCCAATTACTCTGACTAAGATTGTAGCAGCAGTAGGAATAGATTACTGTTTTCTTGTCTTCGATCATCTTCTTGGCGTAGCCGCAATAGCCTATGCCCATAATTATTTCCTCTCTCTGTTATCTGCTTCCTGAATGATATCTTTGATTATATCCAGATAATTACAGGTCATCGCACCCCTGTTTTATACTCTGGTATTCTTTCCTGTAAGTCACATCGTCATTGGCCATGCCGTTTCTTCCTTATTTTGTCTTTAACTAGAATTCCTCACGACATTTTCTTCTCCATCTTTTTAATACATCTCTCAATGGATCATCCAGATATGAGAATGCTTTCTTTTTTATCCATTCCGGTATGCCATACGCAGCTTCCGCAATACTGCCAGTAATCGCTGCTAAAGTGTCGCTGTCTCCACCTAAAGAAACAGCATTCCTAATTGCATCTTCAAAGTCGGTACTTTCGAGAAAGGCGGTGATCGCCTGCGGAACAGTGTTCTGACAGGAAGAATCGAATGAATATGAAGGGCGGATCTCATCAAGTGTGCGGGATAGGTCGTAGCCGAAATTTTGTTCGATGCCATTTTTTATGCGTTTTTTGTATTCGGCCGGATCATCACCGACTCTAGTAAAACAATCGTCATAGTAATGTCTGAAATAGTAACGTGACATAAATATTGCATAGGCGGTCGCCTCAGCTCCTTTAATTCCCTCGGGATGATTATGTGTCACAATTGCGGAACGCTTAACAATATTCCACTCTTCTAGCGGCATTATTCCTGTTCTTCCATAAAAACCGCAATCAAGATACCATGCGCACGGTGATACGCGCATAGCCGAACCATTTCCATAGCTGTTATATGGCTTACAGTCATCAGACTGCAGCCATTTTCTGAATTTATATCCGTATCCAACATCGGGATACATTCTACCGAACTCTTTCAAAGCGTCGATAAAGTCTATTTTTCGCCCTCCGGCCATGATCGCTTCCGCAACCGCGCAAGTCATGACGGTATCATCTGTAAAATGACAGTCAGAACGAAATAAGGGGAAATCTTTTGTTTTGATATTATTGCGTTCATAAACAGAGCCTATAATATCTCCAACGATCGCTCCTAGCATGTTGATTGCTCCTTTCTGGTTTATATATTCAGAATCCGTTCTCCCATATATATTTGTTGCTTGCGTCTTCATAATTCGGATGAACATCAGCAGAATCGTTGCTGACGATAATGTCATCCCCAAGCCATAATCCGCAATAATTGTCAACCTTATTTACACGAGGCTCTTCGCTATCGTCTTCTTTAATCATTAATGCCGGGAAAGGATCATATCTCGTATTATGCTCATCTGGTTTAATACTTTTTCGATCTATGAATTCTTTCTTCGAATGGTTAATAATGTAGCGATAATGTTCACTTTTTCGGGCGAAGAATCCTTTCTCCTTGAGCAGTTTCACAATCTCAGCTTTCCTATCCCAGTCCGGATTGTAGAATGTCATCTCTCGACCGGAAAACATTTCATCTATGCTAAAGAACCTATCTGCGTCTTCTTTACTGAGGTTTAGATACTCATACTGATTTTGATTGTATGTATCAACCATCCACTCGCTATTGCTTTTTTCAAAATCAATAGCAACATTTACAAAATGCGTAATTGCAAAATCATATGGAAATGCGCCGCAAATACTCTCGATAACTTTAAGAGTCTGATTAGATTCGTTGAATAAACGAGTATAATCGTCGCCGATCCATGCGATCGGATCACCTTTCCACTCATTATCCATAAGTGTATAGAGAACATCTAACGTAGGAGAACCGACGTAAGCGATTTCTCTGCGCTTCGCTCCATCGCTAAAGTCATGACCTGTAAAGAATTGTTTCTTAACAGGATTAATCCACATAAAATACTGCCCCATGTTGTAATCCTCCTTACGTAGTTATACTGACAATTCTTTACAACAAAAAACACGCCAAGTTGTGTATAACGAGTGAAAAATGGTCAAAAGACCAAAGCAAGTTTTTTCGCACGAAAACGAACATGATAACGGATCTTATTTTGCAGCAAAAGTCCATTTTTATCCATACGGGAAGACAAAAACCGTACTTCCTGAAAACTCCATCTCTTTTATAATAAAATCATAGAATCGAGGTGTCCTATGTCCAAACCGGCAAAGAAACATTCCCTGCTCGGCAGGATCTTCCTGGGTCTTTTACTGTTCGTACTGCTGGCAGCAGCTGCTGCTTTTGTTCTGTATAAGATGAATACACCGCTGACCGAGTATGTCGATTACCAGCTTGCCTACTACTATGAAGGCAAAGGCGAATATGAAAAAGCGGTCTCTTATTATGAAAAGATCGGGACCGAACAGAGCCTGGAATACAGTGACAGCGCAACACGCAAACTGGCAAAGGAAAAACTAGAAAATAAGGATTATCTCGGCACCTACAAAGCCTATTCCTCCCTGCATGAGATGACACGCTCGCAGCGTGAAGAATTCGAAAAGATCTTTTCGGACGACGCGTTCCTGGCTGGACTGCAGGAACAGCTGAAAGATCCTTCCCTGACAGCAGAAGAACTGCCGGAATACATTCCGGTGAAGATCACTACAGAAAACTTTAAGGAATTCTTCACTTTTTCACAGGAGATCGACCTGAATGTCGAGACCGGAGAGTGTACGACTTTTTATCTGCATCTGAAAGAGGAACTGCGTGACGCCTTTGATTATGACAACGAATTCAATTATCTGAATTTTGATTATATGTATCACGAGAGGGTGCGGCCGGTCTATAACTACGATCAGCTGGGCGGCGTTTTGCAGGATTTCGATACTCCGTTCGATTACCGGATCCGCGGTCTGACTCCTTCCGTGAGCCTGCGCGCTTTCTCTGAGAGAAAAGGCAAGGATTCGCTGGCGGAGATCAAGGCGAATGCTGCTTTCGGTTATTATGACTTCCACACCCACCCCGACGAAGCATATGTAGCCGAGGACATCTATCTTCTGGAAGCAGACGGTCTGCTCTTCTTCAGGACCGAACTCTTCCGCTGATCATCCGTGATCCTTCACCATCTCCTTTACGGAGGCGGTTTTTACTTCCTGTCAGAAGACCTGCATAAGATCTTTTGACCGGTTCACCAGGTAAAGGAACTCCAGGAGATATCGTTGTCGGTCAGGAATTTCTCCATGCCCAGCAGATGTTCGCTGCGGCAGATGTTTTTGAATTCTTCCAGAGATACCAGGGAAAACAGTTTGTCCGTATCCTTCCTTGAAAAGGAATAATTCTTCTCGGAATCATAGTCCTCTCCGAAGACCAGTGATGTCAGTTTCAGACATCCGTTCTCGATACTTCCGGACAGGGAAACATAGCGCTCATCGTAGATATCGAATCTGCAGTCTTTCATTTTTCTTACCTCCCGCAGTTTCAGAATAGAAGATCCGGTCTTCTTTTTTTAGCGGGCGGAGATTGAAGATTTTTTATTTCTTCAAGCTGTGCTTGAGCCGATCGACACATAAAAAGATCCTTTCCGACCTTTGCAGCCGGAAAGGATCCCGTTTTTATGTGAGTCTGAAAGATCGGTAATGTTCATAATCCTGGATAGGCACCCACAGGGTTCAAAACCATGTGGGTGTTTTCATTCCCGGGGTTCAAATGCGTGGATTCTTTGAAAACGGCATGTAAGAAAAAAGATCCTTCCGTATGATGGAGATGTCAGTCATCCATAAACGAAAGGAGGTTTAAACCATTTTCATTCTATGTATTTTTCCAACATAAACGAAGAGGATCTGATCATTCTTGATGAATTCAAGAAAAAGAATACGCTCTATATCGAAGTGAAAACAGTCAACCGGGGATGTATCTGTAAGAACTGCGGGACCT
>JAFRLM010000025.1 GCA_017431225.1 Erysipelotrichaceae bacterium | reverse complement strand
TAGCCAAGTGGTCACACCCAGTCCCATCCCGAACCTGGAAGTTAAGCACTTGTACGGCCGATGTAGCATTAGCAAGATACGCAAGTCGCCGGTCAAAGAAAGCTCCTGAAAAGGAGCTTTTTCTTTTGGAAGGAAGAAATCAAATTACGATATTCATAATTTCTTTTTTATATTGTTTATCAATAATAATGCCGGCATTGCTGCCGGCGTTTTTTTTTGTTTATTCAGGAATACACTATTCCGGATTATTTATTACATTCAGTCTTTCCGGATTGGAGATGATCATCAGATCCCCCGGGAAGAAGTTATAAGTGATCTCAAAGGGTGTTTCTCCAGAATACCAGTAGATCGTCTGTTTCATTAATGCGATCTTGTCTGTACCGAAGTATTTACTGACCTCTTTATCCGGCAGACATGCTCTGGCGTCGGATGAACCATGGCTCTTCGGGATATGCAGCTCATGGATTATATAATTGTCCAGCGAACCTTCCAGCTTGGTGACATCGATCGTTGGAAGAACACGCTGGGACAGGAATGTCTCGGAATAACAGAAGAGACGGTCGTTTCCGTATTTCAGACGGACGATATCATGAACGAAGTCATTCTCATCGATCTTCAGAAATTCCGTATCCCGCGGTGTGTCTTTTTGTTTGCGGATATTGTAGCTGACAAGTTCCGTCTTCGGAACCATTCCTGCTTGTTCGATCATCTGATTCAAACTCAGCTGCTCACTGAAATGACTGGTCAGAGTCTTTTTGTAGTCATCACATACGAAAGTGCCGATACCCGGGATCCTTTTTATATAACCGTTCGCGGATAGGCGGGTGGCTGCCTTAGTCAGCGTCATATGAGAGCATTCAAACTGCTTCAAGATCTCCGGTTCCGGAGGGAATGGGGTATTGACCGGCATTCTGCCGCTGCGGATTTCTTCTTTGTAGTGATTATAGATCTGTCGATACTTCGCCTGTTTTACCATTGTTAAATGAAGCCTTTCAATTATTTATAATCATATACTGCAATAAGTATACCATAAATGTATATTAATACAAAATATATATAAAAAATAGTTACAAATATATAAAAATGTAAAATGTAAGCGCTTGACATATATATTAGTATAAGGTTAATATATATTTGTCATACAAAAATATATATGAAATTTTGACAAATATATACTTAGGAGAATCGAAATGATCAAGATTGCAGCTGCTGGCTTTATGTGCATTGATTACTGGCCCCAGTTTGATAACCGTTACTATGTGACCGGCAATGGGGTGGATGTACTCTTTAATCTTCTGGATATGCGTAACGATATCGCTCCTTCGGTCGTTTCTGTCATCGGTGATGACGATTACGGTAAGAAAGCGGTTGCTGCTTTTAAAGAGAGAAATTTTGATATGTCTCATCTTGAGATCGTTCCCGGCGGCGCAACAACAACATTCGAAATGCTGCTGAGAGGGAATGATCGTTTTCATAATCATTGCGAGCCGGGTGTCCTGGAAGGCTATGAATTCTCAAAAGAAGCCATTGAATTCCTGGGCAAACAGGACTATGTCCATACCGACTTTACCGGTCATCTTGAACACCGTTTATCTGAGATCACAGCTTACGGCGCAAAGATCTTCTTTGATTTCTCCAAGTCACAGGGAGAGGATCCGGAGTTAACGGATTCGATCTTCAAGGATGTCGAGATCGGCCTTGCTTCTTTTGAAGATGATTTTGAAGGCGGAAAAGCATTCCTTGAAAGAGGCGTCCGTCTCGGTGCTCATATACTGATCGCGACTTTCGGCGAGAACGGTTCACTTGTCTACGACGGCGAACAGTTCTACAAAGGCGAGATCGTTCCGGCGGAAAAAGTTGTAAACACGGTAGGTGCCGGAGATTCCTTCTTTGCGGGATTCATTCATGCTTATCTGGACCACAAGTCCATCCCGGAATGCATTCGTTCCGGCGCTGAAAGATCCTCCAAAGTCATCTCCGTATGGAATCCGTATTTATAAAAGAAGGGAGAACTTCAAATGGTAATTGATGTTCACACACATCCGGTTCTGTTCGATATCATCACAGAATCCGACGAAGTCCTGGAATACAGGAAAAATCAGATGGGTCTTTACCTTTCCGGAAGGATGGATATCGACTGGGATCTGTATCTGATGAAAGATGCCAAGATCGATAAAACAGTCATTCTCGGCCAGGATTATTCCGCTGATGACGGCAGGATCCTTGTATCCAACGATGAGATCAAAAAGGTCGTAGATTATTCCCCTGAGCACTTCATCGGTTTCGCCAGTGTCGATCCCAGAAATGAGAACGCTGCGGAAGAGCTGACCAGAGCATTTGATGAACTTGGTCTGACAGGTTTACATCTCAATGTTTCCCGTCTTCATATCTTCCCGGATGATCAGCGCTTATGGCCGCTGATGGAGATCTGCGAAAAGAAGAACAAGCCGGTCATCTTCCATTCCGGTTACAGCTGGAAGCCGAATACACCGGCAAAATACGCGCGTCCGATCCTGTTTGAGGATATCGCCTGCGCCTTCCCGAATCTGAAAATGTGTCTTTCCCATCTGGGTTTCCCCTGGTGGAACGAAGTCATCATGATGCTGATGAAATATCCGAATGTCTATACGGATACAGCAACGATCTACATGGACACATCCGCCCGTTACTTCGATCAGCTTTTCAATAAAGACATGAATATCAACTGGCTGCAGAATTCCTTCGCCGACAAGGTCATGTTCGGATCGAACAGCCCGCGCTGGCGTCCGGTAAGAGCACTTGCCGGAATCAAGGAATTACCGGTACGTGAAGATGTCTTGGAGAAGATCATGGGCGGCAACGCCGTGAAATTCCTGGGAATCAAGGAGGACTGAACATGGAAGCGAAAGTATACCAGAAGCGTCTGACCAGCACGAAAGAATTCCAGATGATCGTGATCACTGACGAAGTGAAAAAAGCGGTCGAGGAGAGCGGTATCAAGAACGGTATGTGTCTGGTGGTAACACACCATACAACTACCGGCATCACCGTCAACGAAGCGCTCCCGTGTGTTGAAAAAGACATGGAGATCACTCTGGAGAGACTTGTACCGAAGGATTATCCTTACGTTCATACTCACATGCTTCCTACCTATGGCACATGTTCCCACAACTCACCGGGACATATGAAGTGCATGCTGGTAGGCAACCACTGCATCTTCCCGGTCATTGACGGAAAACTTGTGATCGGTCACGCACAGGATATCTACTTTGCGGAATACGATGGTCTGCAGCAGAGAAGATACATGATCGAAGTCATGGGCGAATAAGGCTGTCCGATTGCCAATGATGATACACAAGGGAGTTATGCAAAATGTTTGGATTGAACTTTGGATTTCTAAGTAAATATTGGATCTATTATACCTCCGGTCTATGGATGACCTTGAAACTGGCGTTCTGGACTCTGATCTTATCTACCATCATCGGCGTTGCGCTCGGTATGATCCGCGTCGGTAAAAACAAAGTCGTCAATACGGCGATCGATATGTGGATCAGTTTCATCCGCGGCGTTCCGGTCATGCTGATCGTATTCATCGTCTACTACGGTATCGCGACCGGACTTCCGTCCTTCTGGGCCGGTGTCGTCGCTTTAACGGTAAACAGTTCCGTCTATATTGCTGAACACACCAGAGCCGGTATGCAGGCAGTCAATAAAGGTCAGATGGAAGCCGCCAGATGTATCGGCATGAGCCAACTGGAAGGAAATATGTACATCATCATCCCGCAGGCGATCAAGAACATCCTGCCTTCGCTGGCAAACGAGTTCATTCTTCTGATCAAGAACACCTCGATCGTTTCGGTCATCGCCATTCAGGAGCTGACATACAAATCCAGTATCGTCCGTACCAACACTTTCCGTGCTTTTGAACCGCTGATCGTTTCGGCCTTTATCTACTTCACTGTTACCTGGATCCTGAACCAGGGTGTCCGCTTACTGGAAAGGAGACTTCATAGAAATGACTAATAAAAGGATCGATAACGAAGTCGTATTCTCCGTAAAGAATCTGCAGAAAAGCTTCGGCGATCTGCATGTCTTGAAAGACATCAACCTGGATATCCATCGCGGCGAAGTCGTTGTCGTCATCGGACCTTCCGGTTCTGGTAAATCTACCTTCCTGCGTTGCCTCAATCTCCTGGAACAGCCGTCCGGCGGCGAGATCTGGTTTAACGGTGAGAACATCATCAACTATACCAAGGAGATCGATAACTACCGTCAGAAAGTCGGCATGGTCTTCCAGCTCTTCAATCTCTTTGAAAACCTGAGTGTTCTCGGAAACGTTACGATCGGACCGCTCCGTGTTCAGAAGAGAAACAAGGAAGAAGTTGAAAAAGAAGCAATGGAACTGCTGGCCAGAGTCGGCCTCGCGGACCGTGCCAATGAATATCCGTCCCGCTTATCCGGTGGTCAGAAACAGCGTGTTGCGATCGCCCGTACACTGGCGATGAAACCTGAAGTCATTCTCTTTGACGAAGCAACCAGCGCTCTTGACCCGGAAATGGTCGGCGAAGTACTGAAAGTCATGCGCGAGCTTGCATTATCCGGTATGACGATGGTCGTTGTTACCCATGAAATGGGATTTGCCCGCGAAGTCGGAGATCATCTCGTCTTCATGGATGGCGGCTACATCGTTGAGGAAGGCAAACCTCTGGATGTCATGACAAACCCGCAGCATCAGCGTACAAAGAATTTCTTAAGCAAGATGCTCTAAAAAAGGTGGTAAGCCGGAAGAGAGCTTTGGTTCCATAGGGGGAATATACAGCGTTTCCGGTTGATCCATATATCGTCTTTTCCCGAGACATTAAACACGGGAGCGAAAGGAGAAGGGTATTTTCATACCTAAAAAAGAAAGATGAAAAAATTTCTCGTATTACTGCTGAGCGTAGTGATGGTCGCATCCTTACTTGCAGGCTGCACATCCTCCTCGAACACACCTGCTCCGGCAGAATCCACCACCCCGACTGAAATAACCGGCAAATCGGTTATGGAACTCGATCAGGAAAACTTAGGCCCGATCCTCACTAAGATCAAAGAAACAGGCGTTATCAACGCAGGTATCTGGGGAAACAGCCCGACATTCTCCTTCCACCGCGTCGTTGACGGAAAAGATACCTACGCTGGTTTTGAATACCAGATGATCGTAGAACTGGCTAACCGTTTAAGCGTTGACCTGCAGAGAGAAGTCAAAGTTGAATTCTACGAAGCTGAATTCAGCGGCATGATGGCTGCTCTTGAAGCAGATCAGCTGATGTTCGTCCCGGAACTGAGCCCGACCGATGAACGTAAAGAAACATGGTTATTCACCGATGTTTACCACAGATCCAATGAATGCTACGTCGCTTTAAAGAGCAATGCTGACAACCCGAAATTCACAGGCACTTTGGAAGGCGTTACTGTTGCCGGTTCTATGGGCGGTATCGACGTTGTCATGACAAGAGCTTGGTATCCGGATGCAGAGATCATCGAACTCGATTCCTCTACAAACGCTATCATGAACGTTATGAGCGGCAAGAGCGATCTGGCCTGCATGAACGCTGTTAACGCTGCAATGTTCGCAAAAGCAAACTCTGACCTGGTCGTTGTTGACAAACTGTCCTTCACACCGACCGATGAATACGACAAGGGCTGCGGCTTCTGCATGAAGTATGGTAACGAAGACTTTGCTGCATACTGCAACCAGTACTTCAAAGACATCAAGGCTGAAGGCGTTTGGGATCAGTGGATCAATGAAGCTACAGATCAGCTCGATGCAGACGTTCTTGCTGAATACAATGTCAGCGAATAATACAGAAAGATTGGAGGGTACATTAAATGGAAAATTTTAACAAAGAAGTTTATCTCGGTATCTGTGACACGATCATGTCCAAGGAACCGGAGTTTGAAGCTGGCGCTCAGAAAGCGGTCGACAGAGGATTTGAGAATATCATCCTGACTGCTGCCGGCGGCACTATGGCACGTTTCTTCCCGGTCGTCTGGGTAATGAAGAAATACAGCAGCGTTCCGGTCTATCTGGTTAATTCCGCTGATATCGTCGTTGATACTCCGAATTATTTGAATGAAAAGTCACTGGTACTCTCCGCTTCGAATTCCGGTAATACTAAGGAAATCAATGAAGCCTTAAAGATCGCCCGTGACAGAGGCGCAATGATCCTCTCTGTTGGCGATCCGGCTGAATGCCCGCTGAAAGACCTCTCTGATCACTATGTTTCCGCTCCGATCAACCTCGGCGAAGACATGTATCTGACCTTCTTCATGCAGGGATTATCCGTCCTTTACAAGAAAGGGGACTTCCCGAACTACCCGGTATGGGTCGAAGAAGTGAAGGATCTGCACAAGAACATGGTTCCGTTAAAGGAGAAATTCGATCAGGTCGCTCCGGCGATCGCCAAAAAGATCGCGAAATCTCCGTATGTCATGATGACGAGCTCCGGCATCCTCGAAAAGATCTCTTACTGGTACACACTGTGTGTTCTTGAGGAAGCACAGTGGATCAGAAGCTATCCGGTCAGCTCCCAGGATTTCTTCCATGGTGCACTGGAAATGCTTGATGAGGATCAGTTCCTGTTCATCATCAAGGGCGTAGGCAAATACCGTGTTCTGGACGAAAGAGTCGAGAACTTCGCCAAGAAGATCTCCAACAACGTTGTTGTTCTGGATCTGGCGGATTACGAACTCCCGGGCTGTGATGAATTCAAGGACCTGCGTTCTGTATTCGTAGCAGCAAGCCTGTTATCCGATCGTCTCGAATACCATATCGAAAACGTTACGGGACACAGCATGGCATTCCGCCGCTATTACCGCAGAATGGATTATTAATCGTTCCAAATCACTGTTAAAAGAGAAAGGCTGTTCACAAACTGACACGATAAGTCGGCTGGTGAAACAGCCTTTTTTCCTTTGAAAAAGTGAACAAATAGTGGTATTTTTAACAAAGTTAGAATATAATTGTGAAAGGAAGAACAAGTTATGTGCAAAGTGATTACGCATTCGGAATCGGAAACGATCAAGTTAGGTGAGAATCTTGGGAAACATGCCGAAAAGGGCATGGTTTTTGCGTTAAAGGGCGATCTTGCCGGCGGCAAGACAACGATCACCAAAGGGATCGGCAAAGGCCTGGGCGTGAAGGGGATCATCAATTCTCCGACTTTCACGATCTTAAAGATCTATAACGGAAGCGCGATGGATCTCTACCATATCGACGCTTACCGTCTTGAAAACAATGATTATGATCTGGGCCTCGATGAGGATATGGAAAACGTTCTGATGGTCATCGAATGGCCGGATTACTATGCGCAGCTTCCTAAGGAACATCTTGAGATCGAGTTCACCTATATCGATGATGATACCCGCGAGATCTCCTTTACCGCCCGCGGGAAGAAATACGAAAAACTGTTGGAGGAATGTGGTTTATGCTGACATTATGCGTAGATACCAGTTATAAATACCTCTGTGTTTGTTTGATCAGGGACGACGAGGTCGTTTGTTCGAAAGAATATGAATGCTTCAAGCATCAGTCCGAAGATCTCTTCGTGGTGATGGATGAACTGTCCAAAGACCATCCGGAGATCCGTGAGATCGACTCTGTCTGCTTTACGATCGGCCCCGGTTCCTATACCGGTCTGCGTATCGCCATGACTTTAGCCAAGGTGATCGCTTCGATCCGCAACCTTGTTGTCTATTCCGTCTCCACGCTGCGCTTATACGCGGATGATCAGAAGAATACGATGGTATTGATGAACGCGAGAGGGAACAGAGCCTATATCGGAATCTATGATCAAGACACGATATTATTAAATGACTGTGTTAAGGAACTGAAGGATATCGATCCAAGCGGCTATAACGTCGTTGGTGACGGCAGTCTCCTGGGTCTTGAAGATAAGATGCCTTCGATCGCGGAAGCGTTCCTGCATACAAAGAACTACTGGAAGAGGGAAGAAGATGTTGACCATCTTGTCCCGATGTATATGAAAGAAAGCGAAAACTACCTCTCATGATGGAGGAGATGACGCTTGCTGATCTGCCGGAGGTCCTGCAGATCGAAGAGGAATCCTTTGCCAGCCACTGGAGCGAAAAGGATTTCCGATTCGAGATGACGGAGAACCCGTACGCAAAACTCTATGTCCTGCGCAAAGATGGAAAGATCGTTGCCTACTGCGATATCTGGATCATCTTCGAACGCATGGAAGTTGCCTCGATCGCAGTCGCTAAGGAATACCGCAAGCAGGGTCTGGGATATCAGATCATGCAGTTCATCGATCAGAAGGGGATCGAGAACGGCTGCGAATTCGCATTCCTTGAAGTCCGTGAAAGCAATCTGCCGGCACGGGAACTCTATAAGAAATGCGGTTATATCGATTTGAAAGTAAAGCGTGATTACTATCAGGATAATCACGAGGACGCATATGAAATGATGAAAGGATTGGCATGAAAGAAAAGAAAATCATACTTGCGATCGAGTCAAGCTGTGATGAGACAGCCTGCGCTCTGGTCGATGAAGATCTGAATACTCTGTCCTCGGTCGTAACTTCACAGATCGACGTTCATGCCAGATTCGGCGGCGTCATTCCGGAAGTTGCCAGTCGCATGCACGTGGAACAGATCTCGATCATCGTAAAGGAAGCGATCGAACGCTCCGGTGTCACGATGGACGATGTGGACTATATCGCCTACACGATCGGACCCGGTCTGATCGGTTCACTGCATATCGGTTCCGTTGCAGCCAAGACACTGGCCTTCTTCTACAACAAGCCGCTGATCGGTGTGCACCATCTCAAGGGTCACATCTTCGTCAATGAGCTTTTACAGCCGCTGCAGTTCCCGCTTATGGCACTGGTCGTCAGCGGCGGACACACAGAACTTGTTTATATCGCGAATGACCATGATTTCAAGATCATCGGTACGACATTAGATGACGCGGTCGGGGAAGCCTACGATAAAGTCGCGAGACTCATGGATCTGCAGTATCCGGGCGGTCCCAAGATCGACAAGCTCTCCGCTGAAGGCAAGGAGCATTACCAGCTTCCGATTCCGAAAGTCGGCGGTTATGACTTCTCGTTCTCCGGTCTGAAGAACGCTTCGATCCAGCTGGTCAAGCGTCTGGAACGCAACGGGGAGGAACTCAACAAGGCCGATCTGGCCTATGCTTTCCAGGAGACAGCGCTGAAACAGCTTCTCAATAAGACAAAACTGGCCGTGGAAGACTACGGTGTCAAACAGCTGATCGTCGGCGGCGGAGTCGCTGCCAACAGCCGCTTAAGAACGCTGATGCAGGAGGAATTCAAAGATATCTCACTGATCCTTCCTCCGCTCAAATACTGCACGGACAACGCCACCATGATCGGCGTTGCCGCCTTCCATTATCTGAAACATCAGGACTTTGTCGGTCTCGACGCAATGAGTCAGTCATCGCTTTCGATCGAAAGCTAGAAAAGAGGTCTTTTATGAAAAACGTTCCAAATGCAACCTTACAGAGATATCCTGTGTATTTGAAGGCACTTCGTAAGATCGCTTCTTCCGGCAAACAGAGGATCATGTCCCGCGAACTGTCGGATTATGTCAACATTAAACCAACGACAATCCGTCGTGATTTCTCGTTGATCGGTTCTTTGGGAAAACAGGGCTACGGCTATGACGTGGAATACCTGATCGACATCTTCTCCAATGAACTGGGAATGTATTTCGATGAAAAGATCATTCTCGTCGGTGCCGGCAATCTGGGCCGCGCGATCCTGAACTACAACCACTGGGACAATGTTGTCGGCGAGATCGTCTGCGCTTTCGATAAGGAGCCCAAGGAAGTCGGAAAGCTTTCGGTTCCGGTCTATGATATCAAGGATATCAAGAAGCACCTTCCCAAAGGCTGCCGCATCGCGATCGTCTGCGTTTCCTCCGATGTCCAGAACACGATTGACCTTTTAGTTGATGCTGGTATAATCGGAATAGTTGACTTTACACATGAGCATTTTACGACTCCCAAGCACATCCACGTGCGTTCGGTCGATGTCGTTTCCTCGATCCAGGAGCTCGTCTTCGAAACGAACTCCCTGACCAAATAAGAGCAATACAGGAGAAAACATATGTTGGAATACAAAACTGCCAGAGAACTATATGAATTAGCTTATTCGAAAAACCCGATGGAGATCGACCAGCTGGAATACGTTGAGATGGAAGGCTGGGTACGAACCAACCGTAACAACGGTTCGATCGGTTTCATCGAACTGAATGACGGATCCTATTTCCGCAATGTTCAGATCGTTTACCATGACGATCTCGCTAACATCGAGGATGTCCGCAAGATCCTTACCGGCGCGTCTCTTTCCGTGACCGGCAAATTCATCTACACACCTGACAACAAGCAGCCCTTTGAGCTTGAAGCCAAAGAGATCAAGATCATCGGCGGCTGTGATGATAGCTATCCGCTGCAGAAGAAAAGACACACCATGGAGTATCTGCGTGATATCCCGCATCTGCGTCCGCGCACAAACACCTTCCTGGCTGTCTTCCGTCTGCGTTCCGCACTGGCAATGGCGATCCATGAATTCTTCCAGGATCAGGGTTTCGTCTATGTCCACACACCGATCCTGACTTCCAACGACGGCGAAGGCGCAGGTGAGATGTTCACCGCGACGACCCGCAAGGATGATAAATACGAGAAGGATTTCTTCGGTAAAGAGGCTTTCCTGACCGTCAGCGGCCAGCTCCATGTTGAATCCTACTGCATGGCTTTCCGTGATGTTTATACATTCGGTCCGACATTCCGTGCCGAGAACTCCAACACCACAAACCACGCTGCCGAATTCTGGATGGTCGAGCCGGAGATCGCATTTGCTGATCTTGAAGACGATATGGATCTGATCGAAGACCTCCTGAAGTACTGTATCGCTTATGCGTATGACAACTGTCCGGAAGAGATGAAGTTCTTCAACACCTTCATCGACAAGACATTGGATGAGCGTCTGCATAAGGTCCTGAACTCTGAATTCCGCAGAATGCCGTATACCGAAGCAATCGACATCCTGCTGAAGGCTCCGGTCAAATTCGAAAACAAAGTCGAATGGGGCATCGATCTGAACACTGAACATGAAAGATATCTTTGCGAGAAAGTCGTTAACGGTCCTGTTTTCATCACGGACTATCCGAAAGATATCAAGGCTTTCTATATGCGCGTCAACGATGACGGAAAGACAGTTGCGGCTGCGGACCTGTTAGTCCCGCATGTTGGTGAGCTCGTCGGCGGTTCCCAGCGTGAGGAACGCTACGATGTACTCGTCAACCGTATGAAGGAACTGGGAATGGATCTCGACGGTTATTCCTGGTATCTGGACCTCCGCCGTTTCGGCGGCTGCCCGCATGCCGGTTTCGGTGTCGGCTTCGAAAGACTGATCATGTACCTTTCCGGTATGGCGAACATCCGCGATGTCCTGCCGTTCCCGCGTACACCTAAGAACCTGATCTTCTGATGATCGTCACGATATCGAAAGGTTCCTTATCCTTCGGTACCCATGATATCTTCGAAGATCTCGACTTTGTGATCAACGAAAATGATCGCATGGCGCTGATCGGACGGAACGGATGTGGCAAGACATCCCTCCTGAAAGTCATTACCGGAGAATATGAGCTCAGCAGCGGAGATGTTTTCCGGACGAAGGGGAAAGAGATCGCTTATTTAGCGCAGAATGCTTTCCCGGATGAAACGAGGACCGTTCGTCAGGAATTCTATGATGTCTTCGCTGATCTGATCAATGAAGAACTGCGGCTCAATGAGATGTCGCACAAACTCAACGAAAACTACGATCCCAAAAAGATCGAAGAATATACGGAAGCTCTTGAAAGCTTCCGTTTAAAAGGCGGTTATGATTATGAGACCGAGATCCGCACGATCCTGTACGGATTCGGTTTCCAGGAAAGCGACCTCGACAGATTTGTCGGGTCTTTTTCCGGTGGTGAGCGCACCAAGATCGCCTTCGGCAAACTGCTGCTGCAGAAGCCGGATCTTTTACTGCTGGATGAACCGACCAACCACCTTGATCTTTCGACGATCGAATGGCTGGAGGATTATCTGCGTCAGTATCGGAAAGCTTTGCTGATCGTATCCCATGACCGTGTCTTCCTGGATAAGATCGCGACCAAGGTCTACGAGATCGAATACGGACACGGGAAGCTCTACAGCGGCAACTACAGCTCCTATGTCGAGCAGAAGAAGAAAAACTTCGAGATCCAGGAGAACGCCTACAAACGTCAGCAGAAGGAGATCAAACGTCTCAGCGAGCTGATCGAGAAATTCCGCTATAAAGCGAATAAAGCAAGCTTTGCTCAGTCCAAGCTCAAGTATCTTGAGCGCATGGAGAAGATCGACGATCCCAAGAAAGCGGATCTCAAGACATTCAAGGCAAAGTTCCGCTGCCGCTATCCGGGCGGAAAAGACGTGCTGCAGCTCGATAAGTATGTCTTCGGCTACGATAAGGACCACCCTCTGGGAGAGGTCGATCTCAAGATCCGCCGGGGCGACCGCATCTGCGTCATGGGTGATAACGGGACCGGAAAATCAACGCTGTTAAAAACGATCGTCGGGCAGTATCCGCCACTAGGCGGCTATTCGCTCTTCGGTCATCAGATCCAGTATGCCTATTTTGAGCAGAACCTGAATCGTTTCCATCCGGAGAAGACCGTTCTGCAGGAGATCTGGGATGATTATCCGCTGATGGATAAGGAATCCATACGTTCCGTCTTAGGTGCCTTCCTGTTCTCAGCCGATGAGGTATTCAAGGAAGTCGCCGTCCTTTCCGGCGGTGAAAAAGTTCGTCTGGCTCTGGCGAAGCTGATGCTGGAGGAAGCGAACTTCCTGATCCTCGACGAACCGACGAACCATCTCGATATCTTCTCCAAGGAAGCGCTGGAAGCGGCTCTGGAAGATTATGAGGGTACGGTACTGTTCGTATCGCATGACCGTTACTTCATCAAAAAGATCGCCAACTCCTGTATCGTGATCACCAAAAACGGCACGGAGTATTATCCTGACGGCTATAAGGACTATATCGACCAGAGGGTCAAGGAAGAACCCAAGGAAAGCGAAAAAGGGGAAGAGTCGGTCAAAAAGGCGGTCAAGCAGAAGACCAAATACAACCTCAAGAAGATCGAAGCGGAAGTACAGGAGCTTGAGGATGAGCTCGAGGCAAAAAGAGAACTTCGTTTCGATCCCGAGTATTATCACAGCGCCCAGAAGATGCAGGAGCTCGATCAGCTGATCGATGAGATCCACAATAAGATCCATCACAAGATGGAGGAGTGGGAAGCTGCGATCGAGGAAGAGGAACAGAAAAAGAAATAGGAATAATGCAAGGATATTTGCTATTATATTTAGGAAAGCGAGGAGTATAAAAAATGTCCAATTGTTTAGTAGCTCAGTCGGGCGGTCCGACTGCGGTAATCAACGCAACAGTTGCTGGTCTTGTTAAGGCAAACCAGCTGAATCCTTATTACGATCACGTATACGGCGGTCTGCATGGTATCGAAGGTATCCTGCAGGAAAAATTCGTTGATCTGACAGAGATGAGCGAAGAGGAAAACCGTATCCTCAAGCAGACACCGGCAAGCGCGCTCGGTTCCTGCCGTTACAAGTTAAAACGCGACAACGTCGCTGATTTCAAGAGACTGATCGAAGTTCTTGATAAGTACGATATCGAAACGATGTTCTACACAGGCGGCAACGACTCCATGGATACCGTTGCTGCACTGAGCGAATATGCTGCCAAGAACGGCATCACCAACCACCGTTTCGTCGGCTGCCCGAAGACAGTTGATAACGACCTGATGCATACCGATCACTGCCCGGGTTTCGCAAGCGCTGCGAAGTTCATCGCTTCCACCGCTCTGCAGACATGGCTCGACTACAACGTCTACACAAGACAGGAAGTCTTCATCCTGGAAACAATGGGTCGTGACGCCGGCTGGCTGGCAGCAAGCGCCTGCTTAAGCGGTCATGTCGATCTGCTCGTTCTTCCGGAAGATGAATTCGATGAAGAAGCATTCCTGGCGCAGGTCAAAGAGATCGTTGAAAAGACCAACAAGTGCTACATCGTTGTTTCTGAAGGCGTTAAATACGCTGACGGCACCTACCTCGCTGCCAAGAACGCTCAGAACGACGGTTTCGGTCACGCCATCCTCGGCGGTGCCGGCAACACCTTAAAAGAACTGATCCTTTCCACCAAGACAGCTGAACGCTGCAAGGTCCAGGATCTTTCCACAGCACAGAGAGCTTTCGCTTTAACACAGTCCTTAGTTGACGTTGAAGAATCCTACCGTTTAGGTATGTCCGCACATATGCGTTCCTGCGACGGCAAGTTCACCGGCAAGATGGTCATGGTCAAGCGTAAACCGGGCGAATACTACGACGTTGAATTCGATGCTGTCGATGCATCCCAGGTCGCAAACTTCGTCAAGGGCTTCCCGAAAGAATGGATCCTTGACAACTACCGCGGTATCAGCGAGGAAGCTAAGAACTATCTGCGTCCGCTGATCGCTGGAACACCGGTCATCCTGATGGAAGACGGACTCCCGGCTTACGTTAAGCCTTACTACATGCGTTAATGAAAAAGATCGTCTTCTGCGATATCGACGGAACGATCGTAGACCATCCCCGGGGGATGCACCATGTTTCTGAGAAAGTGCGTTACGCTTTTGAGGAATTACAGAAAGAGCATCTTCTGTTCCTGGCTTCCGGCAGGGCATACGCTCTGCTCGCGAAGGAGATCCGGGAACTCCCGGTAAACGGACGTCTCTTATCCAACGGATCCTATGCTGTTCAGGGAGATAAAGTGCTCTTCGATCATCCGATCGGGAAGCAAGCTTTGCAGACAGTGATGGATTTCTGTGACAGGAATGACGCGGTCTACTATTTCGAGACACATGAGTATGTCTTCACCAACGGCGAGCATCATCCGCTGTATCAGCGTTTCAACAATAACTGGGATTTCGGAAAAGAGATCTTCCATTATGAACCGTTCGTCTTCCAGGAGCCGATCACCGCGGCAATGATCGCGACGACTACCCAGGAGATGTGTGATAAAGCAGCGAAGGAATTTGAAGGTGTCTTCGATTCCCGGCAGCATCACGGTTTCACCTCGCTCGATCTCAACCCGGTCGGAGTGAATAAGGGCAGCGGTATAAACGAAGTCCTGGAAGCACTCGGGATGGATAAAAACGATGCCTATGCCTTCGGTGACGGACTCAACGATCTTGAGATGATGGCTTCCGTCGGACATCCGATCGCCATGGGAAATGCCTTTCCGGAAGTGAAGGAACTCTGTGAGGAAGTCTGCGAAGATGTCCTCGATGACGGGTTCTATCACGCCCTTGTGAGACATGGTCTAATAAAACCGATTAATAATGTGTAATTCCTAAAAGTATGCTAAAATATTTCAATAAAGGGGTGTAATTATGGGTATTGGTAAAAAATTAAAAGACTTCATCGCTCCGGTAGAATCTGAAGAAGAACTGGAACTGACAGAAGAAGAATCTAAATCACTCAGCCGTTACGAAAAGCCGCAGGTCGAAGGCGCCAGCAAGATCGCTGCTAACAGCAACATCGTTTTATTTGAACCGCGCAACTTCGATGAAGCGGAAGAGATCGGTTTCCATATCAAACAGAAGAGAGCATGCGCAGTCAACCTGCACCGTATGCCGAATGAATACAGACAGCGTATCATCGATTTCCTGTCCGGTGTCGTATTCGGTGTAGACGGCTCCATTAAGAAGATCGGTGAAAACGTCATCTTATGCGCTCCGCGCACTATGCCGGTAAGCGGCGAGATCTCTTTCAACGACGAACAGTATTAATAGACAGAGACAAAGAACGAGACACGCTGCGCTGCGGAACGCGTAGAGAACCGGTGGTCGGTGCAAACCGGTAGGGAAACAGCAACAGATATCACTCGGGAGTCACAGATGCGATGAGTGTCTGTCGTGAACTCACGTTACGAGTAAGAGTAATAAGAAAAGGTGGGACCTCGCAAGACCGCTTGCGACCTTTGTTCCACCTTTTTTGAAGGGAGAAGGAATCAGTATGGACTATAAAAACACACTTCATATGCCGAAGACCGATTTCGAGATGAGAGGCAACCTGCCGAAGAAAGAACCTCTGATCCTCGAAAGATGGGAGAAAGACGACCACTATAAAAAGATCACCGAAAAGAACCTCGGTCATGAGTCGTTCATCCTCCACGATGGTCCGCCGTATGCCAACAACAACCTGCATGCCGGTACGGCCATGAACCGTATCATCAAGGATATCATCGTCCGTTCCAAGGGAATGGAGGGTTATTATTCTCCGTTCTTCCCGGGCTGGGATACCCACGGTCTGCCGATCGAGAATGCTGTACAGAAGCTCGGTGTTGACCGCAAGAAACTGACACCGGCGGAATTCCGCAAGAAGTGTGAAGAATATGCCCATAAGCAGATCGAGATCCAGATGGCTACCGAAAAGCGTCTGGGCCAGGCTGCTGACTTTGATCATCCGTATATCACCTTAAAGAAAGAATTCGAAGCGCGTCAGATCCGCAGCTTCGCCAAGATGGCGCTTCGTGGACTGATCTTCCAGGGTCTTAAGCCGATCTACTGGTCTCCGTACAACGAGACCGCGATCGCGGACTCCGAGATCGTTTACTACGATAAGAAAGATACGACTCTCTACGCGAAGTTCGATGTCGTTGACGGCAAGGGCGTACTTGATCCGAGCGACGCGTTCGTTATCTGGACAACGACTCCGTGGACCATCCCGAGTGACCAGGCGATCACTTTGGGACCGGATCTCGTCTATGCGGAAGTACAGACAGAGAAGGGCAAGCTCATCTTCTTAGAGTCCCTGACAGAAAAGCTTCTGAACGAATTCGGTCTTGAGAACCAGGGCGTTCTGCGCACCTTCAAGGGCAGAGAGCTCGAAGGCATCACTGTTCAGCATCCGCTGTATGACCGTACAAGCCTTGTCTGCCTCGCCAACTATGTCGTAGAAGGCGATGGTACAGGCTGTGTCCATACATCTTCCGGTCATGGTCTTGACGACTTTAACACCTGTCAGCGTTACGGCATCCCGGTCTTCAACTCCGTTGATGAAAAGGGCTGCATGACTGAAGAATGCGGTCCGGAACTCGCAGGCTTATTCATCGATGACTGCTCCAAGAAAGTCATCGAAATGCTGCGCGACTGCGGTTCCTTACTTGCTACCGAAGATGTCGTTCACTCCTATCCGCATGATGACCGTTTAAAGAAGCCGGTCTTCTTCCGTGCAACTGTCCAGTGGTTCGCTTCCATCGACAAGATCAAGAGTGAACTCCTCGAAGCTGTTCATAAAGTCAACTGGCTGAATGAATGGGGTGAAGTACGTCTGGGCAACATGATCCGTGACCGTGAAGACTGGTGTATCTCCCGTCAGCGTCTGTGGGGCGTTCCGATCCCGATCATCTACTGCGAAGACAAGACTCCGATCATTGAAGAGGAAGTCTTTGAACATATCGCCGATCTCTTCGGTCAGTACGGTTCCAACGTCTGGTTCGAAAGAGAAGCAAAAGACCTGCTTCCGGAAGGCTACACAAATGAGCATTCCCCGAATGGTCTCTTCACCAAGGAAAAGGATATCATGGACGTCTGGTTCGACTCCGGTTCCAGCTGGAATGAACTGATCGCCAGAGGTTATCCGTATCCGTGTGATCTGTACTTCGAAGGTTCCGACCAGTATCGCGGCTGGTTCAACTCTTCACTGATCGTATCCGTTGCCAACAACGGCGTTGCTCCGTACAAGTCCGTCCTGTCTCACGGTTATGTCTGTGACTCCAAGGGCGAAAAGATGTCCAAGTCTGTCGGCAACATCGTCAACCCGCTCGATGTCATCGCCAAATACGGTGCCGATGTACTGCGTCTGTGGGCCGGTACCGTCGACTTCAAGGCCGATATGCGTATCGGTGATGTCTTATTGGGACAGACCTCCGATATGTACCGTAAGGTCCGTAATACCTTCCGTTACATGCTCGGTAACGTTGACGCGGAAGACTTTGACCCGAAGAAGGATATGGTCGCTTATGAAGATATGCCGGCCATCGACCGCTACTTCATCAACAAGCTCAATGAGATCAATGAGAAGGTTCAGCAGTCCTACAACAACTATGACTTCATCAGCGTCTGCAATACGCTTGCAAACTTCATGAGCGTTGATCTTTCCTCTTACTATCTCGACTTCGCCAAGGACATCCTCTACATCGAAGAGAAGGATTCCAAGAGACGCCGCAGTGTCCAGAGCGTGATCTACGCCTGCGTCGATCAGCTCGTCCGTCTGTGGGCTCCGGTACTCTGCTATACAGCCGATGAAGTATGGCAGCACTTCAACAACGATGAGGCGACATGTGTTCATTACACACACTTCCCGAAACTGACGAAGAATGCTGACGCAGACGAACTGAACGGGGAATTCGCCCGTGCAAACGAAGTCCGCAGCACGATCCTGAAGGCTCTCGAAGACGCACGTCAGGAAAAATTCATCGGTAAGAACCTCGAAGCGGAAGTCGTTCTGACATGCAGCAAAGAGGATCAGGAACTGCTCGAAAAACTCTTCGGTGATATGATTCACCAGTGGCTGCAGGTATCCGCATTCAGCTTCGGCGAAAACGGCGAACTGAAAGCAGAAGTCCGCAAGGCGGAAGGCAAGACCTGCCCGCGTTGCTGGAACGTTACCAAGAGCGATCACGAAGAAGGCCTGTGCACACGCTGCCAGCGCGTTCTCCGTGTCGAAAACGTTATCCTTCAGTAAAACAACAAGATGGCAAGCAAATGCTTGCCTCTTTTTTTATCACGGAAGAAAGAATAACCATCTATAATTAAGTACGTAAGCAGATCGGAGAGTATATCATGGCACTTAAGAAAAATGCGCAACAGCTCTTTACAGACCGGGACGAACCGAGAAAAGCTTTTTGGGATACTTTAAGAAAACTTGAAGAGAATCCCGGCTCCTCGGGAGTAATAACCTATTACGGTGAAGGCGGGATCGGCAAATCCTGGCTTTTACGGGAGTTGAAAAGAAATACTGAGCAGATGTATATGCCGGATAAAGAGCCGGTCTTTAAAGATGGTTTCTCCTTTCGCGGAGAATATGTTCCTGTTTTATATAATCTTGAGACTTCTTCAGATCCGGTCGAGATCCTGTGTCAGCTGCGTTATGATCTTTACCAGCAAAAAGAGGATCTGAATTTTCCGCTGTTTGACTGTGCTGTTCGGAAGTATATGGAACTCTCCGGAAAGAAACTGGCTGCTCCAGAAGGTTCCGGGTCTTCGGTGCTGGAAAAATACGAGA
This sequence comes from Erysipelotrichaceae bacterium, assembly GCA_017431225.1. Taxonomy (GTDB): domain Bacteria; phylum Bacillota_I; class Bacilli_A; order Erysipelotrichales; family Erysipelotrichaceae; genus RGIG5669. The sequence goes on along the minus strand of JAFRLM010000025.1, from coordinate 105,442 downwards.
GTTTTCTTGACACCGCCTCCATGTTTATCCCGGGCCTTGGCACATTGAGCTCAATCTACGCATATGTAAAGAAAGGCGGATCGATCCTGAACAATGTACTGCAGAAGATCGAGGATAAACATCTGCGGGCAGTATATAAGGAATACTTTGAAGCGATCAGTTACAGCGAAAGTGTCGAAGACATCTCCGATAATATCGTTGAATTCTTTAAGACTGATCTTAATAACAGCGACCGTGACTATTCGATCGTGTTCTTTATCGATACTTTCGAGGTCCTCAGCTACAATACCGGTCTGAAAGATCAGAGCTGGATCACGGAAGAACTGGCAAAGAACACCTCTAACTGTCTATGGGTCTTTGCCGGCAGAAACCGGATCTACAAGAAAGAGGAAAATGAGCATCTTCTCGGAGATCTTTCAAGAAAAGATTCTATGTATTACCTGAAGGAAAAGGTCGGAATCGAAGATGATGCGATCAACGAGAAGATCTATGAGATATCGGGCGGAACGCCGATCTTTCTGGATATCTGTGTTCAAAACTATAAAAACGAGGGATATCCTTCCGTCGAAGAATTTCAGAACCTGAACAAGGAACTCCTGCTGAAGAGGTATATCAAATATCTCAGTGAGAGCGAAAGACTCGTGATCCGGATGATGTCCTCTATGAGCCACTGGACAGATACCGATTTCAGGGAAGTCTTCAACAACGTTCACAACAATTCCTTTTCACAGTATAACGAGGCATACAACCGGGTGTCCCGATCCACGATGATCGAAAAGGATAATGAAGACAGATATTTTCTACACAGAGCTGTACGCGCAGGGATCTATGAAGATCCGGATTATCCAAAAGAGGTAAAAGCCGCTACTTTAACAGAGATCCTGAAACTATATGGGATGCGGGCGGAGGAAAAAACGTCGCCGAAGTATTATTTTGATCGCATTTCGGAACTGATCCGGTTTTTGTCTGCGCACAAGGAAACATTTAGTGACGACGATACGCTCTTATTAAGAGACGCTGTCAACGGTTTTCTTCCTTCTGTCTACATAAAAGGAACTTCCGGGATCAGGGAGATGAACGATCTGTTTGATAAGGAAGAATCCTTTCTTTGTCATTCTGAGCTCTCAAAGGCGCATATTCAGTCGGCAAAGCAGAGAATGCTTAGTTTCCTTGGAAAATACTCTGACCCAGTTTGTACAAGCGAGTACTCCTTTCAGACTTATGAAAAAGTCTATGGAAAAAGCGACAAAAATACGATCTCCGCACTTTATTGGCTGGTAGGAGGCCTCAGAGATTGTGGCTTTTATGCAGAAGCACTGAATCGTGCGGAAGATCTTGTGGAAAGAGCGATCGGGACATACGGCGAAGAAGACAAGATGACACAAAATGTCCGTGCTTTGACTGCCAATATCCTGTATCTGTCCGGGAGTTACGACAGAGCTCTTGAATTATATCAGGAACTCTATGAAATCAGCGTCAAGCTGAAAGGCGAAAACGACAGAGATACGATCTTGATGCTGGAAGGGATCGCTGCTGCGCAAAAAGAAGTCGGAGAGTATCATGAGGCACTCGAAAACGGGAAGAAGATCTGTCAATATTACAGAGATGAACTCGGAGATACTGATCCGGCAACCATAACAGCTCTGAACAATCTTGCAGTAACCTATTCCTGGTTGGGCGAAAAGAGTGAGGCGGGTAAGATCTATCAGGATGTTTATGAGCGGTCTGTATCGATCTTTGGGGAGAACCATCCGAACACAGTACAGTCCCTTTGCAATATCGCGAGTGTATGCAGTGAGGTTGGAGATCATAGCAGAGCGATCGATCTGTTTCAGAAAGCTTATCAGAACTATGCATCAGCGCTGGGTGAAGATCATCCGCGGTCACTGGACGTCCTTCTTTCCCTGGGGTATGTGTACGAATTGGAAAAAGAGTACGGGAAAGCCATCGAACTTTACCAAAAAGCCTACAACCTTTCTTTGAAAAAATACGGAGAAACGCACTTAGAAACGATAAAATGCCTTGATTATATCGCTTCTCTTGAAGATCATCTCGGCCATGTTTCCGGATCTTTTGAGCTTTACAAGAAGATCCTGATGCTGAAAGAGAACAGCCTCGGACAAGATCATCCGGATACACTGGATGCAATGATCTCGGTCGCGGTTTCACTTCAATCACAAGGGAATTATGAGGAAGCGGTAAAACTTCTATGCAAAGCGCGCGAGCTTTCCGAACATAGATTTGGTGAAAGAAACGCAATGACAATTCGTATCCTTGCAGAACTCGCGATCTCAGAAAAAAGACGTAAGCGGTATGATATATCCCTGGAGCTCTACGAGAAAGTCCTTTCTCTGAGAACTGCTTTATTTGGGGAAGATCATCCGCGCACGCTGCTCGCTAAAGAGAATATCGCAGAGATCTATATCCAGAAAAAAGAATATGATAAGTCGCTCTCGTTCATCACAGATGTATTCGAAAGAAAGAAAAGGATCTTCGGCGAAAAGCACCGAAAAACATTGGAGACATTTTATAATCTGGCTTTCTGCTATTCCAAAATGGGAGATCACGAAAAAGCGCTTGCCGTAAACCGTGAACTATACGACGCCGCAAAGGATGCGCTCGGAGAGAATTCCGATGTAACTCTGAATGCACTTTACAATGCTGCTCTGGAACTGACTGAACTCGGAAGATACGAAGAAGCGTTGGAAACAATTGATAAAGCATGTGATTCAACCACCGGAAAAAATGATGAGCATCGGGAAATCGCCTTATTAGTCCGATATCAAAAATGCCGGATCCTCGAACGAATGAAACGTTATGAGGAAGCTCTTGAAATCGCTGAAGCAGGTTATCGACGTTCCCTCGATAGCACCGGAGCAGAAAGCGTCATTACCAATCGATTCCTATCTGAGATCGGCGTGCTGCGCTATCATCTCAATGATTATTCAGGATCTCTTTTTACATTTGAAAAGTTTCGCGAAGAAGCCTGCAGACTGTTTGGCGAAAATGATATGAGTTATCAGGACGCTTCGCGATGGATAGCTTTTAATCTTTACTGCCTCGGCGAGAAAGAAGAGAGTCTGAAGATCCTGGAAGAAGTCTATCCTGCTTTTGTTAAAAACCATGGTGCCGACAGTCCGGATACAACATCGATTTTAAGCTGGATCAACGGGATTCGCAGGGAACTGCAGCGAAATCATCAAAGTTGAGTGTTTATTTCGCTTTTGTCCTTATCTCTGCTAGCGAAAAACTGTTTTATGAGTAGCTTGGCAGATTTTTTGCAGATAATATGCCGCATCTTTAAGCAGGAAAGAGGGTATATCTCTTTCTGAGCCGTTCTCTTTGTTCAATAGAAACAGCTGTCACAATTACACAAACACACAAAAGGAGTAGATAAAACAAATGGCTGGAATCGGAATGTTTATCATGATATGGATCTGCCTGTCACTCGGTTTGCTTAAGTACATAGTCCCGATCTTTATAATCGGGTTGATCGTGATACTGCTGCTTGCGTTACTATAGAGCAGAAAAAGAACACCGTAGTATGCCTGGTGCTCTTTTTGATTCAACTGACAAAAACGAAAAAATGACTCCGGAGAGTCATTTATATAGAGATGCAATAAGGCGGCTAAGAGTTATATCTGTTGTTGTATCGAATGACGATCGAAAAGTACTGGAACACAGCTTCCGCGTAATCATCCCGTTTGACCGCATCCTGAAATTCCTTATCTCCGGAAAAATAGCGGATCCCCTGAATGGCTCTGTCGTAAAAGATCTCCGCCAGCTCTTCCGCGCTGATCAGGGTGTCAGCGGTACTGTTGTAATTCGATGAGAGGTAATACGATCCGTCTTTTCCGATCCAGCAGTTGGCACGGGTATGGCCATCGCCGTCCGCACTGATCAGATAGACGCCTTGGATCTTATCTTTTACCGGGAGAAAGAGTTTCTTGTGAAAGTATTCGAATTCTGTCCATATGTTGTTTTTCAGCAGAGCCCGATGGAATTCCGGCAATTCATTCATGAAAGTATGGATATAGCTTCTTTTTCTTTCGTGCTGCCATCTTTCGCGGTCTTCCTGCAGATCTTCTCTGAGTCTTGAATTTTCTTTTTCCTGCTTGATCAGATCATCGTATTTCGTCATGTCAGATACCTCTTATAAGCCGATTTTATCACAGATAGCTACCCGGTAATCATAAGTAAGGATCCTTCCTTTTTTCGGCATCAGAATGTTGATCCAGTACAGTATCTCCACGATCCTGATCATTACCTTTTTTATTCTGTATTATCCGTTTTTCCCTGCAGATTAAGATATAATAATAAAAGAGAAATTCTGATGGTTCAGTAGACTGTTGCATCAGGATCAGGAGGAAAAGAATGGTCGAATGGAAAAATCTGAATGAGCTTTCTGCGTTTAAAGAGCTCGAAACTGCCGGACGTGTATGCCTGCCCGAAGTGATGAGCGGCGAAAACGGCGCGCAGCGCGTAAAATCCTATTGTGCTCCGATGGCAGAAGGAATGGTCTATAATTATGCGGCTAAAGCAGTTGATGATACAGTTCTGAAAGGTCTTAAGAAACTGGCGGAAGAAGCACAGCTGCAGGAAAAGTACGCTGCTCTGTATAACGGCGAAGTGATCAATACCGGTGAAAAACGTCTGGTCCTGCATCAGCTGTGCAGAGGACAGCTCGGAAACGATGTTATCGCTGACGGCGTCAACAAGCGTGAATTCTATGTAAAACAGCAGGAGAGGATCGCTGAATTCGCAAAGAAGGTCCACAATGGCGAGATCACGAATGCTGCCGGTGAAAAGTTCACGACAGTTGTTCAGATCGGTATCGGCGGAAGCGACCTAGGTCCCCGTGCTATGTATATCGCTCTTGAAAACTGGGCGAAGAAAAACAACAAACTGAAGATGAAGGCCGCCTTCATTTCCAACGTCGATCCGGATGTCGCGGCTGGCGTGCTCAGCAATGTCGATGTTGCGCATTCCATCTTTGTTCTGGTATCCAAGTCCGGTACGACTCTCGAAACACTGACAAACGAGTCTTTCGTTAAGAACGCCCTCGTAGAAGCGGGTCTTGATCCGTCGAAACATATGATCGCCGTAACCAGCGAGACATCGCCGCTGGCAGGCAACGAAGGCTATCTGGACGCATTCTTCATGGATGATTATATTGGCGGTCGTTATTCTTCTTCCTCTGCAGTAGGCGGCGCGGTACTCTCTCTGGCGTTCGGGCCGGAAGTATTCGCTGAATTCCTGGAAGGCGCAGCTGAAGCAGATAAACTCGCTAAAGAACCGGATGTTCTGAAGAACGCAGCAATGCTGGACGCACTGATCGGTGTCTATGAGAGAAATGTTCTTGGCTATGAAACTACTGCTGTTCTGCCTTATTCCCAGGCACTGAGCCGTTTCCCGGCACATCTGCAGCAGCTCGATATGGAATCCAACGGTAAATCGGTCAACCGTTTCGGTGAGCCGGTATCCTATGTGACCGGACCGGTCATCTTCGGTGAGCCCGGTACGAACGGACAGCATTCCTTCTATCAGCTTCTCCATCAGGGCAAGAACATCATCCCGATGCAGTTTGTCGGATTCAGACAGTCCCAGATCGGCAGCGATGTCGATATCCAGGGAAGCACCAGCCAGCAGAAACTCTGCGCGAATGTCGCTGCCCAGATCATCGCTTTCGCCTGTGGTAAGGATGATACAAATCTGAATAAGAAGTTCGATGGCGGACGTCCGTCCAGCATCATCATCGGCGACCAGCTGACACCGCGTTCCCTTGGCGGTCTGCTCGCTCATTTTGAAAACAAGGTCATGTTCCAGGGCTTCGTATGGAATCTGAACAGCTTTGACCAGGAAGGCGTACAGCTTGGCAAGGTCCTCGCGAAAAAGGTTCTCGCACACGATACAGACGGCGCTCTGGCTGTTTACAGCGACCTGCTTGCGATCTGAGAGACTGCTTCGTAACGGAATTATCTGTAACGTCAAATAAAGCATTAATGGGAAGAGTCAACTTCCTTAATCAAGAATTAAGAAGAGCAATCTTCTTTTTTCTTATATTCGGATTTACAATGAAAGCGTGAAAAAAATGGCGTTCCTGCTGGCAGGATATCTGCTGGCCCTAAAAACGAATAACAGCCGGAAAGAGCGTTTTGCCCCTTACAAAAAACAATATATTGCTCACCGCGGTCTTTATGACCGTGGGGATCGTCCGGAGAATTCCATGGCTGCATACAAAGCGGCTGTTGAAGCCGGTTACGGGATCGAGATGGATGTGCAGCTGACCAAAGACGGAAGGGCGGTTTTGCTGCATGACAAGAATCTGAAACGCATGACCAGGATCGACCGTGATCTTTTTGAATGCACCTATGAGGAACTGCAGAAAATGCCTTTGGGAAGTTCGAAGGAAACGATCCCGCTTTTTGAGGATGTTCTGAAACTGGTAAACGGAAGGGTACCCCTGATCATCGAGATCAAACCGCATGGGAATGTTGTGAATACCTGCTGCGAAGCGGCCAGACTTCTGAAAGACTATCCCGGTGAGTACTGCGTCGAATCCTTCCATCCCTTAGCGATGATGTGGTATCGGCTGCATTATCCGCAGGTGCTGCGCGGCCAGCTTGCCTCGGACTTCTTCCGTGAGGACACAAAGGTCAGTTTACCGGTCGCTGTTATCTCCAGCAATCTGTTAACGAATATCCTAGTCGATCCGGATTTCGTCGCCTACAACCATCTCTATGCCGATCAGTTCTCCTTTAAACTCTGCCGGGCTTTGTACCATCCGGTATGTGTCGGTTATACATTTAAGAATTTCGCGGATCTTCGCCGTGAGGCTGAGACATTTGATGTCGAGATCTTTGACGGCTTTGTTCCTTACAAAGAGGGAGAGATGTTATAATTATGAGTATGAAGAATATTTTTAAAGATCCTGAATTCAAAGAAAAGGCGACTTTATTTGCCGTATCCGGCATGATCGTTGTCCTTTTTTATGTAATACTCACGAACCTCGGACCGATCTTCGTTGGCCTGAAGCGGCTCATTGATATCCTGTCGCCGTTCATCCTCGGTGTTGCTCTGGCATACATCATGGCTCTGATCGCCAACCCGATCGAAAAGATGTTCCCGGATACGATGACGAAGAAAAACAAACGTATCTATTCCTCGCTGATCGCGATGTTTGTTTTCCTGCTCTTAGTCACTGTCTTTGTCGTCGTTCTGATCCCGCCGATCACTGCTTCCGTTACTCAGCTGATCGAACTGATCAACCGTATCGCAAACGACGCTAGCGGCACATTCGAAAACATCACCGAGAATCTGAATCTGACTCCGGGCATCGAGAATACTTTATATGAAATGTTCCGTAATTCGATCAACACGATCGTAACCTTTACCAGAGAACAGATCCCGCGTATCATCGCTTCCACGATCACCGGTGTGCGTTCTCTCGTAAACTTCGTCATCGGTATCGTTGTCGCGATCTATGTATTGCTTGACCGTGAGATCCTGATCGATCAGGTTAGTCGTCTTGCCAAAGCTCTGCTTCCGACTAAGTACTTTGACATTCTCAGCAAAGTCGTCAATCTGACGGATGTAAAACTCGGCAGCTTTATCTCCGGTAAAGTGATCTCCTCAGCGATCATCGGTGTCATTTGCTTTATCCTGATGAGCATCATGAAAATGAATTATGCGGTACTGATCGCTTTCGTCATCGGTATCACCAATATCATTCCGATCTTCGGACCGTGGGTCGGTGCGATCCCGTCGATCTTTATTCTGTTGATCTCAGACCCGATCCAGTCAGTCTACATGCTGGCGATCATCCTGATCGTGCAGTTCCTCGACAGTAATGTCATCGGCCCGCGTATCCTCGGCGAATCCGTTGGTCTTTCCAGCCTCTGGATCATGTTTGCGACGATCCTGGGCGGCAGTTTCTTCGGTTTCACCGGACTGATCCTCGGCGTTCCGTTCTTCGCGGTATTCTATTTCCTGCTGAAGGAATTCGTAGACAACCGGCTGCGGAAAAAGGAACCGGGCAAAACAAATGCATAAAAAAAGAATCAGATCACTCTGATTCTTTTTTTTCATTCAGGATCTCCTCAAGGGGAGTGTAGGGATTATCCAGGACAACGGATTCAACACCGTCGACTTCTTCTTTAAGAAAGGACTCGATGCCGTCTTTTAATGTCATATCTACCAGACCGCATCCGACACAAGCGCCCCAGAGCTTGATGTGAACGACCCCGTCTTCAAATCCGATGTATTCGAGATCACCGCCATCATGCTGGATATATGGCCTGAGCCGTTCCAGACACTGAATGATCTGTACTTCTGTTTCACTAAATTCTTTCATAAGACCTCTTTTCACTGAATATAATACAGCACGATCGCTATTAATACACCTAATATGCACCCGCCCAGAACTTCGCTGCGTTTGTGACCGAGGACTTCTTTTACTTTCTCTTCGTAGACCGGATCATCCATATCGATGACATCCTTTTCCTGAAGATCACGGATCAGCTGTTTGGTGATGTAGATATTACGGCCCGCATAGTAGCGGACATTCATGGCGTCGTAACAGACGATCACGGCGAACGCAAGGGAGACTGCAAAGATCGTCGAGTCAAAATGTTCCAGGATCCCCACGGAAAAACACAGTGCTGTTGCAGAGGCGGAGTGTGAACTCGGGAAACCACCGGAGGCGAGAGCCATCTTCCAGGAGAACTTGTCTCCCCGCGCTTTCGCAATAAATGGTTTCATCACCTGCGCCAGCACGAGTGCTACGAGGAATGACCAGAAAGGATACATTCGGCTAATCATAATACACTTACTATACCACAAGAAACAAAATTAGTTTTCTTAATTTGATGTATAATAGGACCATGGACGAAAAGAAAACCTATCAGATCGGAATGACAGTTTACGGTCAGGTAACAGGTCTGAAACCCTATGGCGCCTTCGTACAGTTCGAGGACGGCTACAGCGGTCTGATCCATATCAGTGAACTGAGCAACGGTTTTGTGAAGAATATCGGCCATTTCATGAATATCGGCGATTATGTGCTCTGCAAAGTCATCGATATCGATTATGACCACCGTCAGTTAAGACTGTCGTATAAAGCCTTGAAACGGAACCGGAGGGACCGCTTTGACCGCGTCCCGTTTTTGGGTGTCCCCGAAAACAAGATCGGCTTCCGCACGCTCGCTGAAAAGATGCCTGAATGGCTGAAGAAATAAACACCGGATACATTCCTGACAAACAAAGCTTCTGCATAACGCAGAAGCTTTTTTCAATTCAGAATGCTGCATCCATTGTTCAGCAGAGGGTAGTAACGAAGGGACAGGACAAACGGGTCTAAGATTCTTTGTCATGGATCTTTTCTTTCGGTTATTTTACTCGTTGAACACACGCAGAGAAATATATAAAAGTCAAGACTATTCATACAGAAATATATTCAATATAATGAAGGCGCCTGATAGGTATGATAAATTCCTACATTTTGAATTCGGGTCTTAATCAAGTCGTGATTTGGTGTTGAAAGCTCGCCATCGAGTGAGACTCCTAAAGAATCAGGTAGATGACCCACCTGGGAGTTGCCAGGAAATTTGCGCCTATTGGGCTTTTATTTACAAATCTTTCCTGTTTCGCTAGAATAGGAAAAGTAAAGGTGGTAGTAAATATGAATTGGCAGCAAGCAGTATTATATCTTGTTCTTGGTATCCTCATCGGCGCGATCGCTGGTTTCTTCATTGCCCGCTACGTCTTCCGCAAAGAAATGGAAAAGAATCCGCCGGTCACCGAAAAGATGATCCGTGCAATGTTCTTACAGATGGGCAGAAAGCCGTCTGAAGCGCAGATCCGTGCGATCATGAAGACGATGGGTCAGGATACGACCAAGAAGTCCGATAAGAAATAAGTTCTTTCAGGTCTTTCCGCAGGATCGAATGATCGTGGCCGGAAGGCCTTTTTCTTTTATCTGCAACGATTTGTCCTGTAAGGGCAAAACAGCGCCTCTGTGAGGCAAAAAACTGCTATGGTATAAATAGACCATTTCATCTTGATCAAAGTCTGGAAGAAGGAGAATAAGACGTGGAGCTGTCTGAGCTGACATCGTATGCACTGGAAAAATACAATATCCCGGAACAGCATAAGTGGGCGGATTTCCCGGCTTTTTCTGTGCTCGTTCATCCGGATACCGGGAAATGGGTAGCTCTTTTGATGCGTCAGTGGGATACCGATACTGGGGAGCTGATCGAGATCTGCGATTTGAAATGCGGAAGACAGAGCCTGCAGGAATTCCCACGTTCCTATCTCGGGGATCCGGTACGCATGCATGGCAATAAATGGATCAGTATCTTCTTCCGCAGCGAGACTGAAAAGGATATCGTCTTTAAACTCTTCGACAGAGCCTATACATCCGGAGAACAGCGCGGCTATACCATCACGATCGGCGGTGAACCGGTCGTGCTGAAGGATGAATATAAGGAAACAGCGCTTCCGTTTTCGGGAAGCTCTTACCGTGCCGAGAGAGTGATCATCCCGGAAAAGATCAAGGCGATGCGTAAACTCTTCGTCTATGGACGGGAATCGCTCCCGGAAAAGGCAATGAACTTTGTCCGTCAGGGCATGTTCATGCAGGACTATGAAGATGAATATCCCTGGAACGGCTATTTCAACTGTTATTACCCGACATATCACGATCTGACGATCGAGCAGCTGCGCGGTTATTTCTCCTGGCGCAGCGATCTTCGGAAGGGGAAGTATACACCTGTTCCCAGTTCCGTCGCCTATATCTACATCTATGAACTGCTGAACGGGATCGGTGTCTCAACGCCGGAAGAAACACTCACAAAACTTGAGGAATTCCGTGACAACTATCTGCCTGTCGCGCAGCCGGATCAGAATATGCAGAAGTATCTGCGCCGCTGGATGTTTGAATTCGCCTTGCTGAAGGGTTTGCCGAAGGAAACGCTGCTGCGTTACGCGGATCCGAAGCAGATGCAGAACGATGCCTCGATCCTGGCCTTGAAAGATCCGGAAAACGTGAAGGATGAAGAGCTCTTCACGATGCTTTCCTATCTTTCCGGAAAATATCTGCAGGAATCCCTGTTATTCAAAAAGGAACCGGCAGCGGCAGCCGCAAAACGTCTTTTCTGTGCGGTTTATTGTAAGATCGTTAAAGGATATTGCGTGGAAGGGAACGATTTCTTCAAACTTCTTTACGGAAACAGAACGATCCGCCGTTATTATCCGCTTGCCAATGCAGTCTATCTGAAGACAGGGGACGAAAAAGACCGGGTCGTCGAACTGAATGACAACCGTGTCTACTCCTGCGAAAACGGTCTCTGGACAGTTGCTTCCTATGAAAAACTCAGCTTTAACGCTGGACTGTTCCGCGCTTTCCTACATGGCACCGACTGTCTTTTGCGCAAGTATTTAAAGACCGGCCACTATCTCCGTCTGAAAGAAGATGAGGAGTGGCTCAAGCCCTTTGTCGAAGAAGCGATCAGAGACGACCGGATCGCGGCCAAAAAAGCTGCGGTTCAGGAGATCAAGATCGATCTTTCAGGACTTGATAAGATCCGTGCGGATGCCTGGCAGACCCAGAACAGTCTTCTGATCGAAGAGGAATCCGAAGACCGGGAAAGCGAAACCGAAGAGATTTCTGCTAACATAGAAGTAATAGAAACAGTACCGGAAGAAGAGGAGATCGATCTGCCTTTGAATGCCGTGGAAATCCGTATCCTGAGAGAACTCCTGGCCGGACACCCTGTGAATGAAATACTCAAAAACGAACATCTGATGCCGTCGATCGTCGCTGATGCGATCAACGGTGCACTGATCGATGAGATCGGCGATACGGTCCTCGACTGTGAGGATGACTGTCTTTCCCTAGTGGAAGACTACATAGAAGAAGTAAAGGAGCTTCTTGGAGGTAAAGGATGAGCGAACAGAAGAAAGTCCCGAAGCGCATAGCGCAGACAGTGCTTAATTCCTTAAAAGGCGGTGTCGTTCCGCGTATCGGCCTGCCGTATATCACCGTGGGACGTAAAAACGAGATCGAAGCTTTACTCCATGATGTTGATATCATCTCGGAAGGAGGAGCTTCCTTCCGCTTTATCGTTGGACGATATGGCTCCGGTAAGAGTTTTTTGCTGCAGACGATCCGCAATTATGTCATGGACCGCGGCTTTATCGTTGCCGATGCCGATCTTTCTCCGGAGAGAAGACTGCAGGGTACCCGCGGTCAGGGACTGGCAACATATCGCGAACTGATCGGAAACCTTTCAACTAAGACAAAACCGGAAGGCGGAGCATTAACGCTTGTCTTAGACCGCTGGATCAGTTCTGTACAAAGTGAAGCAGCACAGACGACCGGACTTATGCCGGGCGATCCGGCACTTACACAGGCAACGGATAAAAGGATCTACGCGGTGACTTCTTCGGTCAGTGAGCTTGTCCACGGCTTTGAATTCGCAAAGCTGCTGTCCGCTTATTACCATGCCTATGTAAATGGCGATGACGAAACAAAATCCAAAGTCGTACGGTGGTTCCGTGCGGAATATTCCTTAAAGAGTGAAGCCAGGGATGCACTTGGTGTAAATATGATCATCACCGATGATGACTGGTACGATTATCTCAAACTCTTTGCGACCTTCTTCCGGCTGGCCGGATATTCGGGAATGATGATCATGATCGATGAGCTGGTCAATATCTACAAGATCCCCAATTCGATCACCCGTCAGTACAACTACGAAAAGATGCTGACGATGTATAATGACACCCTTCAGGGAAAGGCGAAGTATCTCGGTATCATCATGGGCGCGACCCCGCAGGCTTTAGAAGACAAGCGACGCGGTGTTTATAGCTACGAAGCTTTGCGTTCCCGTCTGGCAGAAGGACGTTTCTCCCGTCCGGGAGCACGTGATCTTTTGGCTCCGGTCATTCGTCTGGAACCGTTGTCTGCGGAAGAGATGCTGGTGCTTTGCGAGAAACTGGCAGATATGCATGCCGGTCTTTATGGTTATCCGAGATCTTTAATGACAGAGGACCTTGCCGGATTCATCCGCATCGAATACAGCCGTATCGGCGCGGATCAGAATATCACACCGCGTGAAGTGATCCGTGACTTTATCGAGCTTCTGGACCTCTTATACCAGAACCCGGGAATGAAGATCGGGGAACTACTGGAATCCGAGGAATTCTCCTTTACAAAATCAGAAGCGGTATCGAATGAGGCAGATCCCGGATATACGGAGTTCACGATATGAATGTCTTTGAACGTTACGCGCCTTTTATCCAGGACTATATCTACCGTTCCGGATGGAAAAGTCTGCGCAGCGTGCAGAACGCTGCCGGAGACGCGATCTTCAATACCGATCAGAATGTGCTTTTAACAGCATCCACAGCTTCAGGCAAAACGGAAGCAGCTTTCTTTCCGATCCTGACGCTGCTGGAGGAAGATCCTTCCAAGACGGTCGGCGTTTTATATATCGCTCCTTTAAAAGCGCTGATCAATGACCAGTTCGGGAGACTGAACGAGCTGTGCGAGGATGCCGGGATCGAAGTCCGGCGCTGGCACGGCGATGTTGCTCAGAGTCAGAAAAGAAAACTATTAAAGAAACCCTCCGGGATCCTGCAGATCACTCCGGAGTCTTTGGAATCTTTACTTATCAATAAACACATGGAGATCCCATCCTTATTTGGAGATCTTCGTTTTATCGTGATCGATGAGATCCATTCCTTATTGCGTGGCGACCGCGGTCTGCAGACATTCTGTCTGATCGAGAGACTCTGCCGTCTTGCCGGCTGTGATCCGCGCCGGATCGGCTTATCCGCGACGATCGGCAATCCGCAGGATGCAGGGAAATTCTTATCGGCCGGTAGCAAAAGGGGAACTGTCATTCCTAAATTCGACGGAGGAAAAGAAGTCTGGCGTCTCAGCATGGAACACTTCTATAACAGTGCTCCGCAGGCCGATGAAGGAAAAGATATCGATGTCGTAACCCCTCTGATCGAAGAAGCAAGCGATAAGGCGCCGTTCGCGGCGGATCCGGGACTCGGCTATATCTTTGAACATACCCGTGGCAGAAAATGTCTGATCTTTACCAATTCCCGCGAGGAATGCGAATCTGTCTGCCAGAACCTCCGTCAGTATTGTGAGGTCAATCACGAACCTGATCGTTTTCTGATCCATCATGGTAATCTGTCCGCATCCTACAGAGAGAGCGCTGAAAATGATATGAAGGATGACGATTCCTTAATGTCTGTATGTGCAACCGCAACACTGGAGCTCGGGATCGATATCGGAAGACTGGAACGCGCTTTCCAGATCGACGCTCCGTTTACCGTTTCTGGATTCCTGCAGCGTATGGGCAGGACCGGAAGAAGGGGAGATCCCTCGGAAATGTGGTTCGTCATGCGGGAAGACCATCAGGAAGCAAGAGACATGCTGCCGGACAGCATTCCCTGGTATCTGATCCAGGGCATCGCACTGGTGCAGTTATATATCGAGGAACGTTTTGTTGAACCTCCGCGTATGGACCGTCTTCCTTACAGTCTTTTATATCATCAGACGATGAGCACCTTAGCGTCGCACGGAGAAATGACTCCTGCGGAGCTGGCTTCACGTGTTCTTTCTTTAAGCTGTTTTAAACGGATCTCTCAGGAAGACTATAAGATCCTTCTTCGTCATCTGATCGAGATCGATCATATCAACCGTACCGAAAACGGCGGACTGATCGTTGGTCTTGCCGGTGAACGTGTCGTTAACAACTATAAGTTCTTTGCGGTATTCCAGGAGAATATCGAATACACAGTCCATGCCGGTTCCGAACAACTGGGTACGATCGTCAAGCCTCCGCCGGTCGGAGATAAGATCGCCATTGCCGGAAGAGTCTGGGTCGTTGAGGAAGTCGATCATAAACGCCATGAGCTTTACTGTACGCTTGTTAAAGGGAATATTCCTGCCTATTTTGGAGATGTGGCAGGGGATATCCATACCCGGATCCTAGAACGTATGTATACTGTTCTTTCTGAAGATAAACAGTATCCTTATCTGATGCGTCATGCAGTCGCACGTCTGCAGACCGCAAGAGAAACTTTCCAAAAGTCAGAAATGTCGGAAAGGCCATTAGCGCATCTCGGCGGCAGGATGTGGGCACTTTTTCCTTGGCTTGGAAGCTATGCTTTCCTGGCGCTTGAGCGCTTCCTTAAGTTACGCTGCGGTGAACGCCTCGGGTTGAAAGGATTAAGCTCCTCACGTCCTTATTACATGCAGTTCACGATGTCTGTTACAGAAGAAGAATTCTATGAGATCGTTACCGAAGAAGCATCCAAAGAATTTGATCCGTTAGAACTTGTATATCCTAAAGAAGTTCCGGTATTTGAAAAATATGATCAATATGTTCCTGAAGAGCTGATCCGCAAAGGATTTGCGAATGGGGTTTTGGATGTTGAAGGGATGAAAAAGAGAGTTAACGGTTGGGAACGTTTCATATCGGAGTCAAACACTCTGCATTGATTTAGAATGTTTACTAATTTCATATAAATTATTTCTGCCGTTTTTACATACAAAAAGATAATCTGTTATAGTGATAAAGAAGAGGTACCATAATGAAAAAAATAAGTATTTCTATTCTTCTGATTCTTTGTTTGTGTGCATGCGGCGCGAAAGTTGAAGATGTTCAATTCAAATCCAAAACAATTGCTTTGGGGGCAGGAGATGAACAAGCTTTTGAATATACAGTATCTCCAGAAGGAGCAAATGAATCTTCTGTTAAATTTGTTTCGTCAGACGAGAATGTCGCTATAGTTAAAAACAAAAAAGTAATTGGGGTTGATAATGGTGAATGTACAATCTCTGCTGTCGTAAACAACGAAACATTATCCTCATTTGATGTTGAGGTACATGTCCACGAGTGGGAAAATATAGTCCAAATTGTCCATCATGAAGAAAAGGGTCATTTCAAGGAATGGGACGAAGTAATTGTGGATAAGGCTGCATGGGATGAAGTAATTGTGGATAAAGAAGGATATGACGAAACCGTGTTGGTTAGAGCCGCTTATGATGAAACCGTGGTGGTAAGTGAGGCTTATGATGAAACTATAGTCGATCAGGCAGCATGGGATGAAATAATCATTGATCAGCCATATATTGCTCCTACAGTGGTAAATAAATATGAGTGTAATCGTTGCGGAATGCAGTACGGCGCGGACATGGATATGCAAAAGTGCAGGAATGCTTCGGGACAATGTGGTGGAACTGTAGTTCATAGAAGTTGGACCGAAGGTGGGCAGGAAGAAGTCTCTCATACAGTACATCATGATGCAATTACACATACCGTTCATCATGATAGAGTTACGAAAGTCGTTCATCATGACGACGAATACAAAACGATTCATCACGATGCAGTGACACATACAGTTCATCACGATGCAGTTACACACACCGTGAACCACGACGCGATTTACAACAAAGAAGATTTCAATAAAGGAAATAAGGATTACTGGGTTGTCGACGAAAAGGCCTGGGATGAGGAAGTGATTATCGGTTATAAATGCAAAGTTTGTCATTCTGTCAAAGATGAACCTGATGGATTGAAGTATATAAGTGAACAATCAAAGTAAAACCGATATACTGTTCTGATTAAAAACCCGATCTCTAAGATTGGGTTTCTTTTAAAGTGAACAATTAAGACGATATAAATAGTATTAATTCATTTCACTAATATTACAGAATATTCCATAATATAGTGATAGTATTAATATATTGATAAAAATAAGTTTAGATAATTTAAGCTAGGAGAGTTTTATGCCCAAAGTCATGTCAGAATATGAAGTTGAATCATTGTATATCGACAGGCTCGAAGATCTTGGTTATGAATATGTTGATTTAAAGAATTATGACGATGTCTGTGCGAATTTCAGAAAACAATTCTGTAAGCTCAATTCAGAGCCTTTAACAGAAGCAAAGGGTATGGCTGAATTATCTGACAATGAGTTCAATCGAGTTTTAATTCGGCTTGAAAACCATACAATTTATGAATCAGCTAAGATCCTTAGGGAAAAATGGGTTCTTGAATTAGACAATAACAAAAGCATATATGTAGATTTTTTTACGTCCGACGAAAGCCAGAATACATATCAAGTAACACATCAGGTCACGATGGATCCGGAACACAAGGGTGATGTTTTATATAAGAATCGATACGATGTAACGATTCTTATCAACGGTTTACCTGTTGTTCAAACAGAATTAAAACGACCGGGCATCGAAATCAATGAAGCAATTAATCAGATAAATCGATGCCGTAGATTTTCATTTAAAGGATTGTTCAGATATATTCAGCTTTTCGTCATTTCAAACAGTACAATGACGAAGTATTGCGCAAATATCAATGAAAATGATGCATTTGGTCATAAGCAGGATATTCTAAAATCACTGACCTTTTTCTGGACGGACGAAACCAATACCCGTATCAATAAACTGATGGATTTTACTAGCGCTTTTCTTCCGAAATTGACTCTTACAGAGATGCTTAGTAAATACTATGTAATTAAAGATACAGAACCCGCTCTTCTTGTAATGCGGCCATACCAAATCTACGCAGTTAAAAGAGCGTTTGATCGCATTATTATGGCAAACATGAACGGATATGTGTTCCACACTACCGGCTCAGGCAAAACGTTAACGAGTTTTAAACTAGCGTCATTGTTAAGAGATGATCGTCGTATTGATAAGGTGTTCTTCTTGGTTGACAGAAGCGATCTTGACGATCAGACAATCGATGAGTATAACTCTTTCGAAGCCGGGTGTGTAGACCAGACTGATAATACCTACAATCTTGTCAAATCGCTTCAAGATTCAACAAAAACTCTTATTATAACAACAATCCAGAAAATGGCCACGGCTCTCAGGTCAGATAGATATACCGATATCATGGACCATTTTAGGAAGCATAAGTGTGTTTTTATAATTGATGAATGTCATCGTTCCCAGTTCGGGAAAATGCATGCACAGATTCGGAAACACTTTGAAAACTCTAACTATATCGGTTTTACTGGCACGCCAATATTCAAAGAAAACAAAGGAGCCAACGGTCAAACAACGGCAGATATTTTTAATGCAGGTAAACTTGACCCGTGCATCCATAAGTACATGATCAAAGAAGCAATCGCCGATGGAAATGTCCTTCGCTTTTCGGTTGAATATATGCGAAGTTTATCAATAATGAGTTACCCTGATCGAAGAATTGATCCAAAGGAATTAGATGATGAAGAGTATTGCAGGAGACACCATATAGATATCGAAGATCTTTATCATTCTCCAGAGCGAATTTCTGCAATTTCGAATGATATTCTTGAACACCTCCAACAGCATACACGGCTTGAAAACAATAGTGTTTTTACGGCTCTATTTGCAATCGATAAGATCGAAACATTGATGAAATATTATCGATACATGAAAGAACACAACCCTAAAAATTATCGAATTGCAGCCATCTTTACTTATCAAGCTAATCAAGACATGGAGGAAAACCCCGATCAACACGCTTCAGAGAGTCTTGAGGAGTGTATGAAAGACTATAACGCAATGTTTGGCACAGATTATGATTTATCTAAATTTGATGCATATCGTAAAGATATTTCAAAAAGAATGAAACAGAAGGATCTGCCACAGATCGACCTGTTACTCGTGGTTAATATGTTCTTGACCGGTTTCGATTCAAAGCCGACAAATACTCTGTTTTTGGATAAAAACCTTGTTTGGCATTCTCTTGTTCAGGCATACTCAAGAACAAATCGTGTAGATAGAGTAACTAAACAATTTGGGCAGATCGTTACTTACAGAAACATCAAAAAAGCACAAGACGACGCTTTACGTCTGTATTCAGGAGACGGCGATCCCAATGCGTATTTACTGCAATCTTATGATTATTATGTTAAGCGTTACTATGATCAGGCCGACGAATTAAAACGTATAGTCCCGACACCGGAAGACGCAGGAAATCTTCAATCGGAAGATGGCATTCGTTCTTTTGTCGTTACATTTAGAACGATTGCAGGAACGCTCAGCACATTAAAGACGTTCTCACGTTTTGACTGGGCGGATCTATGGCCAACACTGGACGAAGATGAATACTCTGATTATAAGAGCTGGTATCTCTATTACTACGAGAAGCGAAAGAAAGATCTGAAGAATACTGTGCTAGTGGACGTAGATTTCAATATTGAACTTGTTCGTACAGACAAGATCAACGTTGTATACATTCTCAACCTCTTGAAAGATATTAATCGTAAAGATCCGAACGAGATGAAAAAATCAGTTGATCTGATTCTTCGAGAAATCGAAAGATCTGATAATGAGAAAATGCGTTATAAGCGGGATATTATGAAGTCGTTCGTCTCAGAAAGATTCTTTGAACTTGATCCAGAAGCGGATATTATTGAGGCTTATAACGAATATGAAAAAGAAACTATGCAAGCGGATATCGAAGAATTTGCAACTGCAAATGGATTAGCGTCAAATCTTGTATCACATATTCTGCATGCGTATTTCGTTGATGCGAAATCAGTTACTAAAGAATCTTTGCGACAAGACTTGATTGGATATGGCGTTAAAGGATTGTTGAAGATTACAGCGCTCATCGAAGGAATACAAGAATTCCTGATTGACAGCTATAACAAATTTACTGCAGAAGGCGATTAAGGAGAAAGAAAATGGCGGAAGATGTAAGAGCAAAATCCGATGAACTAGCAAAACAATTGTGGGCGATTGCGAACGAATTTAGAGGCAATATGGATGCATCTGAATTCAAAAACTATATTCTTGGGCTGATTTTTTATCGCTATTTAAGTGAGAAAACTGAAAACTACATGAATGAGCTTCTTAAGGATGATGAAATAACCTATAGCGAAGCTCTTGCGAATCCGAAATATACCGATGTAGTGAAAGAGTGGTCTTTGGAACATTTAGGTTATATTATACTTCCTAAAAACATGTGGTCTTCATTAATTGAGTTAATCGACGATAATGCATTTACTGTTGAAGACCTGGAGAAAGCAGTAAATTCTTTGACAGCTTCTACAATCGGTCAGGAATCTGAAGCTGCATTCAGAGGATTGTTCAATGATATGAACCTTAAAGCAGATCATCTCGGAAGGGAAGTATCAGAACGCACAGCGCTGATTTCAAAGGTTATGCAGAAAATCGATGCGCTAAGCTTCGCTGTAAAGGATACACAGTTCGATTACCTTGGAACGGCTTATATGATTTTGATTGGCTTGTTTCAAAGTGGAGCTGGTAAAAAAGCTGGCGAATTCTTTACGGCTACATGTGCCTCTAAACTCGTTGCCCGGTTGGCAACTGTTGGTCTAAAAGAAGTAAAGAATGCATGTGATCCTTGTGCTGGTTCCGGATCTCTTCTGCTCGAAGTGAAAAACAGTCTTCCAGAGCATAAGGTTGGACATTTTTATTCACAGGAACTAAACTCGACAACATATAACTTGAATCGAATGAATATGCTTTTACATGGTGTTCCATATAGACAGTTTACAGCATACAACGATGACACACTTCGTCACGATAACTTTTATGAAGATGGTAAGCCGATCTTGTTTACTGTGCAGGTTTCTAACCCGCCATATTCTGCTCCTAACTCCGCGAGTGATCCGTCTTATCTTGATGATGCCAGATATTCCTCTTGTGGCGTTCTTGCTCCGAAAACAAAAGCCGATTTGGCTTTTGTTGAACATATGGTATATAACATGGATGATGATGGAAGGGTTGCCGTTTTGCTCCCTCATGGCGTTCTGTTTAGAGGTGCTGCAGAAGAGAAAATTAGAAGATATCTCATTGAGTCTCAGAATATTCTGGATGCAGTAATTGGTTTACCTGCAAACCTATTTCATGGGACAAGCATTCCGGTTGCTTTATTAGTTTTCAAAAAAAGAAGAAATGGTAATGCAGATAATATTCTTTTTATTGATGCGTCGAAAGAATATGAAAAGGGTAAAGACCAAAACGTTCTCCGCGGCCAAGACATTGATAGAATTGTCCAAACATATATCAACCGTGTTGATGTCGAACAATATGCACATATTGCTTCTTTGGAAGAAATTGCCAAAAATGATTTCAATTTGAATATCTCGCGTTATGTTGATACCACAGAGAAAGAACCTGAAATAGATTTGGATTTTGTATTTGCGAACATAAATAATACAAACGAAGAAATTGCCGGAGCAACAGAAGTGCTTAATAACTATATGAGGGAACTGGGTCTCCAGGAGCTGAAGTAATATGACTGAAAAAGAAAAAAGAATGCCAATGCTCCGCTTCCCTGGTTTTACTAATCCTTGGGAACAGCGTAAGTGGAGTGACGTGGTTGATATTTCGACAGAAATGGTAAATCCAACTTCTGGCGAATTTGATAATATGCCGCATATTGCCCCTGGTAATATAGAGTCCTTTACTGGAAGAATTTTAGATAATGTGAAGACAGTTAAAGAGGAGCAACTGATTAGCGGAAAGTTTAGATTTAGACCAAACGATGTCGTTTATGGGAAAATCAATCCACAGCTTGGAAAGTACTTTTTTGCTCGTACTGATGGGCTTACAAGCGCCGATGCTTATGTATTGAACGGTAAAAATGGTCTCACTCAGAAATTCTTATACTCTGTGTTACAAACAGAAGATTTCTTTAAGTATTCGGTGTCTGTTTCTAAGCGTTCTGGTATGCCAAAAATCAACCGTGACGAACTGAATGCATACTCCTTTTTTGCACCATCAGAAGATGAACAGGAAAGGATAGGAGGATTTTTGCTGGATATAGACAACCTTATCACCCTTCATCATCGTAAGTGCAACGAACTGAAAGAACTAAAAAAAGGTTTGCTTCAGCAGATGTTTCCAAAGAAAGAGGAATGTGTTCCACGAATTAGATTCCCCGGTTTTACTGATCCTTGGGAACAACGTAAGTTGTGTGAGGTGGCTCAAATTACAATGGGACAGTCTCCGGACGGTTCAACATATAGTGATACTCCGAGCACTTATATTCTTGTTCAAGGAAATGCCGATTTGAAAGATGGATGGGTATCTCCAAGAATATGGACTACGCAGAAAACAAAAACAGCAGAAGCCGGAGATTTAATAATGAGCGTCAGAGCACCTGCAGGAGCTATGGGGAAAACCGCTTATGACGTGGTACTTGGGCGAGGAGTCGCAGGAATTAAGGGGAATGAATTTTTATTCCAGACTCTCGTAAAAATGGATGGTAATGGTTACTGGAAGAAATTTGCAGCTGGTTCTACATTTGAGTCTATCAATTCGGATGCAGTTAACAATGCTGTAATTATGATTCCCAAAGATGAAGAACAAGCTAAAATCGGGGCTTTCTTTGATGATCTTGATAGAACTATCGCTCTTCATCATCGTAAGTGCAACGAATTAAAAGAACTTAAAAAAGGTTTGCTCCAACAGATGTTTGTGTAAGGAGGTATGTACATGGCAAGAGGAATTCTATATGTTATGACAACTGTTGTACCGGGCCTTGTCAAAATCGGTAAAACCGGAATAACAAATTTTGAGCAGAGAATGTATAACCTTGAACACAATGGTTATAGTAACGTTGTTGGCTTGAAGCGGCATTTTGCTATAGAAGTCGATGATTACGATGAAAAGGAAACCCTGTTACACACGATTTTTTCTAAAAGCCAAGTCGAGAACACCGAATTATTTGCACTAGACATAAATCTTGTTGTCCAGCTTCTGTCTTCGTTTGAGGGCAATCAGATATTTCCGCAAGGAAAACCAAAGGAAGAGGTATTCGATGAGGCGACAAGTCAAAGAGATATTAGGCTTATACCGGAAGGAGAATACCATTTAGAACGCAAAATCAAGCGTTGGAATAATCGATCCGTAAAGGGAATCATGCACATCAAAAACGGCAGAATAATCGTAAAAAAAGGCAGTGTAATCTGTCCTTTGAAGGGAGCGGGATTTAAAACGATCTCGATTATCGATAAGAAAAGAAAAGAGGCAAAAATTATCGATAACGTTCTTCAGGAGAATGTTGAATTCAATTCTCCAAGTTTGGGTGCATCGTTTGTTTTGTATGGTCCTGCTAATGGCTGGACCGAGTGGAAAACCGCGGACGGTAAACCGATTGATATATATAGAAGAGACAATAATCGAGGGAAGAATAATGCCAAAAGCAAAGAAGGACGCTAAAAAAGCTACGTTTTATCTCGGAAACGAAGTTATCAAAAAATTAGAGGATTATTGTTCCGACACTGGTTTATCAAAAACTGTTGCTGTTGAACGCTTTATTGAAAAAGCCGTGAATGAGCATAATTCAAAAAAGACAAAGGTATCGCAAAATGAACATGATTAATTTTGATGACCGATGTACACAGACTTGATCTGTGAGAGAAAAACTCAAAACGAGTGTATAGAGGTGAATTTGTTTGTCTTGGGGCGACGAGAATGATAACAGATCGATTGATCTAAAGGCAAAATGTTTAGACTTTGTTGCCGGATCGATCTTTAAAGATGATAAGGTATTCAATGACTATTTCGAATTTATAGATGAAGAATCTGCTGGAAAATGGGGAAGAGAATTCAGAGATTCTTTTAGCTTGTCAAAATCCGAGCTAAATTCGCTTTACGCGTATGCGGGTAGTTGGTACCGTGTTTTAAACATGCGCCTCCTAAAAGGAGAGTACGGATCAAAGGAAAGCTGTGAACTTGATGCAGACATCGACGAAATTGATGCCATATTAAGAAAAACAATTATAGATCGTAATATCGTAGTTTACAGGGTGACTTCAAAGAAACTGTTGGATTTTGCATTTGAGGACAATTTCTACATTAACAAGAGCTTTTGGTCCACGAGCCTTTTGAGAAAGAGCGCAATCAGACATTCAATCAAAGAAGGGTTATTTCGTTACAATCGATTGGTGAAAATCTATATACCCGCAGGCAAACATGTATTGTATATATCTGATTTAGGAGTAGAAAACAGAACGGATTGGCTAAGAGAATATGAGATTCTAATCCCAAGGGATACTAAATTCAGAATTGTTAAAAAGCATTTCTTAAAAAGGTACATCGAAATCCAGATGATATAGATTTTAAAAATTCTTTTGATACTCGTCTCGCTAGCTTTGATTGTTATCGAAACTGTGCTGATTCCATATCTTTATAAGTATTACCGTTCAAGCAAACATAATCATCGTTGCATTTAAAAAAGGCGTCTTTAATATGACGCCTTTCGCTTATTTGATGATAGATGCTATTTTAAGAAGCTGACTTTGCTTTCTTTTCCTTGGATAATTCTCTGGATGTTGTTAATATGTCGGACGATTACCAACAAGGTGATTATCAGAGTACAGACGAATACACCTTTACTTGCAATCAGGAACATGATCACTGTCGCAGCCACCAAAGCGATCATACTGGAAAGGGAGACCATTCTGGTAAGACCCAATACCAGGAAGAAGACCAGGACCGGATAAACGAATGCGAACACTGCATCTTTGATCACGAACAAGCCGACGCCAAGCAGATAACCGAATGTGCTCGCGACGCCTTTACCACCACGGAACTGTGCGAATACCGGGAAGCAATGACCGATGATCGCAAAGAATCCTGCGTATACGACCGCATCCGGCATGAACCTTGAAGCGATGGCCATGACGATGAACGCTTTTAATGCGTCAAGTACGATAACAAGAGCTCCGATCGGCTTGCCAAGAACTCGTCCGGCGTTGGTGCCGCCGAGGTTGTGCGAACCGTACTGGCGGACATCTTTATGGAAGAAGACTTTGCCGATCACCAGAGCCCACGGTACGGAGCCAAACAGATAACCGATAATGCTCCACAATACAATTCCTAAAAAACGCAACATACACAATTACCTCTTGGCTTTATTCTAGCACACTTTAGTCGGCTACCGTGACTGGAAGTAAAGCGCCCAAAATGGTATAATAAACAAATGAGTGAGGTGCTATGACAAACAAATATAACGCTGAATCTATCCAGATCCTGGAAGGTCTGGAAGCTGTTAGAAAAAGACCCGGCATGTACATCGGCTCGGTGGACGGCCGTGGACTTCACCATTTAGTCTGGGAGATCGTCGACAACTCTATCGACGAAGCTTTGAACGGCTATGGTAAACAGATCATTATTGAATTGAATAAAGACGGCTCCTGCACAGTCACAGACTATGGCCGCGGTATGCCGATCGATAAACACAAATCCGGTAAATCTGCACTGGAAGTCATTTTTACTGTTCTTCATGCCGGCGGCAAATTCGGCCAGGGCGGTTATAAGAGCTCAGGCGGTCTGCATGGCGTCGGCGCCAGTGTTGTTAATGCATTAAGCGAATGGGTCGATGTTGAAGTCTGCCGTGATAAGAAACGCTATGCGATGCGTTTTGAACATGGTAAGAAGAAGGGCGATCTGAAAGAGATCGGAACCAGCACAACGACCGGTTCCAAAGTTACTTTCAAACCGGATCCGAAAATCTTCTCCACAACAAATTTCGTGTTCTCGACGATCTGCACCAGAGCCCAGGAAGAAGCCTTCCTTTTGAAGGACGTGGAACTGATCGTCAAGGATCATATCCATAACGAGACACAGTCTTTTAAATATGATGATGGTCTGCGTGCTTTCGTTGAATTCATCAACGAAGATAAAGACGCATTATCGCCGATCGTCACCTTCAGTGGTAACTCCAACGGTATCTTAGTCGATGTCGCTTTCCAGTACACGGATACTTATCAGGAGAACACATTCTCCTTTGTAAACCTCGTACGTACCTCTGATGGCGGCAGCCACGAAGTCGGCTATAAGACTGCATTTACCAAAACGATCAATGATTATGCCCGTTCACATAATCTTCTGAAGGAAAAAGACAAGAACTTTGAGGGTTCGGATGTCCGCGAAGGTCTGACGACCATTCTTTCCTTAACGATCCCGGAAGATATCCTGCAGTTTGAAGGTCAGACAAAAGGACGTTTAGGTACGCCGCAGGCGAAGAATGCTGTTGAAGCGATCGTTTCCGAACAGCTGGCGTATTATCTCAATGAAAACGCCGAAAATGCGGAGTTCCTGGTCAAGAAGATGCAGAGAGCTGCAGTCGCCAGAGAAGCTGCCCGTAAGGCAAAAGATGAAGCCAGAAAGGGGAAGAAGGATGTCTATAAGACGGAAAAAGTTCTTTCCGGTAAACTGGCTCCGGCTCAGACTCGTGACTATAAGCGTCTTGAACTCTTCCTGGTAGAGGGTGATTCTGCCGGCGGTTCCGCTAAGAAATGCCGCGATTCCAAGTTCCAGGCGATCCTGCCTTTACGCGGTAAGGTTTTGAATACTGAAAAAGCATACATTACAGATATTGAAAAGAATGAAGAATTAAATACGATCGTTCATGCTTTAGGAGCCGGTGTCGGATCCGACTTTAACGTGGAAGATATCAAATACGATAAAGTCATCATCATGACCGATGCCGATACCGATGGCGCGCATATCCAGATCCTGCTTCTGACGTTCTTCTACCGTTTCATGAGGGATCTGATCGAAACAGGTCATGTTTATATCGCTATGCCGCCGCTTTACCGCGCGGTACGCGGTAAGGAAATGACTTACTGCTACAGCGATGAAGAACTGAATGCGATCCGCGCCAAGGGTGGAAAGATCGACATCCAGCGTTATAAAGGTCTTGGTGAAATGGATGCCGACCAGCTCTGGGATACCACTATGGACCCGGAGAAACGTACTTTGATCCGTGTCACGATCGAAGACGGAGCACTGGCAGAACGCCGTGTATCTGTTCTGATGGGTAATAAACCGGATCTGCGTAAGAAGTGGATCGAAGATAATATCGACTTCACATTAGAAGAGGATTTTAAGGTGGAGAGACATGGCTAAGAAAGAAAAAGAGATCATCTATAATCCGCCCGTAGACTGGGAACTGGAAGGTATCATGTCCGACCGCTTCAGCCGTTACTCCAAATACGTTATCCAGGAGCGTGCGCTCCCGGATGCGCGTGACGGTCTGAAACCGGTACAGAGACGTATTCTTTACGCCATGGACTATGATGGTAATACTGCCGAAAAACCGCACCGCAAGTCAGCGAAAGTCGTAGGTCTTGTTATCGGTACATTCCATCCGCATGGCGACACCAGCGTTTATGAAGCGATGGTCCGTCTGTCTCAGGACTGGAAGGTAAATGTTCCGCTGATCGACTTCCACGGCAACAACGGCTCGATCGATGATGACCCGCCGGCCGCTTACCGTTATACCGAAGTCAGAATGTCACCGTATTCTACGTTATTGTTGAACGATATCGATAAAGATACGGTCAAAATGACCAATAACTACGATGATACCGTCCTTGAACCGACAGTTTTACCAGCATCTTTCCCGCTGCTGCTTGTCAATGGCGCAACCGGTATCGCTGAAGGCTATGCCACAAAGATCGCTCCGCACAACCTGAATGAAGTCATCGACGCTACGATCTATCGTATCCATCATCCGGGATGTTCGCTCGATGACCTGATGCAGTATATCAAAGGTCCGGACTTCCCGACCGGCGGTATCGTTCAGGGTATCGATAAGATCAAAGAAGCTTTCAGTACCGGCAGGGCGAAAGTCGTTCTGCGTTCCCGTACGGAGATTGTCGAGACCAAGACCGGAAAACAGATCGTTATTACAGAGATCCCTTATGAGGTTGTTAAGTCGGAACTGGTCAGACAGATCACTGATGTCCGTATCAATAAAGATCTTGACGGAATTACCGATGTCCGCGATGAATCCGGACGTAATGGTCTGAAGATCCTGATCGATCTTAAGAAAGACGCGAATGAAAAGCTGATCCTGAATTATCTGTTCAAGAATACAGATCTGCAGGTCAACTTCTCCTACAACATGATCGCGATCGTAAATCACCGTCCGGTCATGATGACTGTTGAAACAGCTTTGGATACCTTTATCGATTTCCGTAAGGAAGTCGTTCTCAACCGTTCGAAATACCTTTTAGACCAGAAGGAAAAGCGTATGCATATCCTCGAAGGTCTGATGAAGGCGATATCGATCCTTGATGAGATCATCGCGATCATCCGCCGCAGTAAGGATAAGGCCGATTCCAAGAAGAATCTAATCGAAGCCTTCGGTTTTACTGAGGAGCAGGCAGAAGCGATCGTTACAATGCGTCTCTACCGTTTGTCTTCTACGGATATCACATTGCTCAGAGAAGAATATGCATCCCTGATCAAAGAGACAGGCGAGCTCAAGAGCATCCTTTCCAGCGAAGCTGTCTTAAAGAGTGTCATCGTCAAGGAACTGCGCGATATCAAGCAGAAATATCCGACACCGCGTAAGACGACGATCGAAGATTCCGTTGAGGAAATCGTCATCAATAAGGAAGACATGATCGCTAACGAGAATGTTTATATCTCTTTGACTAGAGACGGTTATCTGCGCCGTTATTCCAAGAAGTCTTACGACTCCAATACAACTCTTCCGGAAGTCAAGGAAGGAGATATCCTCTTAGGTATCCGCAGCTGTGAGACTCTGGATCAGCTTTTGGTATTCACCAATCTCGGTGACTATGCCCAGATCCCGATCTATAAGATCAACGAAACGAAGTGGAAAGACCTCGGTCTGCATATCTCCCATTACGTGAAGATGCAGGGCGGCGAAAAGATCGTTTCTGCGCTGATCGTTCATAACTTTGAAACGAATGCCTTTATCCTGACTGCTTCCAAGAACGGTATGATCAAGAAATCCCCGGTCAATGAATTCGCGCTGCAGAGAACCAACCGTGTCTCGACAGCAATGAAACTGAAAACAGGGGATGAGATGATCAAAGCCTGTGTCGTTTATCCGGGCGAAGAGATCTTCCTGGTCTCCAGAGACGGTTACTATAACCGTTACAGCTCCGATGTCCTCAATCCGATCTCAGTAAGAGCGATGGGTGTTGCGGCAATGAACGTCAAAGGCGATGCACTTGCGGATATTACCGTATTGCGTGAGAACGCCTCCTCCGTCATGCTGCTGACTGAAGAGACCAACAACAAGCGTATCCGTCTGAGTGACTGCGCTCTGACCTCAAGAGCCACCAAGGGTTTCCGTCTCTTTAAACAGCGCAAGAGTTCCCCGTATGCTGTCCGTTACGCGATCGCGGTCAAACCGCTCGACAGCTTCCGTCTCTACAGCAAGGGACAGGAACTTGTTCTCGACGCAAAGGATGTATCCTTGATGGATCGCGAAAGCACCTTCGGCAAGCCGCTGCTGACGACCGAAGATTACTACCTCTTACGTGCCGATCAGACCGATATCGAGGATATCCTGATCCTCGATCTTCCCAAGGATGAGGTCAAACCGGTCATAGAGGAGAAGGAACCGGAAGAAAATATCGATAAACTCGTTGATGAGCTCGATCTCTTCGGCGACCTCTTCGGAGTAGACAAAGACAAATAATGAGTGTATGATATAAATTTAGGAGGTAAAAACGGTATGAAGATCGTATATACTGTTCAGGCGAACGGCGTTGATACTTCTCTGAATGAGTTGGAAAAACAGATCAAGTCCGCTTTAGTCGAGAAAGGCTTAAAGCAGAAAGATATCAATACATTAAACGTCTATTTCAAGCCGGTCGAGCAGGAAACTTACGTTGTTGCCGAACAGGCTGACGGCGAAGTCACATTCAAGCTTTAAAGCGCAGGGCATAACTCCGGTTATGCCTTTCTTTTGCGGAAAGGAAGAACAGACATGCTATAATAAGGCGTGTCTGTTTTTAAACCGGATCTGTCTCTGAAACGCTTTTCCCAGCTGGATACGAATGAACTCGTAAAACGGAATATCCGGCTTTTGCTGCTGGATTTTGACAATACGATCGTGCCTCTGGGTTCTCCCTATCTCGGAGTCAAGGAAGTACGAAAGATCCGGGAGCTGAAAGAGCAGGGGATCGATGTCGTGATCCTCTCCAACAACAAGCGTTCCCGCATCGCGCCCTTCGCCAGAAGGCTCGGCGTGGAATATGTCCCTTTCGCTTTAAAACCGTTCCTGCATCAGTATCTGCGGATCCTGAAGAAGAAAAACTGCAGGCCGGAAGAAACAGCTGCGCTCGGCGACCAGCTGCTTACAGATATCATCGGTGCCAATTCCCTGGGTATCTTTACGATCTACTGTGAACCGATCGGTACCAAAGAAGAATTCGGCACGGTCGTGTTACGCCGATTTGAAGAGATCTTTTTGAAAAAATGAGTGTAGTAAAAATATGTAAAGGCTGCGGCGCGGTGCTGCAGAACGAATTCCCCGGCAAGGCCGGTTATGTGATGAAAGCGGAGCAGGAGCTGTGTCAGCGCTGTTTTCGTATCCGTCACTACAATGATCTGACGATCAATATGCTTGATGAGATCACCAACGAAGCGATCGCGAAGGAACTGCAGAATTACGCGGACGCTCTTTTTGTGGTCGTGACCGATATCCTTTCCTTCAGCGGTTTCCTGAAGGAAGGCGTATTAAAGACATTTGAAGGCAAGAAGGTCCTGCTCCTGATCAATAAGATCGATCTTTTACCGAAGAACGCCAATCTCGATAAGGTCGCCCGCAATATCACCCGTGAACTGAAGGCGATCAAGGATCTGAAATTCAGCTATTTCGATATCCTGCTGACCCACGCCAAGGATGACCATTTCCGTGATCTGTTTGAGGAATGCGTGCACGGCGTTGCCAAAAAGATCGTCTTCGTCGGCAACTTCAATACCGGCAAATCCTCTCTGATCAATAAGCTGCTGGGAGATGACCGGCTGACTGTGTCTTCCTATCCCTGCACGACACTGGGCTTCCAGGAGATCCCTTACGGAGAATACAAGATCTACGACGGACCGGGTTCTTTATCCGCGCATAACCTTCTGATGAATATCCCTCAGGAACTTCATCATTCGCTGACTTTCACAACGGCCCTAAAACCGGCAGTCTATCAGATCTACAGTCCGCAGTCCTATTTTGCGGAAGGTCTTTTCCGTCTAGACATCGTTCCGGACGAAAACTGCAGCGTGATCTTCTATATCAACAACAAGCTGGAGATCCACCGTACCAAGACCGAGAACGCGCAGCGCTACGCCGAAAACAATGAGAAGGGATTTCTGTACCGCGGAAGTCACGATACCTACAGCTTCGGCGGTGTCCATAAGAATGATCTTGAGATCAACGGCTTCGGCTTCATCACTTTAAAGAATGTTAGAAAAGCGACCGTCTATGTTCCGGAGAACACAGCCGTCACTTTAAGAGGAACGATATTATGATTTTAACTGGTAAACAGAAACGCTATCTGCGTGCATTGGGTTCCAAGGAAAAAGCGATCATCACGATCGGTAAAGACAACATCAGTGATAACCTGATCGAATCCGTGCTGCATGCTTTTAATACCCACGAGCTGATCAAGGTCTCGCTTTTAAAGAGCTGCGAGATCACAGTTCATGAGGCCGCGATCGAACTCAGCGCCGCATCCTCCTCAACGATCGTTCAGGAGATCGGCCATACGATCCTGCTTTATAAACCTTTTAAGGAAAGGGTGATCCGGCTTCCATGACGATCTCCGGATATTTTGCACCCATTAAAAAGGATGAACGCGAATTCATTGCCAGGGCATGCGAGACAGAGAAACATGTCACGATCCTGGTCCTGGATCCGAAAGTCTTTTTTATCAAACTTCTGCAGAAAGAGCTCGACGGCCTTCCGGTCCGATTGGAGACCGGTGATAAACCGAAAGGGACTTTTCTTTCCCATACGCCCGCAAGTTCTCTCTTTGATCTGAAAGATGCCGGGGAGATCTCGCTGAAGGCGATCATGAAGAATAACCGTCTCATCAAAAAGCTGATCAAGCCGATGATGAATGAGAAGCGTTACCGCCATTCCGTCAGTGTCGCGGAAACCGCGAAGATCCTGGCGGAAAGTCACGGCTTCGATCCCAAAAGAGCGTACCGCGCGGGACTGCTGCACGATATTCTCAAAAAATACACCGAGGAAGAAAACGACGCGATCCTGACGCGCTACGCAGACAGTCATCTGTCCGCGCCGCCGCAGATCAAACATGCCTATACCGCACCGTATTTCCTGAAGGAAGTCTGTCATTACGATGATGAGCAGGTGCTCAACGCGATCTACCATCACAGCGATGGCGAAAGCGAGGACATCCTGGCAAAGATCCTCTATATCGCCGATAAACGGGAACCGTTACGCAAACTCAATGACGGGATCCTCGAAGCTTCGATCGCAGACCTTGAAGAAGGTTACGCTCTCTTAAGAAAAAATGTAGAAAGGTATTTAGAAGAAAAATATGGAGTTACTGGAGTTCATTAAAGAAAGAATCGACGAAAAGATCGGGGACGATATCACTGTTCTTGATTTCCGCGCACAGAATCCGTTCTATGATTACGCGGTGATCTGCAGCGCCCGCAACGAAGCGCACGCTTCTTCGATCATCGATGACCTGGAGGATAAATGCGCGGCGGAACACGAGATCCGTCTGATCGACCGTCATAAGGACTCCGAATGGTATCTCATCCAGATCGATGAGATCCTGGTCCATGTTTTCTGGGGCGCAGCCAGAGATTACTATGCCCTTGAAGAACTCTGGAAAGATCTCTTATGCAAAGAAAACTAGACAATTACAGTCTGCTCGCGAAATACTACGATGAGCTTCTGATCGATCCGGAACAGTACGCGCTCTGGCTCCCGTATATCGAAGAGGGGAAACCGCAGACGATCCTCGAGCTGGCCTCGGGATCGGGCAATCTGGCGAAGCTTCTGAGCGAGAAGGGTTATGAAGTCACTGCCAGTGATCTGTCTGTGCATATGCAGGAGATCGCCCGTGAGAACGGCTTTACCGGTGAATACCTGAAGCTCGATATGAGCAATTTCAAGTTAGACAGAAAATTTGACTGTATCCTTTCGACTCTCGACAGTATCAACTATCTTGAGGAAGAGGAACTCGATCCGTTCTTTAAAAGCTGTATTGCCCATTTAAAGGAAAACGGAAGACTGATCTTCGATGTTCATGACCCGAGAAGGATCAAAGAATTCGAAGAAGAGTATATCGAAGAGGGGATCCTGAGCGATCAGACAGGATATCAATGGACGATATTGAGCGATCCGTACGAATCCACCCTGATGGAGAACTTCGTTTTCTTCACTGAGGAAGGTACGATCATTGAACATCATCAGCAGACGGTCTATGAACCGGAACTGCTGCAGCAGAAAATGGAGGCCGCCGGCTTCAAGGTCCGGGTGGTAAAAGATTTCATCCCGGAAGAAAAGATCTTACTCATAGGAGGACATTAATATGATCGGTATCATTGCCGCAATGGACGAAGAAAGAGATGCATTCCTCTCCCGCAGCAGCGGCTGGAAAACAGAAAAGCGCAACGGCGCTGTCTTTTACCGTGGAGAGATCAGCGGAAAAGAAGTCGTCCTGACAAAATGTGGGATCGGAAAAGCCAACGCGGCGATGAATACGACCTTGCTGATCCTGAAGTATAAACCGGAACTCGTGATCAATATCGGCTGTGCCGGATCCCTGAGCCCGGATGTACATGTCGGCGATATCGTCGTCGGCACCCAGGTCGCGGACTGGGATATGGATATCCCCAGCGACAACTGGAAGAGAGGCTTTGAATGCAAGAACATCAGCTTCCGCTGTGCGGAGGTGAATGAGAAGATCCGTAAGGAGATCTCCGACAAGTACGCTGTTCATTTCGGACCGATCGTTTCCGGTGATTCCTTTATCTACCGCAAGTCGCAGGTCAATACGATCCTGAAATACTATCCGGGCACACAGTGCGGTGAGATGGAAGGAAGTTCTGTCGGCCGTGTCTGCACGAATTTCAACGTTCCTTTCAATGTCATCCGTTCGATCTCGGACGCGACGCTCGTACAGGGCGACTATAGGAATTTTGATTTCAACCTGGCACAGGCCTGCGAGAATGCCGCAGTCCTGACGGAGGCCCTGATCCGGAGCTGACTATGAAAGAGTGGTACAAAGAACCGTATTTCAGTCACCGCGACTGGATCCTGGCAAATGCCTCAAGTCTTTCCCTGGGGACCGATGAGTTGCTCGTATGTCTTTATATCGACTTCGCCAATGAAAAGGGGATCCTGATCGATCAAAGCATTTTGGCCGAAAAACTGGGACTGAAAGTCGAGAAAGTCAATAAGGTGCTCAAGAGTTTGGTACAGAAGAAGAAACTCGTTATCTCGCTGACAGACAACCGTCTGCAGTTCGATCTTGAAGGTCTCTTCAAGACAGACACCGAGGAATATGAATTTGTAAAGAACGAAGACCTTTTCGGTGCCTTCGAAGAAGTCTTCGCCCGTCCCCTGACCGCGACTGAATTAACGAAGCTGGCTGATCTCCTACATGAATTCAAGGAAGAGGAGATCGTACAGGCGTTGCGTTTAGCCGACGGTTATCAGAAACGTTCCCTGGCGTATATCGAAACGATCTTGCGGAACCGTCAGAATTATGAACAGTAAAAACAATAAAGCAGAAACGATCATGCAGACACTGGACGCGCTCTTTCCGGACGCGGACTGTGAGCTGCATTTTCAAAATGTCTTTCAGCTGTTGATCGCGGTCGTGCTGAGCGCACAGACGACTGACGTAAATGTGAACCGGGTGACCCCGGAGCTTTTCAAACGTTATCCCGATCCGGATTCGCTGGCGAACGCCGATCCTTTGGACGTTATGGAATGCATCCGCTCTTTAGGCCTTTACCGCAACAAAGCCGCCAATATCATCCGTCTGGCGAATGATCTGAAAGAACGTTTTGACTCGATCGTTCCCTCGACCCGCGAAGAACTGATGTCGCTTCCGGGCGTTGGCCGTAAAACGGCGAATGTCGTCATGGCTGTCGGCTTTCATAAAAACGCGATCGCTGTCGATACCCATGTTGAAAGAGTCTCCAAACGCTTATGCATCGCCGAGGAAAAAGATGATGTCCTGGAAGTTGAAAAAAAGCTGATGGCTTTCTTCCCGGAAGAGAAATGGGGGAAGCTGCACCATCAGCTGTTATTCTTCGGCAGATACCGCTGCAAAGCCAGGAAGCCGGAATGTGAAGGCTGTCCTTTGAAGGAGTTTTGCCGCGATTATTTGTGATAAAGACGCTTGGACTGGTAGACCGGACTTTCGGTCAGACGGATACCGAGCTTGGCGAATGTCTTGCGGTCGACTTCGGAGAGAATGACGGTCGAATGACCTTCACAGTTTTCCAGAAGCGGAAGCGCATCCAGTGCCATACGGCAGACATCGCTTGTTGTTGACTCGATCGCCAGCGCGATCAGCACCTCATCTGTATGAAGACGCGGATTATGTCCCTTGAGATAATCCGTTTTTAATTTCTGAACAGGCTCAATGATGTTCTGGGAAAGCAGATTGATATCCGGGATCCCGGCGATCTCTTTAAGAGCGTTGAGCAGACAGGCGCTGGAAGCACCCATGAGCTTGGAAGTCTTGCCGGTGATCATCTTGCCGTTCTGCAGTTCGACTGCGACAGCCGGTTCGCCGGTCTTCTTATGAACTTTCTCCGCTTCCTCAACGACTTTGCGGTAATTCTTGTCGATACCGGCCTTGGACATGATCATCTCCAGCTTGGCGACGGTCTCTTCATTGCTTTCGTCCTTGCGTAAAGCGGTGAGTTCCTTATAGTAACGGCGGACGATCTCTTTCTTGGCTGCGTCCTGGCAGACCTTGTCATTGGAGATACAGAAGCCGACCATGTTTACGCCCATGTCAGTCGGGGACTTGTAGATCGTCTTGCCGGTGATCTTGCGCAATAAGTTGCTTAAGACAGGGAAGGCTTCAACGTCACGGTTATAGTTGACGGCGATCTCGTTATACGCTTCGAGATGGAAGGGGTCGATCATATTGACGTCATTGAGATCGGCAGTCGCCGCCTCATACGCCAGGTTGACCGGATGATTGAGCGGGATGTTCCAGATCGGGAAGGTCTCGAACTTCGCATAGCCTGCTTTTATATTGTGGGTATAGTCATGGTACATCTGGGAAAGGCAGGTAGCCATTTTGCCACTGCCCGGACCGGGCGCGGTGATGACGACGAGTTCCTTCGTTGTTTCAATATATTCGTTCTTTCCGAAACCATCCTTGGAAAGGATCAGATCGATATCGTTCGGATAGTTGTTGATCGGATAGTGATAGGCGACTTTGATGCCATTCTTTTCGAGCTGCTTGCGCAGTTTCTGGGCAGCCGGCTGTTTCATGTAACGGGTGATGACAACGCTGCCGACATAAAGACCGACTTCACGGAAAGCGTCGATCAGACGGAACATATCCTGGGAATAGGTGATCCCGAGGTCGCCGCGGATCTTGTTCTTTTCGATGTCGTCCGCATTGATGACGATCATCATCTCAACGCGGTCCTTTAAAGACAGCAGCATCTTGATCTTGGAGTCCGGCTCGAAACCCGGTAATACTCTGGAGGCGTGGTAATCGTCAAAAAGCTTACCACCGAATTCTACATAAAGCTTAGAAAAACGTCCGATGCGCTTTTCGATATTCTCAGACTGGAGTTCGATGTATTTCTGATTGTCAAAACCAATTTTCCCGTTCATAAAAAAACCTCCTTTGCCATTATAGCAGAGGAGGTGCTTTGATTTAGTTATTAATTTTACGAATTATTCCCATCGGGGTCTGTTCGTGATCCTGACCCAGAGGATTGTCCTTTAAGATCTTGACGATCGTTGCGTTGTCGATCGCAGGATCAGAGGAACCGAGGATGTTTCCGCCGAGGTCGTTGATGTCGACGACGAAGGCCGGAACACCGATCTTATCGGAGATCGCCTTGGCGACTTTGTTCGGCTCTTTCGGACCGAGAACGACGTAATGGTTGTAAGGCGGAAGGGTATTCGGCGTCGGGCCGTCGATCGAGGATGCCTTCGGACCGGCAACGATGTAGAACCAGCCTTTTTTGCCGATCGCTTTACCGATCGCACCGGCAGCCGCCGCTAAGAGAATACGGAAGGTACCGCATTCCTTGATCGCGAAGTGCATCGTTTCCGGGATAC
Source organism: Erysipelotrichaceae bacterium (assembly GCA_017431225.1). Taxonomy (GTDB): domain Bacteria; phylum Bacillota_I; class Bacilli_A; order Erysipelotrichales; family Erysipelotrichaceae; genus RGIG5669. The sequence continues at coordinate 68,357 of JAFRLM010000025.1, read as the reverse complement.
CGAGGCCGATACCGGCCGGGGTCTTGGTCACGAAACGGGAAAGGAATTTTGCCAGACCGCTGGGCTGGATACTTTCCATCGGGATCGCGCGTCCCTGGGTGCAGGCGACGCATTTCTCGGAAATGAAGAACATGTCGCCTTCCTGAAGCAGGTCTTTCGTATATCCGTAGATATCGTTGACCAGGTCATCGCCTTCCTTGAAGACCTTGGTCTTGATCGGGAGACGTTCGTAATTCGATCCGTTAACGGAGATATTCTTTTCTTTAACTTTTGCCATATTTAATCACCGTTGCTTATTTTACCATAAAAGGAAAAAGAATATTGCTTTATGTTAAGATATATCCATGGATTATTACACCGAAATACTCAACGATCTCGAGAAACTGCTCGAGCAGAAACAGTATGACGATGCACTCTTTGTCATCCGCAGCGAAATGCGTATGCCTTACGTGCCCCCGGACTTCAAGGAAAAGCTCGAAGCGATCAAAGAGAGGATCCCGGTCAGTGAGGAACATGTCCTGAAAGTACCGGATGAGGAGAAGATCCGTGAGCTTTTGAAAGGGGACGCGGAAAGTCAGATGTACGCTGTCTATTCCCTGATCAATCAGAACCTGCGCAAGCATAAGGTTCTGGTCGATGATATCCTTTCTTCCGATACGATCTCCCAGGCCAAGGACATCCTGATCTACGCTTTGATCGAGCAGGAGATCTCCGAGGAGTTCTTCCTGGTCAAGGATGGACTGGAATACCATTTCGTTCCCCGCTACTGTCTTCTGCCCGAAGAAAGCGACGGTTACCAGGAAGCGGTAAAAGAGCTCAAAGAGGTCTACCTGCATGAACCTTCGCTCTACCAGTTCGCGCTCGATCTCCTGCAGGAGAAGTGTTTCTCGCATCTGCCGCTAAGCTACGAGGCGGAAGAAAGCGGACAGCTTGTGGAAGCGATAAGATCCGAACTTGCCAAAATGTTTCGTACAGTGGATAATGGATGACAGCAAAATAAAAGTTTTGTATAATATACAAGTTAGGAGGACTATATGTCAGAGTATAAAAAGTTAGAAAATGCCAAAGCAGAACTGAAGGCAACAGTTGATACAGAAAAGTGGAAGGAAGCACAGAAGAAGGCATTCCGCAAACTCGCGAAGAATGTCACTGTCAAGGGCTTCCGTAAGGGTGCTGCTCCGGAGAATCTGATCCGCAAGCAGATCCCGGAAGGACAGATCCTTCTTGAAGCTGCTGAAAGCCTCGCACAGGGCGAACTCGAAGCAGCCGTTGCAGAACATAAAGTCGAACTGATCGACCGTCCGGAACTCCGTATCGATGCGATCGATCCGGAACAGCTGGTCCTGGCATTCGAATGCCCGGTCAAGCCGGATGTACAGATCGAAGATTACAAGGATCTCGGTTACAAGGAAGACAGAGTCCGCGTTACCGAAAAAGAGATCCAGGCGGAGATCGACAAGGTCAGAGAAAACAAGGCTGAGCTCGAACTGAAGGAAGGCGCAGTTGAAAACGGTGATGTCGCTGTTATCGATTACGAAGGCTTCATCGACGGTGTCGCATTCGAAGGCGGCAAGGGCGAGAACCATGAACTCGAGATCGGTTCCGGAAGCTTCATCCCGGGCTTCGAAGAACAGCTGATCGGTATGAACTCCGAAGAAGAAAAGGAGATCAAGGTCACTTTCCCGAAGGACTACCATGCGGATGAATTAGCAGGCAAGGAAGCTACCTTCAAGGTCACAGTCCACGAAGTCAAGACCAAGGTCCTCCCGGAGATCGACGAGACGATCATCGAAGAGCTCAACATCCCAGAAGTCACCAACCTTGAAGAATTAAAGAAATACATCAAGAACGGTCTGACTCAGCAGCGCAAGCGTGAAGCTGAGACAAAGGCCAGAAATGAACTCTATGACAAGCTCAACGAAAAAGCTGTCATCGAAGTTCCGGAAGTCATGATCAAACAGGAACTCGATGGTATGGTAAACGAATATGAGCGTCAGTTTACATACCAGATGAAGAGTGCTCCTGGTTTCAAATTTGATGAGAAATTCCGTGACACGCTGCGTGTTCAGCTCCGTGACGAAGCTGTCAAGCGTGTACGTCTGTCCCTGATCCTCGAAGAGATCGGACGTCGTGAAAACATCGAAGTTACCGACGCTGAACTCGACGCTGAATACAAGAGACTCGCGGAACAGTACAAGATGGAAGTCGCCGATGTCAAGCGCATGCTGCCGGCTGAGTTCCTGACAAGCGATCTCCGTGATCAGAAGACACTGGAAGTACTCAAGGGTACCAAAACCAAGAAAGCTTCTAAAAAAGAAGAAGAAGAAACAGAAACAGAATAAACAACCGTAAAAGACGCTCCCGCGTCTTTTACTATCCTAGGGAGGTGTCAATATGGAAAAGAATATCCCATTATTATGCACGCGCGGCGCGCTGATCTTCCCCGGTCAGGAGCTGACAGTTGAAGTCGGCAGAGAAGTCAGCGTCAATGCTGTAAATTACGCGATTCGCGAGAACACGAAGGTCTTCGTCGTCTCCCAGATCGATCTTGAAGCAGAGCATCCGGAACGCAGCAACATCTACGAATACGGTACACTCTGTGATATCAAGAGCTACCGCCGCCGTGACAATCATCTGCGTGTGATCTTCACAGGTCTTGAAAGAGCGAAACTTACCGATCTGCAGACCGTTGACGGCGTCCAGTTCGCTGAGATCGAAGTCCTCCATGATGTGATCTCTGACGAAAAACGGATGACAGTCCTCTTTAACCGCATCCTTTCCGAGATGAACGATCTGGCGCAGTCCTTTATCCGCAGCGGCGTTTCCATGCGTATGGTCGACCACTTCAAGGCCGGTATCACTGCCTCTGAATTAACGGATGCCTATGCCCAGGTCCATGTCGTGGAACTGGCGGACAAGCAGAAATTCCTGGCGGAAGCCGATGTCATCAAACGTCTCGAGATGATGCTGCAGATCATGAACCAGGAAAGAGAAGTCCAGAAGATCGAGGAAGAGATCAACACCAAAGTCAAGACCAACATCGAAGAGAGCCAGAAGGATTACTACCTGCGTGAAAAGCTCAAAGCGATCAAGGAAGAGCTCAACGATGAGGGCGGAGCCGGTGATCTCGATGATCTGCGTGAACTGCTCGAAGCCAATCCCTATCCGGAAGCTGTCGTCAAGAAAGCGAACGAGGAATTCCGCCGCTATGAGATGCTGCCGCCGGCAAGCGGAGAATCAGGTGTCATCCGCGGTTACCTCGAATGGCTGCTCTATACCCCGTGGTATCAGCGTTCCGAGGATAACAATGATCTTGACAAAGCCGCTAAGATCCTCGATGAAGACCATTACGGCTTAAAGAAGGTCAAGGAAAGGATCCTTGAATATCTGGCTGTCAAACAGATGACCAACAGCTTGAAGAGCCCGATCATCTGCTTAGTCGGTCCGCCGGGTGTCGGTAAGACTTCCTTAGCCAAGTCTGTCGCGAGAGCGCTGGACCGTAAGTTCGTCAAGATATCTCTGGGCGGAGTGCGTGATGAAGCGGAGATCCGCGGTCACCGCCGTACTTACCTCGGTTCCATGCCGGGACGTATCATCCAGGGTATGAAACGGGCAGGGGTGCTGAACCCGGTCTTCCTGATCGATGAGATCGATAAGATGTCCTCTGACTACAAGGGCGATCCTTCCAGTGCTATGCTTGAAGTCCTCGACCCGGAACAGAACTTCGCTTTCTCCGATCATTATCTCGAAGAACCCTATGATCTCTCCGATGTTCTCTTCATCGCGACCGCGAACTACATGGACAACATCCCGAATGAACTTCGCGACCGTCTGGAGATCATTGAACTGAGCTCCTACACCGAGATCGAAAAACTTAATATCGCAAAAAATCATCTGATCAAGAAGCAGCTTGAAGCCAACGGCTTAAAAGCTTCCCAGTTCTCGATCTCCGATGATATCCTGACTTACCTGATCCGTCATTACACCCGTGAAGCCGGTGTCCGTCAGCTTGAAAGAGTGATCGGCGCCCTGTGCCGTAAGAGCGTTCTGGCGATCTTAAAAGACAACAAGAAGAGCGTTCGCGTCAGCAAGAAACTCGTCAATGAATGGCTGGGCCACGAGATCTTCGACTACGGTTCCAAGGAAAAGAAGAACCAGGTCGGTGTCGTTACCGGTCTCGCTTACACATCCTTTGGCGGCGATATCCTGCCGATCGAAGTCAACTACTTCAAGGGCAAGGGCAGACTGGTCGTTACCGGTCAGCTGGGTGACGTCATGAAGGAATCTACCGAGATCGCGCTCGACTACATCAAGGCAAACGCATCCAAATTCAAGATCGATATGAAGTTCTTTGAGGAGAACGATATCCATATCCACGTACCGGAAGGCGCTGTCCCGAAAGACGGTCCGTCCGCAGGCGTCACGATCACGACCGCGCTCGTATCGGCGATCACCGGCAAGGCTGTCCGCAGCGATATCGCGATGACCGGTGAAGTGACTCTGCGCGGTAACGTATTGCCGATCGGCGGTCTGAAAGAGAAATCTCTGGCGGCTCACCGTTCCGGTATCAGCACGATCTTCATCCCGAAAGGAAACGTCAAGGATCTCGATGACATCCCGCAGGCTGTTAAGGACACTGTCCGTTACGTACCTGCCGAGAAGGTCGATCAGATCATCAAAGAAGCGCTGGTGAACGAATGACACGCTTTCTGACAAGTGCCGTCAGCGCGGCACAGTGGCCGGAAAGTGAACGCGAATACCTTCTGGTCGGACGCAGCAATGTCGGCAAATCGACATTCATCAACTGCCTGTTCGGCCAGAAGATCGCCTATGTCGGCAAAACGCCCGGTAAGACCCGCATGCTGAATTTCTATCAGGCAGACGGTTTTACCCTGGTTGACGCGCCCGGCTACGGTTATGCCAAGCGTACACAGAAGGAGCAATTGCTTTACCGCAAGATGATGAATGAGTACTTCGCCCGCCGCAAGGCGCTCAGGGAAGTGCTGATCCTGCTCGATGTGCGCCGTATCCCGAGTGAGGACGATCAGATCATGCTGGACTATGTCCGGCAGAGCGGTATCCCGTACCGCATCGTCATCACCAAGACCGATAAGCAGTCGCGCAACCAGAACATCCAGGCGGTCAATAAGATCGCCGCGGAACTGGGCGAGGAGAAGGAAAACTTCATCCTTACCGACATCCGCCGCAAAGATGTTTATCAGGAGCTTTTAAAGCAGTTTTCCGGAAAAGAGGAAGACTTGTCAAACTAAACGCTATCCCTTATAATTTTTTCAAAGCACTGAAAAGAAGGAAGTATTCCGGTGGTGACACATAGAGATATCCGGCTTGCTGAAACGGATACGGACAGCGGAAGAAAAGTCGTCTTGGAGCTGAAGGGCTGAAGAGAGTAAGTCCTTCCGTTTATCCGCGTTAAGGAATCAAGGCAGCAATGCAAATTAAGGTGGTACCACGTTATAAACGTCCTTAGGGACGTTTTTTTAAAGGAGGAATTCATTGAATGCTGGAGAATAAATACGACCATTTAAAAACAGAGAAGGGAAAATACGATACCTGGAAAGAGAAAGGGTATTTCGCGAGTGACAACCGCTCCGGGAAACCGCATTACTGTATCGTCATTCCTCCGCCGAATGTAACCGGCAAACTGCATCTCGGTCATGCATACGATACAGCGATACAGGATATCATCATTCGATATAAAAGAATGCAGGGTTTTGATGTTCTCTGGCTGCCGGGCATGGACCACGCGGCGATCGCGACGGAAGCGAAAGTTGTTAAAAAGCTCAAAGAGCAGGGTATCGATAAGTACAGCTACGGCCGCGAAAACTTCTTAGGCGCCTGCTGGGACTGGACCCATGAATATGCCCATACGATCCGTGAGCAGTGGGCAGGTCTCGGTCTTTCCGTTGACTATTCCAAGGAACGCTTCACGCTGGATGAAGGTTTGAATAACGCAGTCAAGCGTGTCTTCGTTGATTATTACGAGCGCGGTCTGATCTACAGAGGCGAACGTATCATCAACTGGGACCCGGCTGCCCAGACCGCTTTATCCAATGAGGACGTTATCTATAAGGATGTTGAAGGCGCCTTCTATCATCTGAAATACTTCATTGACGGTACTGACCGTTATCTCGATGTCGCGACGACCCGTCCGGAGACCCTTTTCGGTGATACCGCGGTTGCCGTCAACCCGAAGGATGAACGTTACCAGGATCTGATCGGACAGTACGCTGTCCTGCCGGTATTAGGCAGAAAGATCCCGATCATCGCTGATGAACATGCGGATCCCGAATTCGGTACCGGTGTCGTTAAGATCACTCCGGCGCATGACCCCAACGACTTTGAAGTCGGTAACCGTCATAACCTGGAACGCATCGTCGTCATGAATCCGGACGCGACGATGAATGAGAATGCCGGCCCGTATGTCGGCATGACCAGAGAAGAATGCCGTGAACAGCTCCTGAAAGATCTCGAGAGAGACGGCATCCTGATCCGCATCGAAAAGATCACGCACTCTGTCGGCCACTCCGAAAGAACCGGTGTCATGGTCGAACCCTATCTTTCCAAGCAGTGGTTCGTTAAGATGCGTCCGCTGGCGGATGCGGTCCTCGAAAACCAGAAGAACGCCGACAGCAAGGTCAACTTCGTCCCGGAACGCTACGAGAAGATCATGAACCACTGGATGGAGATCACCTATGACTGGTGTATTTCCCGTCAGCTCTGGTGGGGCCACCGTATCCCGGCCTGGTACAGAGGCGAGGAAGTCTACGTCGGTATGGAAGCGCCTGAGGGCGAAGGCTGGGTCCAGGATGAAGATGTTCTGGATACCTGGTTCTCCAGTGCTCTTTGGCCGTTCTCCACACTCGGCTGGCCGGAGAAGACAGCCGATATGGAAGCTTACTTCCCGAATGATTGTCTCGTCACCGGTTACGATATCATCCCGTTCTGGGTAAACCGTATGACCTTCCAGGCTTTACAGCTTACCGGCAAGCGTCCGTTCAAAGACTGTGTCATCCACGGTCTGATCCGCGACAAGCTCGGCCGCAAGTTCTCCAAGTCGCTCGGTAACGGTATCGATCCGTTTGATATGGTCGAGAAATACGGTGCTGACTCGCTGCGTTACTACCTGACGACTGACGTTGCCTTAGGTACTGACCTGCGTTTCGATGAGATCAAGATCGCCAGCACCTGGAACTACATCAACAAGATCTGGAACGCTTCCCGTTTCGTTCTGATGAATATCGAAGACCTGAAAGAGATCTCCTTAGAGAACCTGAAGGCGGAAGATATCTGGATCCTTGCCAAATACAACAAAGTCGTCCGCTCTGTCAGCGAACACATGAATAAGTACGAGTTCAACCTCGCCAGCTCCGAGCTCTATGAATTCACCTGGAATTCCTTCTGCGATACCTACATCGAACTCGCGAAAGACTCCTTAAAAGACAAGGCAACTGCTTCTGTCCTTTACACAGTCCTGACCGGTATCTTAAAGATGCTGCATCCGTTCATGCCGTTCGTTACTGAGGAGATCTATCAGAAGATGCCGTTAAAAGACGCGGAATCGATCATGATCGCTCCGTATCCGCAGTTCGATCCGGCCTTTGATTCCGAACTTCCGGAGATCAAGGAAAACGTTCTGGCGATCGACAAGCTGATCGAGATCATCAAGGAGACCCGTGTCCTCAAAGCCGAGAACAACCTCAAGCCGTCTCTGGCGCTGAGCGCTGTCTATGACGGTCCGCTGGCATTCAGTGACGCGCTGCGTTCTCTGCTCGACAAGATGTGCCATCTGACGCTCTGCGAAGCGATCGAAGGCGAGACCCTGGTCCGTCCGCTGAGCGAAGGCAAGCTGATCTTCGACCTCAACAAGATCGTTGATAAGGATGCCGAGATCCAGAAGATCGACAAGGAACTCGAAAGACTTGCCAAGGAAGTCAAGCGTTCCGAAGGCATCCTCTCCAATGCCGGTTTCCTGGCGAAAGCACCGGCTGCCAAGGTCGAAGAGGAAAAAGCGAAACTGAAGAGCTATCAGGAAGCTGTTGCGACTCTTGAAGCGAAGAAGAAAGAACTGGTGGGCTAAATGAAAAAGAAGACATTTATACTGGCGGGACTGAGCTTGGCGGCTGCCCATGTGGCCACGCAGGAAGCAGTCAAGTCCAGCTTTGAAAAGTATTTCCGCGCTGATCCGGATCTTGAGCAGACCGATATCACCGAAGTTCTGCCGAACGAGGAAGTGCGTGAGCTTTACTTCGAACAGGTCGATACCCATGTCAGCTGGTTCCGTTCCGTCAAAACAGAGGAACAGGAGATCACTTCCTTTGACGGTCTCAAGCTCAACGCGGTACTCATACGCTGCAATGAGGATCACCGTTATCTGCTGATGGCGCACGGATTCCGTACCGACCGTTATCTGCTTTTAAAGCAGGCCTACGAGATGTCGAAAAGAGGCTACAACACGCTTCTGATCGACCAGCGCGGCTACGGTCATTCCCAGGGCGAGTATACGACTTTCGGTCTCAAGGAGAGCCTTGATATCGCGCAGTGGGTCAACCATCTGATCTCACTTGATCCTGAGGCGGAGATCGGACTTTACGGTGTCTCCATGGGTGCCAGCTCGATCCTGATGGCTTTAGGCACAACGCTGCCGGAAAACGTCCGTTTCGTGATCTCGGATTCCGCTTACAGCACTTTACCGGCGGAGATGGAATATCTCTACAACAAGCAGATGCCGACCGGCTTCCCGCTCTATTCCCTTTATCTGAACGGAATTCTTAAGGACAAGCTCGGCTTTAAGATCGAAGACGTTGACTGCCTGCGCGCGGTCAGCCAGAACCAGATCCCGGTGCTCTTCATCCACAGCAACACCGATAAGACGATCCCGTATGAACAGGCCATCGATCTCTTCAATGCCAATGAGGGATATAAGAAATTCTATCCGCTGAAGAACTGTGAACACATCTTCGGCTGTTACCAGGATCCGCATTATTTCGATAATATCGAACAGTTCATCAAGAACATCTAAAAGAACGGCTTGCCGTTCTTTTTATCTGCTTATCCTGTTCTGTCGTATTTCCGAACAGCTGCATGCTATAATGCGGGCAGAGTTTTATTGTGTATAGGATAAGAAAAATGAGCAAACAGTTAAAAAAGATCCTTGTGAGTATCCTTATAGGGGCACTTGTACTGGGCGTTTCCGGATGCGGAGCGAAAAATAAAGCTGCAGATGCGGTAGACGCGTATCTGAAGAGTGTGCAGGAAGACCCGATGTCGCTGACAGCGCAGCTGCGCAGCGGTCCTGAAGATCCCTATTGGAAAGCGATCGAGGAACTGCTCAGCGAGTTTGAGTATGCGATCGTCAGTGAAGGCGAGGAATACAAGGACGCCGGTATCGGTAAGACAGCCAAGAAGGTCACGGTCGATCTCAAGGGTTATAACATCGGAGCATACATGCAGATGTTCATGGAGAATCTGCAGATGGATCGCCTTAACAGGTTCGCGGCGAAAGACATGTCCTTCGGAGATCTGCAACATATGTCCGATAAGGAGCTTGAAGAGTTTTTTGCTGAGCTTGACCTCGAATTCTTTAACGAAACCATGGAACAGTGCCGCAGCAACGGCAAGACCTGGTCAAAGACAGCGGAGATTCTTACCTATCTTGATGACAAGACCAATGAATGGACCGTCTACACCCTGAAACAGTATGATATCCTCGACAGCATTACCAACGGTCTCTATTCCTATTTGAAGGATTCGAGCGGTGTTGAACCTAATGGAGATTCGCCGGTTTATTCTTATGATCCGGGTAACGGATCTTGATAAACCGGATTATGAAGGTTGCGTACTGATGGTCCATATCGAAGGGGACTATTATCTGATCGAACTGGAACTTCAGTAACGATTTCGGTCATCCATAAGTCAATTACGCAAGCATTCACAAAGGAGTGAATGCTTTTTTGATCACTCGACAGAAAAACGATCCATTGAAAGCTCTGTTTTCTGTAACAGGCAAAGATGAATGAATCGGGTATAATAAAGGTATGTATCTACTGGAGATCTATGTCACAAATTCCGCTTTGGCGATCGACCATCCCTTTACCTATCTCAGCAATGAGAAGCCAGAGCTTTATACGCGCGCGGAAGTCTCTTTCGCCAACAGCCGCAACGTCGGTCTGATCACTGCGATCAGGGAAACGGAGAAAAGCGAGGCGGAGCTCGAAGAGGAATATGGTTACCGGCTTTTATGGATCGAGAAGATCCTGGATAACACGCCGGTCCTGACCGAAGATCTTTTCGCACTGGCGCAATGGCTCTCCAAGACGACGATCAGTCCTTTGGTCGCCTGTCTCAACGTCATGCTGCCGAAGTATTTAAAGACAGATAAGAACAGCGGGTCGCCGAATCTCGAAACACTGATCCGTTTACATAAACCGGAAGGAATCAAACTGACGCCGAAGCAGGAAGCTTTTTATGCTTCCCTGAAAGAGGATCAGCCGGTCAGCGAGGCAAGAAAAGTCTCGGTCTCGATGACAAAGACACTGATCGAGAAAGGCTTTATCGAGCTCTATACAAAAGAGAAGAGCTATGAAAAGACCTATACCGAGATCCGTGATCATGCCTTCAAACAGCTGACGCCTTCCCAGCAGGAAGCCTTTCATGCTTTCCTGAGTTCCGATAAAAAGACGCATTATCTTTACGGTGTGACCGGAAGCGGGAAGACGGAACTTTATCTCCATCTGACCCGTGAATATCTCAAAAAGAAGAAACAGGTCCTGATCCTGGTACCGGAGATCGCTCTGACGCCGCAGATGATCGAGAGGGTAAAGGAACGTTTCAACAACGTCGCTTTCTATCATTCCGAGCTCAATGACCAGCAGCGCTATGAGCAGTACCAGCGTGTCGCCAAGCGCGAGACCGATATCGTCGTCGGTACCCGTTCCTCGGTTTTCCTGCCGTTCTCGGATCTTGGACTGATCATTATGGACGAGGAACATGACTCTTCCTATGTTCAGGACAATGTTCCCTGTTACGATGCCCGCAAAGCCGCTTTAAAGCGTGCTTATGACTTCAAGGCAGATCTTCTGTATGCAAGTGCCACCCCGTCTTTAGAGCTCTATACACGCGCTTTAAAAGGGGAATATCAGTTGCTGACGCTGCCGGAGCGTATCAACCATACGCTTCCCGAGATCATTCCTGTCGATCTCAACCGTGAGGTCAGAAGGGGCTATTCGCCGATCCTTTCCTCGCTTCTGAAACAGGAGATGCAGAAAGCGCTGGATAACGGAAAGCAGACGATCATTTTATTGAATCGCCGCGGTTACGCGCCGATCATCAAATGCAGCAGCTGCAAACAGACTCTGATGTGCGAGGACTGCGATACAGCTTTGACTTACCATAATGATGAGAAGCTTTTAAAGTGTCATCAGTGCGGACGCATCTACCCGATGCCGAAGGAATGTCCCTATTGTCATAAGAACACCCTGGTCTATTACGGTTTCGGGACCAAAAGGGTAGAGGAGGAGATCCTGCATACCTTCCCGAAAGCAAGAGTCCAGCGCATGGACCGTGACTCCACTTCAAGACGCGGCTCTCATCAGGCGATCCTTGAACGTTTTGCCCGCAAAGAGATCGATGTGCTGATCGGCACCCAGATGATCGCCAAAGGTCTGGACTATCCGGATGTGACTCTCGTCGGGATCTTAAATGCCGATGCCGGACTGATGCATCAGGATTACAATTCCTCAAAAACGACTTTTGATCTGTTGATGCAGGCTTCGGGCCGCAGCGGCCGCGCGGACAGCTCGGGCAAAGTCATCATTCAGGCTTTTGATGTGGACCATTATGTCATCAAAGCCGTTTTGGCGCAGGATTATCCGTCGTTCTACAATACCGAGATGAAATACCGCTATCTCAGCAAATACCCGCCGTACACGCATTTCCTGGCTTTATATCTGACCGACCGCAACGATACCCGTCTGGAACGTTCATTAGCGACTTTGGAGGATAAGATCAAAGATATCGATATACGACATTATCGTCCTCTGGAAGTCGCGAAGCGTATGAAGGAACGCCGCTTCCGTATTCTTTTCACAGATGTCAGTCTGAAAAAGATCCTGGATACGCTGCAGCCGATCGTGCGCGGTCTCAGTGAAAAAGGGAACTTCTCGCGGATGAAGATCGAGATCGATCCCTTATATCTGGAGTGATCATGAATCAGAGAAAACTTGCCTACGATGTCCTGAAAAAGGTCATCCTGCAGAAACAATATGCCAATCTGCTGATGCAGAAGGCTTTGAACAGCCTGCCGGCCGACCGCCGGCCTTTCGTGACGGAACTGGTCAACGGCGTGCTGCGCAATTACGCGCTTCTGAAATACCAGTTCACCGGTAAGACGAAGTCCTCGACCAAAGAGAGCGATCTTTTGCTGCTTTCGATGGCGGCATATGAGCGTTTCTTCATGAATGAGAAAGACTATGCCGTAACGAATGAATACGTCAAACTGGCGGAGAATGACCGCGGATTCATCAACGCCATGCTGCGGGGCATGAAGGAGCTCAAAGTACCGGAAGGGGATGACCCAAAAGATCTCGCGATCCGTTATTCCTTGCCGGAATGGCTGGTACGCATGTGGAAGAGTCAGTATCCTGAAGATCTGCTCTATCTTCTGGAAGACGCCGGCAAACGTTCCCCGGTCGCTTACCGTCTCAATCCCAGAAAAGCGAACAGAGAAGACCCGCTTTTTGCCGATGCCGAGTTCTTTGATGAATATGGGTTCTACTCCTCACAGAATCTGATCGACAGTGAAGCGTTCCGCAAAGGCGCTTTCTATGTGCAGGACAGAAACGCGCAGCAGGCCGTCAAAGCTCTGGATCTGCAGAAGGATTCGGTATTCCTCGATGCCTGCTCAGCCCCCGGAGGAAAACTCTTCAACGCGCTTGAGACCGTTGCGGAAGCAAACTGCTACGGTAATGAACTGCATCCCTCTAAAGCCGAGGAGCTGATCAAGCGTCTTGCCTTACTTGGTTATTCTGTCCGTATCACTTCGCTGGATGCGCGCAAGCTGAACGAGGTCTATGATTTCGAGTTTGACCGGATCATGCTGGACGCGCCCTGTTCGGGACTGGGCGTATTAAAGCGCAAGCCGGATCTGCGCTACAATGTCCGTCCGGAAGATCTCGATGATCTGCAGAAGACGCAGTCCGAGATCCTGGATACGCTGTCCGGCATGCTGAAGAAAGAGGGGATCCTCGTCTATTCGACCTGCACCCTCAACAAGAAGGAAAACGAGAAACAGATCGTTTCCTTCTTAAAACGTCATCCTGAATTTCTTCTTGAAAGTGAGCATACTTTCCTGCACGAGGAAGGCGACCACTTTTATCTTGCAAAGCTGAGAAAAACCATATAAAAAGTTGTATAATACCATTATGTCTGTTTCCCTGTATGATCTTAGTTATGAAGAATGCCAGACTGCTTTAAAGGAGCTGGGCGAAAAACCCTTCCACGCAAAGCAGATCTTTAAGTGGCTCTATGAAAAACGTGTTGATTCGATCGACGAAATGAGCGATCTTTCTTTGTCGTTACGGGAAACGCTGAAAGAAAAATACCCTTTAAGAATGCCTTCGGTCAGAACGAAACAGGAATCTTCCGACGGTACGATCAAGTATCTTTTTGAGCTGGAAGACGGTTCTCTGATCGAAAGTGTCTTAATGGTCTTTGATTACGGTTACAGCGCCTGTCTGACAACGCAGGTCGGCTGCAATATGGGCTGTGCCTTCTGCGCCAGCGGACTGCTCAAGAAGCAGCGCGATCTGACAGCAGGGGAGATCATCACCCAGGCTCTGTTCATTCAGAAGCAGCTCGACCAGAGTGAAGGACGTCTGTCCAACCTCGTCATCATGGGCACCGGCGAACCGTTTGACAACTATGAGAATGTCATGAAGGCTCTCTCAGTCCTGAACCACCCGTTTGGTCTTGCGATCGGCGCACGCCATATCTCTGTCTCGACCAGCGGTCTTGTCCCGAAGATCCTGCGCTTTGCGCAAGAGGGCGTTCAGTATAACCTGGCGATCTCGCTGCATGCGTCCAACAATGAGCTGCGTTCCCGTCTGATGCCGGTCAACCGCGCATACCCCTTAGAGGAACTGATGGCAGCGCTCGATGTTTACGCGCAGTCGAATAACCGCCGTCTGACATTTGAATATCTGCTTCTTTCCGGGATCAACGATAACGAGAAGAACGCGGATGAATTAAAAGAGCTTTTAAAAGGCCGTAATGCCTATATCAATCTGATCCCTTATAACGAAGTGAAGGAAATGGACTTCCGCAGTTCATCTCCGGAGCGCACTCTGCGTTTTTATGATATGTTGAAGAAGAGAGGAATCGCAGTTACTCTCAGGCAGAAAAAAGGTGATGACATCGACGCTGCCTGCGGCCAGCTGCGCGCAAAGAATTATCAATGAAGATCGCCGCAATAACGAATATCGGTTACGTCCGCACTAAGAATCAGGACGCGTATACCGTGATCAAGAATAAAGCTGAAGATGTGCTGATCATCGTCTGTGACGGGATCGGCGGCAATAAGGCGGGAGAAGTAGCTTCGGTCGAAACGATCAAGCATTTCGAACGTGCCTTTCAGGAGCAGAATTTCCAGAGAAAGGAACAGGTTCCCGCTTTTCTTTTGAATGAGATCAGCGAAGTGAATAACTATATCCTTGATCTTTCGGTCTCCCACAAGGAGTACGAAGGCATGGGCACAACGATCACCGGTATCCTGTTCAGCCATTACGGCGATTATATCTTTAACGTTGGTGACAGCCGTACCTACGGTTTTCTGAATAATGAGATGAAACAGCTGACCGAAGATGACTCCCTGGTCGCGGAAATGGTCCGCATGGGTGAGATCACTTATGAAGAAAGTCTGACCCATCCCAAGCGTCATTACCTGACGAAGGCGATCGGTGTCTGGGACACTCTGAATGGTGAAGTCAAAGAGATCGGAAAAATGGATTATTATCTTTGCTGCAGCGATGGTCTGCATGGTTATGTATCCGCGGATAGTATCCGCAAGACTGTCCTCGGCGATCTTCCTCTGCAGGAGAAAACGGATGCTCTCTGCAGACTGGCGCTCAGCAGCGGCGGTTATGACAATATTACTATCGTTTTGATTGAGAGATAAGGATTATGGCAGATAATACGATCGGAAAAAGATATCAAATCATCAAACTGATTGGTAAAGGCGGAATGGCTGATGTTTTTCTGGCGCATGACACGATCCTCGGAAGAGACGTTGCCGTCAAGATCATGCACGGTGACCTCTCCGGTGATGAGATCGCGCTCGAACGTTTCCGCCGTGAAGCGAATGCTTCCACAAGTCTTTCGCATCCGAACATCGTCGATATCTACGACGTAGGGGAAGATAACGGACGCTATTATATCGTCATGGAATATGTCCAGGGCTTTACCCTGAAGAAACTCATTCAGAAACGCGGACCGCTCCCGACAAGAGAATCTGTCTGGCTCATGGGCCAGCTGGCTTCTGCGCTTGCGGAAGCGCACCGCAACGGGATCATCCACCGTGACGTGAAATCGCAGAACGTCCTGATCAAGCCGGACGGCACCGTGAAGCTTTCTGACTTCGGTATCGCCCTGGCGAATGACGCGATGCAGATCACCGGTGAAGACGCTGTCATCGGTTCCGTTCACTATCTGGCGCCGGAATGCGTCAAAGGCGGTCAGGCAAGCGTGCAGAGCGATATCTACTCGCTCGGTATCGTTTTCTATGAAGTCCTGACCGGAGACGTTCCTTTTAAGGGTGATCAGGCGGTCAAGATCGCAATGAAACATATCAAGGATGTCATTCCTTCGGTACGCGCTTACCGCAGTGATGTCCCGCAGTCCGTTGAAAACATCATCATCAAGGCGACCGCCAAGGATCTCAGCGAACGTTATAAATCGATCTCCGAAATGATCGCGGATCTCAGTGTCTGCCTGAAGGAAGAACATAAAAACGATCCCAAACTGATCGTCCGTGAACCGGAGCTTGAAAAAGAAAGAAAAAGAAAACAGCAGGAAGAAGAGGATGATGACGAAAAACAGCCACTGAACTACACCGTTCTGATCGGTATCATCTCCGTTGTCTCGATCCTGCTGGTCCTGATCGTACTGTTCCTGTCCGGTATCATCGGCGGCAAGAGCAAGCTCGTCAAAGTCCCGGATATCCAGGGCATGACCGTGATCGAAGCCCAGGACAGCCTGGATGAATACGGTCTGGCTGTCGATTATTCCAATATCACCCGTGAAATGACCGAAAGCACCGAAGCCGGTCTAATCATCCGCTTCACGCCGGAAAAGGATACTGAAGTCGAGAAGGGGACCAAGATCGAGATCGTCGTCTCCGAAGGTGTCTACGAAACGATGGAAGACCTAATCGGAAAGAATATCGAAGTCGTCCGCGAACAGCTCGCCGGAAAGAACTTCCGTATCGAAGCAAAGCCGGTCGAAAGCGATGAGCTGCCGGGAACGATCGTCCTGCAGGAAGGGGTCAAACCAAACGAGAAGTACAACCCCAATACGATCAATTACATTACACTGAGCTACAGTGAGTATCCGACGATCCTGATCCAGTTCGGAACGGTCGGCCGTCCGGTGGATGAAGTCTACAATGAGCTGACCGATGCCGGATTCACCGTTTATACGAATACCGTAGACAGAAGCACGCTGACCGAAAAAGAACTGGGCTACGGAGCCAACCACGTCGTACGCATCAATCCGGATGAAGGCAACTACTTCCGTCAGGAAGGCAATGCCGCCATCTATCTCTATTATTACGAGGGGGAATAAACATGATCATCGCACCGTCTGTCCTGTCTCTCGATTACACCCGTTTCAATGAACAGGTCGATATCCTCAACAAGCGTGTTGAATGGATCCATTTTGATGTCATGGACGGTCATTTCGTACCGAACCTGACCTTTGGTCCGGATATCCTCAAAGCGTTCCGCAGATCTTCGGATCTCTTCATGGACGTGCATCTGATGGTGACCGATCCTTCTTTCTTCGCTGACGTCTTCATGAAGGCGGGAGCAGACCAGATCACGTTCCACTATGAAGCGGTAGAGGAAGACAAGATCCCCGAGCTGATCGATAAGATCCATGCCGGCGGCTGCAAAGCCGGTATCTCCATCAAACCGAAAACCGAGGTCAAAGTCCTCGAACCGTTCCTGAAGGATGTGGATCTCGTGCTCGTCATGTCGGTCGAACCGGGTTTCGGCGGACAGTCCTTCATCGAGAATTCCTACAACAAGATCAGAGAACTCGATAAGCTGCGCAAAGAAAAAGATCTTGCGTACAAGATCCAGGTTGACGGCGGTGTCAATTCCGCCAATGCCGGCAAGCTCGTTGCCAGCGGTGTCGATGTATTAGTTGCCGGAAGCTTTGTCTTCAAGGGCGATATGGAAGCAAATATCCAGAGCCTCTACGACGCCGAAAAGAAATAAGCAATAAAAAAACCTGTGTTCGCACAGGTATTTTTATGCAGCTTTTGCAGCTTTCTTAAGTGTTCTTAAAGCACGGGTGGAAATACGAACCTTCTGCGGTTTTCCGTCGACCATTAACGTAACTTTCTGAAGATTTACATCCCATTTACGACGTGTAGCACGAAGTGAATGTGAACGGTTATTTCCGGACAGAGGTCCTCTACCAGAAATCATGCATACTTTAGACATTCGCCAAACCCCCTTTCACAAGTCATTAACGCTTAATTACTTTAGCATAAGTAAAGTATGAATGCAAGAAAAAACTCATCAAATGAAAGTGGTTTCTTATAAAAGATTATGTTAAAATTTATATAAGTTTTGGAGAATTGTATGAAGCAAATATACGCAAGTCTGGAATTTTCAGAAAACGAAATCAGATTACTGGTAGGCGAGTACTTCAATACCCGTTTCAATGTCATCAAACTGGAACGTGTTCCCTGTGAAGGCCTGACCAATTGCCGTATTACCGATCATGACAAAGTGAAAGAAGCGCTGCAACGGGTTCTCGAGAACACTTCAAAAATGCTCGGAGCAAAGGTGGAGCAGGTCATCCTGCTGATCCCTTCGATCAATATGAAGCGTTATCCGCTGAAGGTAACGCTGCCGACGAAGCACGGTTATCTCTCAAAAGAAGACATCGCCTATGCCTTGTCACAGACGATGAAGACCCCGGTCGATGACGATGTCACGATCATTAACGCCAGCATCATCCGCTATATCGTAAACGGCATTTCCTACAGACGCCTCCCGGAAAAGGAAGTCTGCGAGGAATTCGCCGTTGATATCGATCTGCTCTGCGCGGACAAGAAGATCGCCTTTGAATACGCGACGCTTCTGGATGAATGCGAACTGAAGATCATGGATGTCTGCCTTGACTCCTACGCGATCGGCAAGGAAGCGGCTCTGTTTGAACGCACACTGAACCGCAATCTGATCCTTCTGAACATCAATGATACATCCACTGTTCTGAGCCTTCTGTCCAAGGGCAAACTGATCTCCTGTGAGACGATCTTCGAAGGCCTGAACGGCATGGCAGCCGCAGTCGTCGAGAAATACGGTCTTCCGTATTCGACCGCCAAGAGGCTGATCAAATACAACACCTCGTATAACGGGGAATACCGCGATGACGCAGTCTACGTCTGGAACAAGAACGGAAAAGAGAACTACTCGATCAACGAGAAGGATCTCAGCGAATGTATCGAGACGAAGCTGAACGAATACATCGACAAGATCGCGATCATGTCCGAACCGATCCTGAAGAGCGGTCCGACATCGATCATCGTTACCGGAAACGGTGCATCCATGCAGTCTCTGCTGCAGCAAATACAAAAGAAACTTGATATCAGTGTCAAACCTTATTTCCCGGATACGATCGGTGTGCGTGATTCCGCACTGACCGCACTCTATGGCGCCTTCTTCGCATACCGCGATATCGCCTTGCTGAAGGGGGAAGAGAAGAGCAGCGTCGATCTCTATGAGCTGGAAAATGTGATCAGTAACAAGAGCGATGATGCGGAAGCGGAAACACTGACCAGCAAGATCAGAGGTCTGTTCGAAATGAGCAAAAGGAAAGAGGAGGAGTAATCCATGAGCGAGAAATACGAATTCAGAACTGTCGCCAGAATCAAAGTCTTCGGTATCGGCGGCGCTGGCTGCAACGCGGTTAACCGTATGGTCACCGATGGCGTAAAAGGCGTTGATTTCTATATCTGCAACACCGATGTTCAGAGTTTGAACTCTTCGACATGTAAAAATAAGATCATTCTCGGTAAGACAACGACAAAGGGACTCGGCGCAGGCGCTGATCCGGAAGTCGGCCGCAAGGCAGCCGAGGAATCCGAGGACGAGATCCGCGAAGCTATGGCTGATGCGGACATGGTCTTCATCACAGCCGGTATGGGCGGCGGTACCGGTACCGGTGCTGCTCCGATCTTCGCCAAGATCGCGAAAGAAACAGGCGCGCTGACAGTCGGTATCGTTACCAAGCCGTTCAGCTTCGAAGGCCGTAAGAGAATGGACCAGGCGAATGTCGGTCTTGAACAGTTAAAAGAATACGTTGATTCCCTGATCATCGTTTCCAATAACCAGCTGCTCAGCGTGATCGGTAAGATCCCGATGCAGGACAGCTTCCGCGAAGCCGATAACGTCTTACGTCAGGGCGTTCAGACCATCACTGACCTGATCGCTGTTCCGGCATTCATTAACCTGGACTTCGCGGATATCCGCACAGTCATGGCCGGCAAGGGTACAGCATTGATCGGTATCGGTATGGCACAGGGTGAAAACAAGGCGAAGGAAGCCGCTGCCAAAGCGATCCAGTCCCCGCTGCTTGAAGCCCAGATCACCGGCGCGAAATCCGCGATCGTCAATGTCACCGGCGGTCCGAACATCACGATCTACGATTCTTCCATCGCAGTCGACTACATCCGTGAAGCTGCCGGAAATGATATCGATATCATCTACGGTGTCGCCATCAATGATGACATCGGTGAGAACATCATCGTTACCGTTATCGCGACAGGCTTCGATCTCCCGGATCATTCCGCTCCGCAGACTTCCACCGTTGTATCGAGAAAACAGCGTGAAGTTGAAGAGAACGACCGTCTGAAACCGGAAGTCATCATCTCCAAGGAAAACGAAGATAACGATATCCCGGATTTCTTCAAGACAAGATAAAGAACATAAGCTCCCGCAAGGGAGCTTTTCTTATCACGCTATCGATAGAGCATCCGCGGAGTGCCGCATTGCCCGCAGAAAGAAAAACACGATACAATCAAATCAATAAACGATCATGATTAGGAGAAAGCATATGGAAAAGATCGCGATCCGGGATCTCTTGAAGATCCGTTTCATCGAGAACCTGCAGTATTCCCCGGACGGGAAGACCGCAGCTTTCGTACTTGCAAATGCCAACGAAGAAAAGAACGACTATGAGCGGGATGTCTGGCTCCTGAAGGAAGAAGGAGCGATTCCCTTTACTTCCGGAGGAAAGAGCCGGCTGATCGGCTGGGAGGATGAGGAGACGCTTCTGATCACCCGACCGCTTGAGGAAGAGGGCGTGCAGGGCATCTTCCGCCTGTCCACAAAGGGCGGCGAAGCGCAGCTGTGGCTGGAGCTGCCATTCTCTGTTTCAAGTCTCAAGAAGGTAAAGGAAGGCTTCTATGTGACTGCCGCCGCGATCGATAAGAACGATCCGGACGCTTATCTTGATACAAAGGAGATACGCAAACAGAAGCGTGAAACAAAAGAGAAGGACAAGGATTATCAGGTCGTCGATGAAGTGCCTTACTGGCAAAACGGTGCAGGTTTCACAAACGGCAGCCGCACAGCTCTCTTTACGATCGAGACCGGAAAAGAAGTAAAGATCACCCGTCTGACAGACCCGTTCTTCAATGTGGATGACTGGACCACGGAAGAGGGGAAGATCTATTATCTCGGAGAAGAATTTAAAGGGAACAGCAGTCTCTATAACCGTTTGTTCGCATATGATCTTGCTGCGAAAGAGAATAAAGTCCTCTTTGGTGAAGAGGGCTGGTCGATGCAGGATCCTTTCTTCCTGGACGGGAAGCTTTATGTCCGCGGCAGCCAGGGAAAGGAGTACGGGGTAAACGAAACAGACGCGGTCTACCGCGTGAAAGACGATGGTCTTGAATTCGTATTCAAACCGGAATTCGGTACCCGCAATTCCGTCGGTACAGATACGATGCTGGGCGGCGGAAAGCAGAGCGTTCATCAGGAGGATGCCTGGTATACGGTCGTCACCAGGGAAGACCATTCCGAGCTCTGGAAATTCGATAATGACTTCAATAAGACGGTCCTTTATGAAGAACAGGGGATCTTCTCCTTCTTTGATGTCGGCGAGAAGATCGCCTTCGTCTCAGTAAAGGCTGACAGACTGGCAGAGATCGCTACGATGGAAAAAGACGGAACAGATATCGTCTTAAAGACTTCGTTCAATAAAGAGCTTCTAAATGGAAAATTTACAGCGCTGCCGCAGAGGATCGATTATACCTCCGGTGATCTTTCACTGCATGGCTGGGTCCTTCTGCCGATCGATTTCGATGATACAAAGAAATATCCGGCAGTTCTCGATATCCATGGCGGACCGCGAACCGTTTATGGCGAAGCATTCTTCCATGAGATGCAGGTGTGGGCTTCAGAAGGTTATTTCGTTTTCTTTACCAATATCAAAGGTTCTGACGGACGCGGTGACGCTTTCGCGGATATCCGCGGCGATTACGGCTATACCGATTATCAGAACCTGATGGACTTCACGGATGCTGTCTTAAAAGCGTATCCGGCGATCGATCCCGAAAGAGTCTGTGAGACCGGCGGTTCCTACGGTGGCTTCATGACGAACTGGATCATCGGTCATACCGATCGTTTCTGCTGCGCTGCCAGCCAGCGTTCGATCTCCAACTGGGTATCATTCTCCTTTATCTCCGATATCGGTCCGTACTTCGGACCGGATCAGTGCGGAGCGAAAGACATCTTTAAAGATACCGCTGTCCTCTGGGATCATCCCCCGCTGAAATATGCGGAAAATGTCAAAACACCGACGTTATTTATCCATTCCGATGAGGACTACCGCTGTCCGCTGCCGGAAGGCATGCAGATGATGCAGGCCCTCGCCATAAGAGGAGTGGATACCCGTATGGTCATCTTCCACGGTGAGAACCATGAGCTTTCCCGCTCCGGCAAGCCGCAGCACCGTATCCGCAGACTGACGGAGATCACCGACTGGTTCAATAAATACGCAAAGAAAGCCTAGCACTTCTTTATCGGAATTATTAAAAATGGTATAGCCGGGCTATACCATTTCTTTTGTTGATGTTGGTGAGGATCAGTGTTTTTCTTCCTCGGACGTCTTGTTCTTCTTGATCAGGACCTTCTTGACGCGGCGGTCATCGGCATCCTGAATGATGATCGTATAGTTTTCATAAGTGAAGCTCTGACCGACATCCGGGAAGCGGTCCATCATCTCGATACACCAGCCGCCGACAGTTTCACTTTCATATTCCTCGAATTTATTACGGTCAAGGGATAAGGTCTCCCAGAATTCATCCAGAGCCATATCACCGTCGATCTCGAATTCATCGTCATTTTTGGCAACGATCTCTTCCTCGATGACGTCTGTTTCATCCCAGATATCACCGACGATCTCTTCCATGATGTCTTCCAGGGAAACAACGCCCATGGTGCCGCCGTATTCATCGGTAACGATGGCCAGGTGCTGCTGCTTGGAACGGAAGGACGAGAGGGCATCCGGAAGCTTGATCGTCTTATAGATGAAGATCGGCTTCATCATCAGGGTACGGATATCGACGTTCGGATCATCGATCGAAGCTTTCAGGAAGTGGTTAACGGAGAGCACACCGATCACGTTGTCGATGCTGTCTTCATAGACCGGGATACGGGAGAAGCTGGAGTTCTGGATCGTCTCGAGGATCTTTTCGCGGTCATCATCGATATCGATCGCGACGAGGTCGACACGGGCAGTCATGACTTCGGAGACAGAGATATCGGCGAAGTCGATCGCGGCATTGATCAGTTCCGACTCGTCTTCATCCAGCACGTTTTCATCTTCCGCGGTATCGATGATCGAATGGAGTTCATCGACTTTCGCGTCTTCGTCTTCCGCTTCACCCTTCAGGAAATGGGTGATCAGATTGACCAGGGTCACAACGAGCAGAGTGACAGGGCGCAGGATGAACATCAGGAAACGGGTCAACGGGGCAAAAGCAATCGCCATATTCGTCGCGTTGCGCTTGGCTGTGATCTTCGGGATCGTTTCTCCGAAGATGATGACCAGGATCGTGATCACCAGGGTGGACACCCAGGCGTATTTCTCGCCGAGCGTCAGCAGGATAACGATACTGCCCATAGAGGAAGCAGCGATATTGACGAGGTTATTTCCGACTAAGATCGTGGAAAGCGCGTCATCGAAATGTTCTGTGATCCAGAAAGCTTTCTTGGCTCCTTCGTCTCCTTCCTCGGCGCTGTTTTCAAGACGCAGCTTATTGGCGGAAGAGAAGGACATCTCACTGGCGGAGAAGAAGGCGGATCCGCAGATACAGAGCAGGATCCCGATCAAAAGGATAGGCAGGCCCATTATTTCTCTTCTCCTTTCTCTTCCTTCGGAAGAACAGTCAGCTTGACCCGGACGATGCGGTTCTGCTGCATCGATTCGATCTCAAGTCTGGTATTCAGAAGCGTAAAGGAATCGCCTTCAACCGGGATCTTGGTGAAGTTCTCATAGCATAATTCACTGATCAGCTTGTTGTCGATCTCTTTTTCTTCCTCTTCGGTATAGCTGACATCGAGATCATCAAGGACGTTGATGAAAAGCTCGTCAGCGCTGACGCTGTAGGAATTCTCTTCCAGCGGAATGATGTTCTCTTCGGCTTTATCGTCTTCATCCCAGATCTCGCCGACGAGTTCCTCGAGGATATCCTCAACAGATACGACACCCAGAGTACCGCCGTAGTTATCGGTAACGATCGCGACATTGGTCTTTTTGGCGGACATCATCTCCAGAAGATCGTCGATCTTGGCAGACTGATGGATAAAGAGAGCGGGATCAAGAAGGGGCGTGATATCACGCAGATCTCTTCCTGCGAGATAGGCTTTCATATATTTACGGATATGCAAGATACCGACGACATGATCGATCGTATCCTTATAGACCGGTAAACGCGAATGGTTGCAGCTCTTGATGATCGTGATGATCTCCTCCGGACTCATCTCCATATCGATCGCGGTGACGTCGATGCGGCTGGTCAGGATGTTTTCAGCAGTGACTTCACGGAACTGCAGGGCAGAAGAAATGAGATCGCCCTGATCTTCGTCCAGAACGCCTTCTTCGGTAAGGTCTTCAATGATGTCATATAACTCATCTTCAGTGACCGAAACTTCGCCTTCATCTCCGGACATGGAAGCGATCTTGTCGCCGATCCAGGTCAGGAAGGAACTTGCCGGTCTAAAGAGGATCATCAGGAAATTCAATACCCCGGAACATGTCAGTGTAAAGTACTCGCTGTATTTCCGGGCGATGCTTTTCGGGAGCATTTCGCCAAAGAAAAAAACAGCCAAAGTGGTAATGATGGTCGAGATACTGACTGCTCCGATGCCCCAGATCTTTGTGACGTTCAGGGTCACGATCGAGGCCGCGGCAATATGAACAATGTTGGTTCCGATAAGAATCGTGGTTATTGCCCGATCGAAATTATCGAGGATATGCAGGGCTGTTTCCGCCTTGGCATTTCCTCTCTCTGCCAGTGATTTGATCTTTGTCTTAGATACAGAAGCATATGCTGTTTCTGTCACTGCCAGATAAAATGCGCAGAATATGAGAATTACTACCGGTAATAACCAGGATATTCGACCGCCATCGTCCATAAAGGATCATCACACTCCTAACTGTTATTGGTCACAATAATAAATAAAGTTTGTCACAATCGTGTGTCAATGTCAAGAAACGCCCTTGGATAGCGGACTTTCAAGCATTTTGACGATCGTGATCCGCAGGCTGTTCTTACTGCTTTCTAAATTTTGTCCGTTAGTTGTATAATCGTACTATGAAAACTTATGCAACGCTTGTACTAGGATGCAAGGTAAACGATTATGAAGCCGCCTATATCGAACAGGAGATGGACCGCGACTACCGCAAAGTCTCCTTCAAGGAAATGGCGGATATCTATATTATTTTCAGCTGCGCTGTCACCAACATCGCCGAAGGGAAGACCCGCAAGTTCATCCGCCAGGCCAGAAGGCTGAACCCGGATGCGTATATCGCCGTTGTCGGCTGTTATGTCCAGACCGATCCGAATGCGGCGGTCTTTGAAGAGGTCGACCTTTTGATCGGCAGCCGCGGCAAGAAGGATCTGAAACAGCTGATCGACCAGGGTGTCCGTTCCAAGGAAGTCGGCAAGCTCGACGGCATCACTTTTGAGGATATGCCTCTCGAGGACTACGGTCGTAAGGACCGCGCTTTCTTAAAGATCCAGGATGGCTGCAACCAGTTCTGCGCTTACTGTATCATCCCTTACGCGAGAGGACGTGAACGCTCCGCCCGTCATGAGGATGTGATCGAACAGGCGAAACGCTTTGCCGAAAGCACGAGTGAGATCGTTCTGACCGGCATCCATACCGGACGTTATTTTGACGGAGAATACCATCTGCTCGATCTTTTAAAGGAACTCGTCAAGATCGAAAAACTGCAGACGATCCGCTTATCTTCGATCGAGATCACGGAGATCCCGGACGCGATGATCGATTTCATGGCACAGGAGCCGAAGATCGCCCCGCATCTGCATATCCCGCTGCAGGCAGGCTGCGACCGTACCTTAAAAGAGATGAACCGTCCCTATACGACAGAGTTCTTTAAAGAAAAAACGGATTATATCCGTGCCAAGATCCCGCATATCTCCGTCAGCACCGACCTGATCGTCGGGTTCCCGGGCGAGAGCGATGAGGATTTTGCAGAGACCCTGAAATTCCTCGATGTGATCGATTTCAGCTTTATCCATCTTTTCCCGTATGCCCGCAAGAAGGGCACAGCTGCCGATAAGCGCAGTGACTTCGTGAACGGAACGATCGTGAAAGAAAGGATCCGTCAGGTCAATCTTCTTGAAGCAAAGAAGACCGAGGCCTATCACCGTTCGCTTTTGGATCTGGAGACCCGGATCTTCGTTGAAAAGAACGAGAAGGGCTTTAGCTACGGCTATTCCCGTGAATATGTCTATACCAGAGTTGCCGGGACCTATCCGATCGGCACGAGCCTTCCGGTCCGCTTTACCGGACTGAATGCGGAAGGCATGGAGGGTGAAGCTTTATGAAACTGAACAGCTTCTTCAAGAACGCTCCGGATATCGAGATCCAGCAGCTTTCCTGCGACAGCCGCATGCCGATGATCGACGCGATCTTTTTCTGCATCCGCGGCGTCCGCTATAACGGCCACGACTTCGTAAAGGAAGCGATCAAAAACGGTGCGAAGGTCATCATCTACAGTGAGGATATCGATACTTCCTATCCAGTCATCTTTATCCGTGTCAATGACACGCTCGATACGCTCAATCATATCGCTGCCGCTTTCTACAAGAATCCCTCCAAGGAAATGGAGAATATCATCATCGGCGGCAACGATTACCGCAGCCTGACCGCGTTCACGATCAAGAAGATCATCGACTCCTTTGATCGTCCCTGCGGTTATATCGGTTCGATGGGCATTTATTATAAGGATATCGAACGCCTCTCCAAAGCGCCGACACTGACGATCATCGAGAACCAGCGTATCCTCAGCGCGATGAAGAACGCCGGCGTTTTGTCCTGCTGTTATGAAATGAATCTTTCCGGCATCGAACTGAAGAAGCTTGCCGGAGTTGTTCCCGAAAGCTTTATCTATGTCGGTACCGATACCGATGACTGGGAATTCACCGATTCCGAGACCGATTACTGTCTGAATTACCAGAACTATATCAACAGCCTGCCGGAGACCTGCGACGTCATCCTGAACGGAGACGATCCGGCGATCCGTACCGGGAATATCACCCATGACTGCATGACCTTCGGCTTTGGCGCAGGGAACGACTATCAGGCCCGCGATGTGAAGATCTATCCCGATCACACGACTTTCCTTCTGCGCTATGGAGAAGAGGAGTTTGAGGTCACGACGCATCTGCTCGGACGTAACTGTGTCTATCCGATCCTGGCGATCATCGCCTGTCTGACCCAGCGCGGATATCCGCTTGATTTCGTACTGAAGAACCTGAACGGATTCACTTTCCCGCAGGGCTATCTGCAGAACATCTCCCTGGGCCAGAGTTTCCGGGTGATCGTTGACCAGGCGAAAAACAGCGGCGCTCTGCGTGATCTTCTCGAATACGCCAAGGAAACAACGGATTCCTATCACCGCATCATCGCGGTCTACGGTTTCAACCAGAAAAGCGAGAAGAGTTTCCGCCAGAAAGCGATCCAGCTGCTCAATAAGTACTGCGACATGCTGGTGCTGACGGAGAATGATTCCGGCGACCGTGATCCCAATGAGCTGAACAAGATGTTCCTGAGCAACGACAGCATTCCCCATGTCCTGATCGAGAAAAGAGAGGAAGCGATCTTCTCAGCGCTCATGCTGGCGAACAGCGCCGACTGTGTCCTGCTTCTCGGAAAGGGGAACGAAAAGTACATCAACCGTTCGCTGGGCAACGAATCCTATGCCGGTGACAGCGATCTTGCAAAAAAATATCTTCAGCAGTTAATGAATAATTGATTTTAGGAAAATTAGACTGTATAATGAACAAGTCAGCAAAGGGGGTGTAATTGTGGCGAAGGTAATAGTTAAAGAGAACGAACCGTTAGATGATGCTTTACGTCGTTTTAAGCGTCAGGTCTCCCGTAACGGCACCCTGGTTGAAGCTCGTAAACGTGAATACTACGTAAAGCCGGGTGTTAAGCGTAAGTTAAAACAGGAAGCTGCCCGTAAAGCAAGAAAAGGAAAATAGTAATTAATTTTACTATTTTTTTTACTTTGAACGGAGCTCTCTGAGTTCCGTCGGGAAAGAGGAAACAATTTGTCTTATAAGGAATTTGAAATCGATCTGAGTGACCATGACGCCAAAGAGCTGATCGGTGCATTCGACAGCAATCTCCAGTATCTGGAAGAGCTATTCAACTGCAATCTCGTCTTTCGCAATAATACGTTCAAATACGAAGGAAGCGATCCGGAGGGTTTTCAGTCGTTTTTAAAGATCCTGACCGATCTGATCGATAAGGGGATCACGATCGATACAGGACTGATCCGGAAACTCTACAAGTCCCATGTCCGCGAAGAGGATCTTTCCTGGCGAGACCGCCAGGTGGGACTCACAGCCGGAGGCAAACCGATCTTCTGCAAGACCTATAATCAGCAGCTTCTGATCGAGACGATCAAACAGAATCCGCTGACTTTCTCGATCGGTCCGGCCGGTACAGGCAAGACCTTCTTATCCGTCATGATGGCCGTTAAGGCTTTCAAACGCGGAGACGTGGAAAAGATCGTGCTCACACGTCCAGCGGTGGAAGCAGGGGAGAGCCTCGGCTTTTTACCAGGTGACTTAAAAGAAAAGATCGATCCTTATCTCATGCCGCTCTACGATTCGCTCGATGCCCTGATGGGCAAGGAGACCGTGGAGAAACTGCTGGAGAAAGGTTCGATCGAGATCATGCCGCTCGCGTATATGCGCGGCCGCACGCTGGATAAATGCTTTGTCATCCTGGACGAAGCGCAGAATACGACAGCCGGTCAGATGCTGATGTTTCTGACGCGTTTAGGCAATTCGGCGAAGATGGTCGTCAACGGGGATATCACCCAGATCGACCTGAATCTGCGCCGTGAGGAATCCGGTCTTGTGAGAGCGCTGAATACGCTGCAGAACGTGGAAGGGATCGGTTTCCTGGAGTTCGAGAGCAGTGACGTCGTCCGTCATCCGCTGGTCGAGAAGATCATCAAACTCTACTCTAACGAATAATGTTCAGATAGCCTGGCACCTTGAGATTGAGCCAGGCTTTTTTCATGTGCAGCTCGATATGCTTGCTGTAGTAGTTCTCGCCGTCGCTCTGGCAGGAAAGATCCTGCTCGGAATCGATGATGATATCTTTGGCGTGGATGATCTCAAAGCCCGGATAACCGAGATGCTTTCCCTTCATGTAACGTGCTAAGAAGGGGAGCGTTTTCCGTTTCGGGATCTCGTTGAGCAGACAGAGATCGAAATAGCCGTCCTGCAGATCGCTTTCCGGCGCCGGCAATACACCGTTGCCGTAATAGCGGCCGTTCATGCAGGCGACGATATAGTAATTGCCCTCATGTTCCTGACCGTCGATATTGATACGGATATGCTTCGGCTTCAGGGTCAGCAGGTTCTTGATGATACTGATGATATAGGCCGGTCCTTTGGTGATGACCGTTTTACGTATGAGATGGGACGCGTATTCATTGACATCGGCATCGATGCCGAAAGAGGTCGTATTGAGAAAACGCATGTTCTGGGTCTCGCCAATATCGATCTGTTTAACAGGGGCGTCGATCGTGTCACGCAGGATCTTTTCAGGATCGGAGATATCCGGTCCGATGAGACGGTAAAAGTCATTGCCGGAACCTGCCGGAATGATGCCTAATGTCGTTCCCGGGGCGATCCCGTTGAGGACTTCCCAGAGCGTTCCGTCGCCGCCGACGCAATAAATGATGTTATCCGGACGGGAATACTGCTGCGCCAGCTGGATGGCGTGACCCGGACGTTCCGTCAGTGCGATAACGTGATCCAGCTGCTTTTCCTCCGCGACTTTACGGATCATATCCTGGATCTTCAGACCGCTTCCCTTGCCGGAAATCGAATTAATGATAAAAACGTGTTTCATATTTTTATTATAGGAGTTTGGGTCCCAAAAGTTAAGAACCGCGGGGGATTGTGGTACAATGTTAATCATGAAGAAAATCCTGATCGCAAGTACGAATAAGAACAAAGTCCGGGAGATCCGGGAAATGCTGAAGGGGAAGTATGAAGTGCTTTCCTTAGCGGATCTTGACTGCGACGTGGACGTCAAAGAAGACGCCTATACATTTATCGAAAACGCTTCTATCAAAGCCAGAGCCTATTACGATCTGGCCAAGATCCCGGTCATCGCCGATGACAGTGGTCTTTCGATCGCCTATTTCAACGAGCTGCCCGGTGTGCACAGCGCCCGTTTCTATAAGAATTACAGTTATTTTGAGAGAAATACTAAGATACTCGAAATGATGAAGGATATCAAGGACCGCACCGCCCATTATACCTGTGCCATGGTCTATTATGACGGGGAGCAGGAATACCATTTCATCGGCGAATGCTACGGTGAGATCGCCCAGAAGATCGCCGGGGAGAACGGTTTCGGTTATGACCCGATCTTCTACTATCCGCCGCTTGGCAAGACGTTTGCCGAGATCAGCGCGGAAGAGAAACATAAGGTATCGCACCGCGGTATCGCTTTAAGAAAGCTGGTGGCTCATCTTGAAGCGTAATCTTCTCTCTGTCGCGGCCTGTTTTTTACTGATGATGGCGGTTTTTCTTACGATCGTCGATTTCTGCTGTTTTGACAGCAATTTCTACGCGAAGATCTACAAGCAGGAGAATACCGCCGCCTCGATCGGCGTGACCGATGAAACGCTTGTCGATATGACGAATATCCTGCTCGATTATCTGAAAGATAAACGTGACAATATCGATGGCCAGGCGGTCATCCAGGGTAAGGAACGCGAGATCTATGATGAGCGTGAAAAGCTCCATATGGTCGATGTCAAGGCGCTCTATCAGAAGGCTTTGCTGGTGCGTAATCTCTGCGCGATCGGCGCTGTCGCCTTATTCGCAGTCGTCTACGCAATGAACAAGAAACAGTCCTTTAAGTTATATCGGAAAGGCTATGTGACCGCACTCTGCGTATTCGCCGCCATATTCGGTGCTTTAGGTCTCTTTGCGGTCGTTGATTTCGATCGTTTCTGGACCGATTTCCATCTGTTGTTATTCGATAATGACCTGTGGCTGCTGGATCCGGCGACAGAGATCATGATCAATATGGTGCCGTCCGCATTCTTCTCGGCGCTTGTCTACCGCATCCTGATACTGCTGTTTGTAGCTCTGTTATTCTTCTACCTGCTGTTCAGGTTCCTGGAAAGGAAGACCGCATGAACAATATCGTTCTTTACTGTCCCGAGATCCCGCAGAATACGGGAAATATCATGCGCACCTGCATGGCTTTTGACATGCGTCTGCACCTGATTGAGCCGCTTGGCTTCTATCTTGATGAGCATCATCTGCGCCGTGCCGGCATGGATTATATCTCGGAGATCGATTACCGTGCTTATCCCGACTATGAAACTTTCGAAAAAGAGAATCATGGTCTTTTTGTCTATTTTTCCCGTTACGGACTGAAATCCTTTGACGAATGCAGTTTTGAAACAGAGGAAGAGAATACCTATCTGATCTTCGGCAAGGAAAGCACCGGTATCCCGAAAGAGATCCTGCGTGATCATCTGGATACAACATACCGTTTTCCGATGCGTGCCGAAGCGCGTTCTCTGAATCTCAGCAACTGCGTCGCCATCGGCGCGTACGAATGCCTGCGTCAGCAGGGCTTTATCGGTCTCTCCAAGACGGAAGTGATCAAAGGAAAGGACTGGCTGCTCAAATGATCCTGCGTGACCGTGACATGCGCAACCGCGCGATCACCGTTATGGTGATCATTCTGATCTTCTTAGGCGCTTATATCCGGATGAATACCCGTTTTGACCGTCTTTCCCGTTATCCTTATCAGGACAAGCAGGCCAGAAAGCTGATCGACGAGTATCTGGACGATGACGCCGTCAATTACATCATCGAATACGCGATCGAACCCAGCTATTTCATCGATCTGATCGAAGCACCGGGATTCAATATCTATCATGTCGAGTACTACCGTGAACTGATGCGCGATGTCAACTATCTGACGAAATACGATATCGTCGCCTTTGCGGAAGAGACGCTGAAATATGAAAACGGTCAGGACATCGCCCTGAATCTTCTCTCGGCTTATTCCACCAATGAAGTTCTTTTCTGGCTGCGCAACGGCGATCCCTATTATCCGAACGCCGAACTCAGCCGCACCCCGGATTTTCTCAATATCGTCCTGAATGAAAAAACAACGATCGCCAACCGTATCCCGATGGGTCTAGTCGACGCGTCCACGATCGGATTTGACGAAGGCATACAGATCCGCACCGATATGCAGAATGATCTTACCCATATGTGTGATGCGCTGGCTGACCGTTACGGCGGTTTCTGCGGCGGTATGAATATCGAGAAGGCGTATGTTTCCTACACGGATCTTGAAGAGGAATACAGGGCCGGCGAATCCTCGATCCCGCCGGGACACAACGAACACCAGACTGGTCTTGCGATCGATGTTTCCTTCAACGATATTGGCGCCGACGCTGAAAGAAAGATCGCCTGGCTGCTGCAGAATGTCGAGGAATACGGCTTTATCCGCCGTGTTTACAATAATGAACCCTATATCCATTTACGATATTGCACAAAAGCCTTTATCGATCAGGTAAAGAAGGGATGAAGAAGATCGTTTTACTGTCGGACATTCACGGACACCGCGAAGTCTTATCACGCATTGATGCTCTTTATCCGGCAGCGGATTATTATCTGCACTGCGGAGATTCTCTGATGGACGCCGATGATCTGCGTCCTTTTGCCTCAGTGAAGGGAAACTGCGACCGCGCTGATTTTCCGCTCTACCGCGAGCTGGAGATCGAGGGACATAAGATCTTCATGTGTCACGGACATACCCTTGGCAACGCCGATCTTAACGCCATGAGCAATGCCGCAAAAGCGAAGGGATGCGATCTCGTCTTTTTCGGGCATCTGCATCTGTTTATCGATGAAACGGTGAATGGTGTCCGGCTCATCAATCCCGGTTCCGCCGCTTCCAATCACGACGGTTCCCGGCCGTGTTTCGCCTATATTGAAATCACGCAAGACGTGGTCAACGTAAAGCGGATTGATTTATAATTAAATAAACATAAGGAGGTTCGAGCTTATGTATACA
This sequence comes from Erysipelotrichaceae bacterium, assembly GCA_017431225.1. Classification (GTDB taxonomy): domain Bacteria; phylum Bacillota_I; class Bacilli_A; order Erysipelotrichales; family Erysipelotrichaceae; genus RGIG5669. The sequence continues at coordinate 35,211 of JAFRLM010000025.1, read as the reverse complement.
GGAGATGGAAAAATCTGGATTTCCAAAAATGAGAATGAACAGTATCTGGAACTTTCCCGGGCAAACCGCCACGGACTGATCGCAGGTGCTACCGGTACCGGTAAGACGACGACTCTGCGTGTTCTCGCGGAATCTTTCTCAGATGCCGGGGTCCCGGTATTTGCAGCCGATATCAAGGGCGACCTGACCGGTCTTGCCGAACCTGGCACAGACAGTGAAGGAAACCGTAAGAATATCGAAAAACTGGGTATGGACAAGAAGGGCTTTACCTACAAATCCTTCCCGGTCACTTTCTGGGATGTCTTTGGTGAAAAGGGCCATCCGGTACGCGCGACGATCTCGGATATGGGCCCGATCCTTTTATCCAACATCATGGGTCTTACCGATGCCCAGGACGGCGTTCTGAATATCGCTTTCCGTATCGCTGATGATAACGGACTTTTACTGATCGACATCAAGGACCTGCGTTCTGTGCTGCAGTATGTTGCCGACAATGCCGATGAGATCACTCTGACATACGGTAATGTCTCCAAGCAGAGCGTCGGTGCTCTGATCCGTTCACTGCTGACACTTGAAAACGAGGGCGCGGATCATTTCTTCGGGGAACCGGCTCTGGATCTCAATGACTGGCTGAAATTCGATTCTGACGGCCGCGGCTATATCAATATCCTGGAATGCGAAAAGCTTTTCCAGAAACCGCGTCTTTACTCCACATTCATGCTGTGGATGCTGAGTGAGCTCTATGAGCTGCTGCCGGAAGTCGGTGATCTTGATAAACCAAAGATGGTCTTCTTCTTTGATGAAGCACATCTGCTGTTCGATAACTGCCCGTCCGCCTTACTGGAAAAGATCAATCAGGTCGTACGTCTGATCCGCTCCAAGGGCGTCGGCGTTTACTTCGTCACCCAGACCCCGAACGATCTTCCGGATTCCGTTCTCGGTCAGCTGGGCAACCGTATCCAGCATGGTCTGCGTGCCTACACTCCGGCCGAGATCAAGAAGGTCAATGCCGCTGCCGACACATTCCGCTCGAACCCGAACTTCAAGACCAGCGAAGTCATCCTGGAACTGGGGATCGGCGAAACGCTTGTCTCCTTCATCGACGCGAAGGGTGTTCCCTCCATCGTTGAACGTACCCACATCCTTTATCCGCCGCAGAGCAAGGATGGTGCTTTACCGGCATCCATGATCCTGCAGCTGACCGCGTTCGATTCTCTTGCTGAGAAATATGACACACCGCTCGACCGCGAATCCGCATTTGAACTCTTAGCCGAAGAAGCGGAAAAGAAACGCAAGGAAAAGGAAGAGGAAGAAGCAAACAAACAGGCTGCCAAGGAAGCGGAAAAGCAGGCGAAAGAGGAAGAAAAACAGCGCCTTGCCGAAGAGAAAGCCCGTCAGAAAGAAGAGGAGAGAGAACGCCGTCAGCGTCAGACCACACTGAACAGTCTGAAGCGCACCGTTTTCAATACCGTCGGACGCGAGCTGACAAGATCCATCCTCGGTATCCTCAAAAAGCGTTAATCAAATCAAATGAGCAGGATCAGATGATCCTGCTTTTTGCGCGCGATATATCTTATTTCTAAAGTTCTTTGGTTGTGTTAAAATAGTGTGAGAGTTTTTTGTATTGTTTGGAGGAATTACGATGAAAAAAAGAAGCAGTAGTGAAATAAGACAAATGTTCCTGGACTATTTCGTTTCCAAAGGACATATGGTAGAACCAAGCGCGAGCCTGATCCCGGTCGATGATCCGAGCCTTTTATGGATCAACGCCGGTGTCGCCGCTTTAAAGAAATACTTTGACGGCCGTGAAAAGCCGAAAAACAGACGCATCACCAATGCGCAGAAATCCATCCGTACCAACGATATCGAGAACGTCGGAAAGACAGCCCGTCACCATACGTTCTTCGAAATGCTCGGTAACTTCTCGATCGGTGATTACTTCAAGAAGGAAGCGATCCCGTTTGCCTGGGAGTTCCTGACATCCGAACAGTGGGTCGGTTTCGATAAGGATAAGCTCTATATCACCGTTTATCCGGATGATAACGAAGCATATGAGATCTGGACGAAGGTATGCCACGTCGATCCTTCCCATATCCTGAAATCCCCCGATAACTTCTGGGAGATCGGTGAAGGCCCGTCCGGACCGGATACCGAGATCTACTATGACCGCGGTCCGGCATATGACCCCAAGGGGATCGGCGAACGTCTTTTCTTCGAAGAGATGGAAAATGACCGTTACGTTGAAGTCTGGAACGTCGTCTTCTCCCAGTACGACGCAAAACCGGGAACGCCCAGAAGCGAATACAAGGAACTTCCGCAGAAGAACATCGATACCGGTATGGGTCTTGAGCGTCTCGTATGCTTGATCCAGGACGGCGAAACGAACTTTGATACCGATCTGTTCTTACCGATCATCCGTAAGACAGAGACGTATACAAACTGCCCGTACAGCGGTGAATACAAGATGGCTTACCGTGTCATCGCCGACCATGTCCGTACTGTTACCTTTGCCTTAAGCGACGGCGCGAACTTCTCCAACGAAGGACGCGGTTATGTCTTACGCCGTGTACTGCGCAGAGCAATGCGTTTTGCCCGTAAGCTCGGCATTCAGCATGCCTTCCTTTATGAACTCGTTCCGACTGTAACTGAGATCATGAAGGATTACTATCCGTATCTTGGCGAAAAGCAGGAATTCGTTCAGAAGCTGATCAAGAAGGAAGAACAGTCCTTCCTGGAGACACTGAACAATGGCGAAAAGCTTCTTGATGAAGCGATCGCCAAAGCTGAGAATGGTGTCCTGTCTGGCGAAGTGATCTTCAAGCTTCATGATACCTACGGTTTCCCGAAGGAGATGACCGTTGAGGCAGCCGAAGACCACGGCTTAAAATGCGACCTCGAAGGATTCGAACGCTGCATGAACGTGCAGAAGGCGATGGCTTCTTCCGCCAGAGGAAATACCGACTCCATGCACAACCAGTCCAAGGATCTGCTCGAGCTCAACACACCGTTCTTCTTCAGCGGCTACAGCCAGTATGAAGACGAGGGTACAGTCGTTGCTCTGTTCAAGGACAGTGTCCGTGTTGATTTCTTAGAGGATGAAGGCGAAGTCGTTCTCGACAGAAGCTGCTTCTATGCCGAAAGCGGCGGCCAGATCGCCGATACCGGTGTATTAACGAATAACGATATCGAAGCAGAAGTCAAGGATGTGCAGAAAGCGCCGAACGGCCAGTATCTGCATCATGTCAAAGTCACTAAGGGAACGATCAAAGAAGGTGATAAGCTCTGCGCCAAGATCGATGCCGCCCGCAGAGAAAGGATCAAGGCGAATCATTCCTCTGTCCATCTTCTGCAGGCTGCCCTGAAAGCTGTCCTCGGCGATCATATCGCCCAGGCCGGTTCTTATGTCTGTGAGAATTACAGCCGTTTCGACTTCACACATTTCGAGAAGATCTCCGAAGAAGATCTCGATAAAGTCGAAAAGCTCGTCAACTCCTATATCTTTGCCGGCTATGACGTCAGTACCGAAGTCCTGCCGGTCGAAGAAGCAAAGAAGACCGGTGCAGTCGCACTGTTTAATGAAAAATACGGTGACAGCGTACGCGTCGTCACCATGGGCCCGTCCAAGGAATTCTGCGGCGGTACACATGCTTCCAATACCGCGGAACTTGGCTGCTACAAGATCCGTTCCGAGGAATCTATCGGTTCCGGTATCCGCCGTATCGAAGCGGAGACCAAATACAACGCTTACGAAGACAACAAGGACGAAGAGCTGCAGCTCCGCGCTCTGCGTGACCTGCTCGGACTGAAAAGTGTCGGTCAGATCCGCAACCGTATTGAGATCATGCTGAATGAAGCAAAAGAGCTCAAGGATGAAAACAAGAAACTGCAGACACAGCTCAACCAGATCGAAGCGGATGTCCTGACCAATGACGCGAAGGAATTCGAAGGCAGAGAGTACCTGCTCGTTCACCTCAAGGATTCCGACCAGTTCTTAAAGGAATATGCCAATACGATCCGTGAGAAGCTGAAGGAAGGCCTCGTTGTCGTCCTGAATGAACAGGGTGAAAAGATCGCTTATGTCGTCACGATGTCTCAGGAATGGGTCAAAGCCGGATACAGCGCTAACAATCTCGTGAAATTCATCTCCGCACAGTGCAACGGCCGCGGCGGCGGACGCCCGGATACCGCACAGGGCGGTGGTGAGAACGGAAACGCAAAAGAACTTCTCAATAAAATTGAAAACTATATTTTAAAACAGGAGGCTTAGTATGGCAGACAGATCTTCAACTATGTTATTCTCTTCCAAAGATGTCGAAAGAGAGTACACGAAACAGCTCCTTAAATCCGTTCAGCAGGCACTGGAAGAACGCGGATACAATGCCGTCAACCAGCTCTCCGGATATCTGATCTCCGGTGACCCGGCATATATCTCCAGCCATAACAATGCCCGTTCGAACATTCAGAAAGTCGAACGCTACGAGATCATCGAGGAACTCGTCCGTTCCTACCTGGAAAGCAAATAAACGTGCGGATCCTGGGACTTGATCTCGGCAGCCGTACTTTAGGCATCGCACTCTCCTCAGCCGACGAAAAGATGGCTCTGATGAAAGAGACTTTTCGTTTCGCGGAAGGGGACTACGATGCCGCTTTTGAAAAGACGCTGGAATACATCGACCGTTATGACATCAAGACAGTTGTGCTCGGCTATCCGAAGCACATGAACGGGGCGATCGGTGAAAAAGCCCAGCTTTCAGAAGACTTCAAGGCTGCGCTTGAGGAAGAAAGAAATGTGGAGGTCGTTCTGGAAGATGAACGTCTGACCACAGTCATGGCATTAAAGACGATGGCCGGTCTCAATACCGACCGTAAGAAGCGTAAAGCGAACGTGGACCAGATGGCTGCCTCGACCATCCTGCAGACGTATCTGGACCGCAAGAAAGGATAACATGGACGAGAACCAGATCTACATTACAGACGACACCGGTGTCGAACGCGCCTTCAAGATCCTTTTGACCTATGAGAACGACGGTTCCCAATATGTGCTCGTTGAAGACCCTGATAACAGTGATCAGGCTTACCTGTTCCGTGTCGGCGACGAGCAATCGATCGAGATCGTAGAAGATGAAGAACAGCTTGCGATCGCGGAAGAGATCTTCTCCGGCGCATTCGGAGACGAAGAATAGTATGAAAAAGCTTTTAGGACTGATCCTTGCGCTGCTGATCGCGATCGGCGGACTCTCTTTCGTTGTTTACCGCAACACAGTCAGAGGCGCTCTGAGCAGCGGTTCCTTTGTGATCGCGGAAAACAGCTATCCGCGCGAAGTCTTCGCCAACCTTGAGGAAGAAGGCTTTATCAACAGCGGTACTTTAGCGTATTACTATTCCCGCTTCCTGCATCCCTCGAACTTCAAAGCCGGCAAATATGAGATCCCGGCGGCGGATCTGCCGACACTGATCGATTATCTGAGTGATTCCAAAAACATCATTCAGGACACAGTTTCGATCACCTTTATCGAAGGAGACTGGCTGAAGGATTTCGCGGCCAAGATCGCGGATTCAACAAATCTCGATAAGGACGAACTCATTGCCTACTGGGACAATGAGGATAATGTCAGAAGATGGATCGGCGAGTACGGATTCCTTACGGACGAAGTACTCGGCAACAAAGTCCGTCATCCGCTTGAGGGTTATCTCTTCCCGGATACCTACACCTTCCTGCGTGATACGGATATGGAAACGGTGACAACGAAGATCCTCGACAACACTGCTGCTGTATACGATGAACTGCGCGGTGAATTCGATAAGAGCGGACTCAGCATCCATGAGATCTTCACGCTTGCCAGCATCGTCCAGTACGAATCTTCTTCCTTTGAGCAGATGGGCACGATCGCCGGCGTCTTCTATAACCGCATGGAGATCGACATGCCGCTGCAGAGTTCCGTTACCGTCTGTTACGCGATCGATCTTGAAAACGATCAGAACTGGACAGAATGCGAATATAACGCGAACTACGAAGATCCCTATAACACCTATCTTTATCCGGGACTTCCTCCGGGACCGATCGTCAGCCCGGGCAAGGAAGCGCTCTACGCGACTTTGAATCCGACTGACCGCAATGAAGGTTATCTGTTCTTCATCGCCGATGTCTGCCATGAGGGCGGTACGGTCCATTACGCGAGAGATTTCGCGGAACATCAGCGGAATGTTGAGGAGTACTTAACATGTTATTAGACGACAAAGAAACGATCCTGATCGGTATCTCGGGCGGTTCTGCCAGCGGCAAGACCAGCATTGCCCGCCGTATCCAGGAATCCTACAGCGATTCCGATGCGGTCACGATCATCAAGGAAGACGACTACTACAAAGATCAGTCCTTCCTCCCGTTTGAGGAACGTCTGAAAACGAACTATGACCATCCGAACGCTTTCGACCATGATCTTCTGATCCGCCATCTGGATATGCTGAAGAAGGGCGAACAGATCGAAAAGCCGACCTATGACTATGTTCACCATACCCGTTCCGATGTCACGGAGATCGTCAAACCGACCAATGTCATGGTGCTCGAAGGACTCTTCGTCCTGGAAAACAGCGCGATCCGCGAAAGACTGGATATCAAGGTATTTGTGGATACTCCGGCAGATATCCGCTTTATCCGTCGTCTGCAGCGTGATATGATCGAGCGCGGACGATCCATGGAATCGGTCATCAACCAGTACTGCAATACGGTACGGGTGATGCACGAGGAATTCATCGAACCGACCAAGAAGTATGCCGACATCATCATTCCTTCCGGTGGCAGGAACCTGGTGGCGGTCGATCTCTTGGAGACGAAAATCAATAGTATTCTGCAGAATAAAATGATAAAATAACCGGGAGGTATACGAAGATGGATGAAAATAAAGAAAAGAATTATATAACCGAAGAAGGTTTAGAAAATTTAAAGAATGAGTTAAATGAACTGGTCCATGTAACCAGACCGGAAGTCATTGAAGAGCTGAAAGCAGCACGTGCACAGGGCGACCTTTCCGAAAACGCCGACTACGATGCTGCCAGAGACCGTCAGGCACAGGTCGAAGCCCGTATCAAAGAACTCGAACATATGATCCGTAACGCGGAAGTCATCTCCGGCTCCCGTTCCACAAAGTTCGTTCGTCTGGGCTCCACTGTAGAGGTCAAGGAACTCGATACCGGGAATACCCTGGTCTATACGATCGTCGGTACAGTCGAAGCCGATCCGCTCAACGGACGTCTGTCCAATGTCACTCCGCTTGCGGAAGCGATCCTGAACAAGAGAGTCGGCGATACCGTTACCGTTAAGGTCGATGAACCTTACGAAGTACAGATCATCTCTGTTCACTAGTACATAAACAGGATTTCCGAAAACCTAAAATAGTTTAATGAGAAGGCAGCTTAGCTGCCTTCTTTTATACGGAGAGGGACGCTCTGCGCGTGGTATAATTAATTGATATGATTTATCTTGTCTACGGTGAAGACTATTTCCTGGTCGACGACAAACTCAATGAGCTGAGTAAGAAATATCCCAAATACGCGGTCTATTCTTTTGACGGCAGCAATGGCGAGACGCCGGTAGCGCAGATCACCGAAGCTGCCCGTTCCCAGAGCCTTTTCGGAGAGGCTTCTTTCATTATGATCCGTCATCCTTCCTTCTTCTACCGTAAGATGGAAGACAAGGAAAAGAAAGAACTGGAAGCCTATGTGAACGATCCTTCCTTTAACTGTGATCTCGTTTTCTATGAATCCGGCGCCGCGCTCCCGAACAGCAGCGCCGCCTACAAGATCATCGTCAAGAACGCGCGGGTCTTTGCCTTTGGCAAACTCAAACCCTGGGAATTCGCCGATTACGCGAGAGGCTATATCTCTTCGCTGCCGCTCAAAGTCTCCCGTCAGGGCGTCGATCTGATCATCGAACGCAGTCACGGGGATACGGGCATGCTGCACCTCACCTGCAGGAAACTCATGTTATATGGGGATACCTGCACCGAGAAAGTCGTGGATAAGCTCTGTCCGGCGGAACTCGATGATGATATCTTCAAACTCGTCAACGCGATCACCGAGAAAGACCTTTCCCGGGCTTTCTATTATCTGGATGTCTATGAGCAGATGAATCAGAATTATACGTATCTGATCTCGGTGCTGGCGAATCAGTACCGTTTTCTCTATACGGTCTCCTATCTGCGTGATCAGGGCATGAACACGGCACAGATCCTGAAAGAAACAAGTCCCAAGTCCAAATCCGATTACCGCGTGAAGAAAGCGTATGAGACCTTACGCATGCTGAACCGCAGCGATATCCTGAAGATCCTCGATAAGCTGCATTTGACAGATAAAGCCTTAAAGTCCGGCGATCTGATCGCCGCCCGCCAGCATATGGCGCGCTTCTTACTGGAAACGGCAGGTATTGCATGAAAGCGATAAAAGACATCTACCGTATTGGCTACGGTCCTTCAAGCTCCCATACGATCGCGCCTCAGCGCGCTGCTTCCTTCTATAAAAAGCAGTATCCTGACGCGAGTGAATATCAGGTAAAACTCTGTGGCTCCCTTGCTTTGACCGGCAAAGGACACAGGACCGATGAGATCATCTGTGAGACCCTTGCTCCGGCGAAGACGACTGTGACTTTTGATTATGAGGATCCGGAAATGCGTCTCTTTATCCAGGGAAAGAACGGGAAAGAGATCTATCCCGAATGGTCAGTGATCTCTTTAGGCGGCGGCAGCATCCGCATTGATCAGTTTGAATGCGGAGATGAAAAGGACGTGTATCCGAAGAATTCCTTCACCGCGATCAAAGGCCGCCTTGAAAAAGAGAATATCGCGCTTCCGCAGTATCTTCTGAAATATGAACCGGATCTCTATGAGGCGCTTGATGCCTCACTAGACAATATGATCGACTGCGTTGAAAGAGGCCTGCACACGGAAGGTCTTTTAAATCAGGAGCTGAACTATTACCGTTCGGCAGCAGAGCTTTATAAAGCGGCGGAAGATGATATGAGCCGCTGTATCGCCTATGCTTATGCGGTAGGGGAAGAGAATGCCGCCGGTCATAAGATCACGACCGCACCGACCCTTGGTTCGGCCGGGATCATCGCTTCGATCGCCTATTACTATTATCATGATCTGCATACAGACAAAGAGAAAGTCATAGAAGCTATGGCTGTTGGCGGTGTTTTCGGTGACCTGATCAAACAGAATGCCACGATCGCTGGTTCAATGGGCGGCTGTCAGGCGGAAGTCGGCACAGCCTGCGCGATGGGCGCGGCTATGATCGCCTGGCTGGAAGAACAGCCGCTTGAGATCGTTGAACGGGCTGCCGAGATCGGGATCGAACATCATCTTGGCCTGACCTGTGATCCGGTCAAAGGCTATGTGATCATCCCCTGTATTGAACGTAACGGAGTAGCGGTGCTGCGTTCCTTTGACGCGGTACGGCTTGCGCGTTCCTTAGCTGCCGTACATAAACATTCCCTGGTCAGTTTTGATATGGTCGTGGATTCGATGAACTATACCGGAAAGAAACTGGCTGTTGAACTTAGAGAGACCAGCCTTGGCGGACTGGCACTGGAGTTTGCGAATGAAAAGAATTGAATTATTAGCCCCTGCGGGAAACTTTGATGCGCTGAAAGCGGCCGTCTGCAATGGCGCGGACGCTGTCTATCTCGGCGGAAAGAATTTTGGAGCACGCGCTTTTGCCGGGAACTTCGATCACGAAGAACTCGCGGAAGCTGTGAAATACGCGCATTATAACGGCGTTAAAGTCTATATGACTTTGAATACGCTGCTCAATGAATACGAGCTGGAAAACGCCAAGAAAGAAGTTCAGTACGCGTATGAGACCGGTGTCGATGCCTTGCTGGTACAGGATCTCGGTCTGTATTCCTACGTAAAGGAAAACTATCCTGACTTTCCGTTACATGCATCAACACAGATGCATATCCATAACAGCGCCGGTGTCGAGACCGCAAGGCTTCTCGGCTTTGAAAGGGCAGTCGTTGCCAGAGAAACTTCTTTGGATCTGATCCGTCAGTTCTGTAAGCAGGGGATCGAGATCGAAGTCTTTGTTCACGGCGCGCTCTGCGTTTCCTACAGCGGACAGTGTCTCTTATCTTCTTCGCTGAATAAGCGCAGTGGCAATAAGGGCATGTGCGCTCAGACTTGCCGTACCCAGTTCACAGATGGTAGTAACGATAAACGATATTACCTGAGCACTCACGATCTCAATGCGATCAATGCACTGCCGGAGCTGATCGAAGCCGGTGTCAGCTGCCTGAAGATCGAAGGGCGTATGAAGAAGGCGGCCTATGTCGCTTATATCACCCGTCTTTACCGACAGGCGATCGATGCCTATTACGAAGGCAGAGAATTCAGAGTCGATGAAGAGATGCTGAAGAATATGATGGTATTATTCAACCGCGGTTTTACCGATGCCTATCTTTATGACCGCGGAGCATCCTCACTTTACGACAGTTCCCAGCCGAATCACCGCGGTATCCCATTAGGAAAAGTGACCGGCAAGAAAAAGAACTTCGTCTATATCAAACTGGAAGAAGACCTTGCCCAGTTTGATGGTATCCGTTTCGTTAATCAGAAAGACGGTTTTATCGTCAACAAGCTCTATGACTTGAACCGCAAGCTAATCAACGGCGCCAGAAAAGGGGAGACAGTCCTTCTGGAATATAAGGGCTATCTGCAGAATGGCGAGAAATGCGTGAAAACGACCGATTATAAGCTCGAAAAGGAACTGGCGGATCTGAAGCAGTTCAAACGTTTCCCGCTGAATATCCGCTGTTCTCTGCATAAAGACGAGAAAGTCACGATGACCCTGGAAACAGCCGGATACAAAGTCAGCGCTACTGCGCCGCAGAGAGTCGAGGAATCCAAGAGAGCCCCGATGAATGAGGAAAGCGTGCGCAAAGCGATCGACCATCTGCGTGATACACCGTATTACCTGCAGGATTTTGCCTGTGATATGGATGAGAATATCTTCGTTCCGGTATCGGTCCTTAAGGAACTGCGCCGCCGCGCTCTGACACAGCTCGATGAACTGCGCTGCGGGCCGCACAGAAAGAGCTATCCGGTACAGATAAGGAAAGAAGAGACTGCCTATCTCTGCAAGGAATTATGTGAGACAGACGCAAAAGGAAACGAAGAATACTGCACGCTTTCGGAAAACGAGGGCACTGCCGATTATCTCTTATATCCTGTTGTCAATCCGTATTCCGAATACACAAGCTTTGAAAATGTCGCGGTCAGCGAACTAGGCGGTCTGCTCGTCCCGGCCAAGCACAAGATCGCCTACTATACCCTGAACTGCGCGAATTCCACGGCTTACCGCTTCCTGCGTTCCCTGGGATTTGAGGCAGTCATCCTCTCGAGCGAGCTTGGTCCGCTTGAGATCAGCAACATGTCCCTGAACGGGGAATTCCATTATTTCCGCTCCGGCAGAAGAGATCTGATGAATCTCAAATACCGCCCCTGCATTGAAGGCGACAGCATCGCCCAGTCAGGCGAGGTATTCCCGGTCGTTAAGCGGAAGAACCGCTATGTCCTGCTCGAAAATAAGGAACACGGGATCGAGCTGGATGAGGGTTATGCGTTTGTCCGTAAGACGGAAAGTATATAAACCCCGGTATCTGTTATAATAATTGGATGGGAGGTTTTTATGTTCCTGAAAAGAATTGAAATGTACGGCTTTAAGTCCTTTGCCGAACGTATTACGATCAACTTCGACAGTAATATGACCGGCATTGTCGGACCGAACGGCTGTGGCAAATCAAATATATCCGACGCGATCCGCTGGGTCCTCGGTGAACAGAGCATCAAATCGCTCCGTGGTGAAAAGATGACCGACGTCATCTTTGCCGGAGCGGAGAACCGCAGAGCTCTGAATATGGCGGAGGTAACGCTTGTTTTTGACAACTCTTCGCATGCGCTCAACAGTGACCTTGAAGAGATCGAAGTCACCCGCCGTATCTACAATACCGATCAGGATGCGGAATACCTGATCAACCACAAGAATGTCCGTCTGCGTGATGTCGTCGATCTGATCCTGGACTCCGGTCTCGGTAAAGACTCTTTATCGATGATCTCCCAGGGCAACATTTCTTCCTTTGCCGAAGCAAGACCATATGACCGCCGCGCCATCTTCGAAGAGGCTGCCGGCGTCGCCAAATACAAAAAGAAAAAGACCGAATCGATCAACAAGCTCGAACGCACCAAGGAAAACCTGGACCAGGTCTCCTATATCCTCGCTGAGCTTGAGAAGCAGGTCTCCCCGTTAAAAAGAGCCGCTGCCAAGGCGGAACTTTACCGTGAAAAGAAGAAACGTCTTGAAGAGATCGAGATCGCTTTCCTCGTCAACAACATCACCAGTCTGAATACCGACAGGGAAGAGATCCGTAAGAACAAGTTTGAGCTGGAGACCGATATCTCCATGCAGCAGACAGCGATCTCCGTCAACGAGAACAACAACTTCGAAATGAAGAACAAACAGCGTCAGTATGACATGCAGATCAACGCTCTGCAGGAACAGCTGATGAAAGTCATGAACGATATCCAGCGTCTGGAAAACCGTAAGGTCGAGATCGACCAGAAACGTAAATACGCTCTGGAGACCGGAGATGCTGAAGAGAAAGCCAAACATCTGCGTGAACTCGTGATGGAGGCGAAACTCGAATATGAAGACCGTCAGGAACGTTATGAGAAACTGAACGCGGAGATCGATCTTTTGAATGTCAATCTCGATGAGACGGTTTCACAGTTGCTTGACGCGAACTTCAAAAGGGAAGAAACGACAAGCCATACGATCAACCTGCGCAACCGCGCCAATGTCCTTGAGAACCTGCTGAAAGATCCGTTCTCCTCGAGAGCCCAGCAGGGCGTTAAGACGATCATGGACAACCGCGCTTCCTTCAATGGTGTGCTTGGTGTCGTCGGTCAGGAGATGCATCCACAGAAAGACTATGAGGAAGCGATCTCCGCAGCGCTTGCCGGATCGATCTATCACATCATGACAAGAGATGAAGCGGCTGCCAGGAACGCCATCGGCTTCCTGCGCCGCAACAGTTCCGGCCGTGCGACATTCCTGCCGTTGTCGGTCTTAAGGGAACGCTATTTATCCTACGACCAGGAGACGATCGCCAATAACGCCAAAGGCTATCTCGGCACTGCTGATCAGTTCGTAACCTGTGACCGCGCATTTGATAAAGTACGCCATTCCTTGCTCGGAAACGTTCTTGTATGCGATGAGCTTGAGAACGCCAATGAGCTGGCGAGAATGCTGAATCATGCCTTTAATATCGTTACTTTAGACGGTGATGTCGTTCACCGCGGCGGTACGATGACCGGCGGCCGCACCAAAAATGCGACTTCGATCATTTCCGCGCAGAACGAACTTGACCGTATCCGTCAGCAGCTGGTATCCGCTCAGGCTTCCAGTGATCTCGCGATCAAGAAGGCTGAAAGCCTGCGTGTTGAAAAGGAACAGATCGAGAACAAGATCACTGAAAAGCGTATCGCGCTGGCGCATCTGGAACCGCTGCTCGAAACAAAGCGGGCTAAATATGAAAAGCTGCAGAGTGATCTCGATGTCCTGAAGCCGGGTGACAACGAAGAGGAACAGAGCTACTTTGATTCCATCATCACCGACTTGAACAAGGCTTATGCGGACAAGGATGAACTGACTATGACGATCAAGAGCGGTCGTGAGGAACGGATGAAACTCAGCAATGAGATCGACCGTAAGGACCAGCAGATCCGTCAGGCCAGAAAACAGCTCGATTCCGCCAATGAATCGCTGAAGGGCATCATCTCCAAGGAAGCCTCTGTCAGCGTTAAGCTTGAAGAAAATATCAACCGTCTGGCATCCGAATACAAGATGACCTATGAATACGCTCTGGCTAATGTCTCGGGTCCGATCGAAGACAGCAGTCAGGAAGAAGTCATCGCGCTGCGTGAAGAGATCAAGAATCTCGGCAACATCAACATGTCTGCCCCGGAAGAATACGAACAGGTCAACGAGCGCTATGAAACGACCAAGAAGAACTACGACGATCTGCTCGCATCCCGTGATAAGATCCTGCAGGCCATCGCCGAGATGGATGAGACGATGAAGACCCAGTTCCTCGAGACCTTCAATGAGATCAACAAAGAACTGCCGACGACGTTCAGCGCCTTATTCGGCGGCGGACGCGCCAAGCTGATCCTGGAAGATCCGGAAGATGTTCTGAACAGCGGTATCGATATCGATGTTCAGCCTCCGGGAAAAGCCGTCAAATCGATCCGTCTGTTCTCAGGTGGTGAAAAGACACTGATCGCGATCTGTGTTCTGTTTACGATCTTAAAGACACGTCACGTGCCGCTGGTTGTCTTCGATGAAGTCGAGGCGGCGTTGGATGAAGCGAACGTCGAGCGTTTCGCGAAATATGTTAAGAACATTTCCGACGAGAGCCAGTTCATCATCATCACACACCGTCCGGGTACGATGGAGCAGTGTGATGTTCTGTATGGTGTCACTATGCAGAACCGCGGTGTTTCCCAGATGATGAAGGTCAAACTGGTCGATGCTGTCGGAATGGCAGAGAAAGGAGAAAACTGATGGGTTTTCTGGATTCGATCAAAAAAGCCTTTACCGGAAATAAGGACAAGGAAGAATACCTGAACGGTTTTGCCAAGACGAACGCGAATTTGGGACGCCGTCTCCGCTATATCTCGGAAGACGGAAAAGTAAACGCGAACGAATTCGTTGATGAGCTGATGGTCGCTCTGATCGACAGTGATGTCGGTTTCCATACCGCCGAGAAGATCTGTGACGATTTCCTGAACCGTGCGGATTATTACTGGCGCGTAAGATCGAAGGACATGATGATCGATCTTCTCTCCGAAGCGATGCATGCGGTTTACGGAGAAGACGATAAAGAGACCGTTTATGCCGAAGAAGGTCCGACCGTTATCCTGATGGTCGGTGTCAACGGCTCCGGTAAAACGACGACCTGCGCTAAACTGGCGAACCGATATCTCGCGGAAGGCAAGAAAGTCGCTCTGGCAGCGGCGGATACATTCCGTGCCGGTGCGGTCGCGCAGCTTCAGCAGTGGGGCGAAAGACTCAATGTTCCGGTCATTGCCGGAAAAGAAAACGAGGATCCGAGTTCTGTCCTAGTCGAAGCATGCCGTTATGCAGTTGCCAATGATGTCGATATCCTGATCTGTGATACCGCAGGCAGACTGCAGACAAAAAAGAATCTGATGATCGAGCTGGAGAAGATGAACCGTGTCGTCGGGAAGATCATTCCCGGGGCACCGCACAACACCTGGCTCGTCATGGATGCCAACACCGGCCAGAACGGTGTTTCCCAGGCGCAACTCTTCAATGAGTCCACGAAGCTTGACGGTATCATCCTGACCAAGATGGATGGTACAGCCAAGGGTGGTATCGTACTTTCCATAAAGAATGATCTTGGGCTTCCGGTAAAATACATCGGTTTCGGTGAGAAACTGGACGACCTCAAGGAATTCGATCTGGATATGTATCTCTACAGTATCATCGAGGACTTTAAGAATGAACATTGATTTTCTGTACGGAAATGAACTGTACAGCTATTACGGAGTCCTGCTGACTGAGCACCAGCAGGAAGTCCTGAGCGATTATTACGAGAACGACTACTCCATGCAGGAGATCGCCGAAAACTTCGGGATCTCCAAAGCTGCAGTCTCGGATCTGATCTCCCGCTGCAGCAAGCAGATGCTGGATTATGAGAAAAAGCTCGGACTGATCACCAAAGATAAGAAAAGAGGGGAGATCCTGCAGAAGATGTCTGAAAGCAGTGATCCTGAAGTAAAAGAATATGCGCTTCTGTTAAACACGATAGAGGAGGACAAAGCAGATGTCTAAGATTATATCCATCAACTCCGGCAGCTCTTCATTGAAATTCCAGCTTTTCCAGATGCCGGAAGAGATCGTCCTGACCTCTGGCAACGCCGAGAGGATCGGACTGGAAGAGGGAATTTTTACCATCAAGGTCGGAAACGAAAAGCATTCCACAAAGCTTCCGATCCCGGACCACCAGGCTGCGGTCGATATTCTTCTTGAGTCGCTGGTCAAATACGGAATCGTAAAAGACCTGAAAGAGATCAAGGGTGCGGGTCACCGTATCGTCCAGGGCGGCGCGTATTTCGATCAGTCGGTCAAGGTCGATGAAGATGTCGTCGCGAAAGTTGATGAACTCTGCGAGCTTGCGCCGCTGCATAACCACGCGCATCTCGTCTGCTACTACGCCTTCAAGAAGGCTCTTCCGGATATCGAGCATGTCTTCGTATTCGATACAGCATTCCACCAGACAATGGGTCCGGAAAGCTACCTGTTCCCGGTACCGTATTCCTGGTACAAGGACTACAAGATCCGCCGTTACGGCGCACATGGAACAAGCCATAAATTCGTTGCCAACCGCGCTGCTGAACTGATGGGAAAAGACATCAAGGATCTCAATATCATTACCTGCCATCTCGGAAATGGTGCCTCGATCACTGCTGTCAAAGGCGGTAAATGCATCAATACCTCCATGGGTCTGACACCTTTAGGCGGTATTATGATGGGCACCAGATCCGGCGATATCGATCCGACCGTCGTCTTCTACATGATGAAGAAACTCAACTGCACACCGGATGATATGGACAACTATCTGAATAAGAAATCCGGTATGCTGGGTGTTTCCGGTATCTCCTCCGATGCTCGTGACGTTGCTGAAGCAGCAAAGAACGGCAACGAACAGGCAAAGATCACACAGGCCTTATATGTAAACCGTGTCATCAATGTTGTCGGCGGCTACGCAATGCAGCTCGGACACGTTGACGCGATCGTCTTTACAGCCGGTTTAGGTGAAAATGATACCTATATCCGTCAGGAGATCTTAAAGCATCTTGAGGAAGGTCTGTCTCTGCAGATCGACTACGAACTGAACAAGAATACGAGATCTGAAAAGAAGATCTCACTGCCCGGCAGCAAAGCGGAAGTATTCGTCATTCCGACAAATGAGGAACTGATGATCGCCCGCGATACTGTGCGGATCTTAGGATTATAAAGAGGTAAACATGAAATATCAGGCGATCCGGGAAGCAATCGAAAAAGCAGATAAGATATCGCTGTTCCGCCATACACATCCCGACGGCGATGCCGCCGGTTCACAACTCGGACTGAAGGAATGGATCCTGGCGAATTATCCGCAGAAGGATGTCCGCGCAGTCGGTGCTGAACATTTTGACACGTATCCCTATACGGATGAAACTGAAGACGAATTCATTTCCGGTTCTTTAGCGATCGTTACCGATACTTCCAACAGTGAGCGTGTTGATGATCAGCGCTTTAAACTCGCGAAAGAGATCATCCGTATCGATCATCATCCGGTCGTCGAAACGTTCGAAGATCAGCTCTATTGTGAGCCTCAGAGAGGTTCTGTATGCGAATATATCGCAGAGATCCTCATGGGAGAGGATTTTAAGGGCACTGTAATGCCGAAAAAGGCTGCAGAATACCTTTACAGCGGTATTCTGACAGATACCCTGAATTTCCGCACATCGGACTGTGACGCGAGCACGCTGAAGAACGCAGCAAGACTCGTAGACTGCGGTCTCGATATGAATGAGCTCAGTGTCCGCATGTTTGACGTCACCCAGAGAGAATTCTTCTTAAGAACGAAGATCCGCAACCACTTCGAATATGAAGACGGCCTCTGCTTCGTAAAACTTGATAAGGAAGCGATAGGGGAGATGGGTATCACCGCCAGCGATGCCAAGATCATGATCGATGAATTCGGTCAGGTCCAGGACTTCAAGATCTGGGCCGTACTGGCGTACAACGAGGAAACCGGGCTCTACGATGGATCCCTCCGTTCCAAGTATGGTTATATTGTGAATTTAATCGCAAGTAATTACAATGGGGGAGGTCACGACTGTGCAGCAGGGATAAAGAACCTCAGTGAAGAGGATGTCGAGAACTGTCGTAAGGACCTTTTAGAAGAGATCCGCAGAGCTGACAAAAATCAGCATAAATAGCTTAAAAACAGCATACTTTTCATTGAACAGAGCATACAAAGTAGCTATAATATTAAAGGCGCTTTTTGCGAATCTATTAGGAGGAAAAAACATGGCAAAAGATTTAAATAAAAAAGCATTAGCTGACGCTGTTGCTGAAAAGACAGGCATCACCAAGAAGGCAGCTAATGAATTAGTAGATGTAACATTCAAGACAATCGTTGAAACACTGGTCGAAGGCGGTTCTGTTGATATCTTCGGTTTCGGTAAATTCGAAGTTAAAGAGAGAAACGCTCGTAACGGCATCAACCCGATCACTAAGGAAAAGATCGAGATCGCTGCTTCCAAGTCTCCGGCTTTCAAAGCTTCCAGACTGTTAAAAGACGCAGTCAAGAACGACTAATTATATGAAATACAGCAACCTTGAGGGGTTGCTGTTATTTTACCTATATATTTCGCATAATGTATATTATACAAATTTTAAATTTTGATTTTTGAAAGAAAATAACAGGGAATTCCCCTGTTATTCTTTTATAGATGCATTTAAATCAGAAGATCAGAACAGATCGATCTCAGGAATTGCGTTTCTCTTCGTATTCCTTTGCTTTTTCCTGCTCAACGATCTTGGCGTCGTGCAGACAGTAGCGAAGGCGTTTGATCTCATCACTGTAAGCTTTAAGACCCTTCCCGGTAAGTGTGTAGGTCCTCTTCCGGCCGGGCTGGTCTTTATCGATCTCTTCCAGATAATCGACATCCAGGAACTTACCAAGGACTGTATAGAGGGTTGCCGGACCGATCTTGACACGGCCTTCTGTCTGCTTTTCGACCAAACCTGCGATCTCAATACCGCATTTCGGGCCGCTGCGGAAAGCCATTAATACGTAGAACATCGGTTCTGTCAGGGATTCTAATGATTTCTTCGGCATGTATACCCTCCTTTATAAGATATCGATTACTAATATCGTACAATGATATATTAAGATCATTTCTTCTTTTTGTCAATAGCGGAGTTTGCTAATGGGAAGAATTGATTATAAGCGGATTTTAAATGGGCATTGGCAACGTGTGTATAGATCTCCGTCGTTGAAATATCACTGTGGCCTAATAGCTCCTGAATAACACGGAGATCCGCTCCCCCTTCCAGAAGATGTGTTGCGTAGGAATGACGGAGTTTATGGGGAGACAGATGTTTTTTGATCCCTGCCTGAGTGGCATGCTCATTCAGAACGTTTTCAACGTATACCGGATAGATGTTTCTTCCGAATTTATTAATGAAGAAATGACGGCTGTTCTTTTTCTGGAATATCGGCCGCGCTTTTACGAAGTATTCCCGCATATAGTAAGCTGTTTTCTCCGGGATCGGGATGATCCTTTCCTTGTTCCCCTTTCCCAGTATCTTCACAAAGCGATCATCCAGATTTACCTGGTTCAGCAAAAGACCACAGCATTCGCTGACGCGCAGACCAAGTCCATAGATCGTTTCCAGAACGGCATGTCCAAGGAGATCTTCCGGATCTTCATCATTGAAAGTGGCCATGAGAGACTCGACTTCACTGACAGTCGCATAGACAGGAAGACGTTTCTCCCCTTTTACCACATGCAGATGGATCGTCGGATCTTTCAGATCATAGCGGAAGTTGAGGAAACGATGAAAATTGCGGATCGTGACTTTGATCCGGTTCAGACTGTTGGACGCATATTCCTCTTCAAGAGAATAAATAAAATCTTCGACACTCTCGGTGCCGATCTCTTCGATCTCGTTGATTCCTTTGTCTTTCATAAAAGCGCAGTACTTATTCAGATCACTCAGGTAGCTCTGCACAGTCTTGGGCGATTTGCCGTCTATGATCTCGATCTGGATATGATACTCGCGTACTGCATCTTCGATCTTCATGCTTTTTTCTTCTGAGCTGTATCCAGCAGTTCCTCTGCTGCTTTTAAGGATGCTTCAGTGACGGACGAGGAAGTGATCCGTGCTAATTCACGGATGCGCTGTTTCCTGTCAAGTTTATCCACGTGTGTATGCGTGCTTTCAGAATCGTCTTCTTTGTAAATGAAGAAATGATCATCGCCATAAGCCGCGACCTGAGCAAGATGTGTGATCGCGATCACCTGCAGCTGGTCAGCGATCTGAGCGATCTTCTGTCCGACTGCGTCAGCGGTAACGCCGCTGATACCGGTATCGATCTCATCCAGAACAAGCAGACTGACAGGACTTAAATGGATAAAGATCTTCTTCAGACCGATCATCAAACGCGATAATTCACCGCCGCTGGCTACTTTGATAAGCGGTTTAAGCTCTTCGCCTTTGTTGAGCGAGATCAGGAATTCCACCTCATCCTTACCATTGGAATCGAGATCCTTTTCCTGGAAATCGACTTTAAAACTGACGTTCGGAAGCATCAGATCGCCAACTTCCTTTTCGATCGTTCTTTCCAGTTCAAGCGCGGAACTCTGTCTCTTTTTACGCATGGAATCCGCCAGCTCATTTGCTTTCTGGCGCTTTACAGCAAGTTTTTTCTCAAATTCAGCTACGAATTCTTCTTTGTTCTCATAAGCACGGATCTTTTCCTCGAGTTCGCCGATATGGTTGATCAGGCCTTCTTCATCGAGACTGTATTTGCGTTTCAGACGCTGCAGATGATAGATCCTTTCCTGGATCGCATCGATATTGATATCATCACTGTCCATATGGGAATAGATCTGTTTGAGTTTTTCGACCTGATCCTGGAGAGAATAATAAAGATCATTCAGATTCTGACCGATCTCACGGATCTCCTCATCTTCTCCGGAAAGCATATGGGCCAGCTCATAGAACTTCTCATCGATCCCACCGGTCTCATCGTAAAGAGAGATCGCTTTACTGAGATTGGCAGAGATCTTTTCAAAATCCTTATAACGTTTTTCTTTCTTCTTCAGCTCTTCTTCCTCACCGGGCTGCAGGCCGGCATTGGTCAGTTCTTCCAGAGAGAACTTGAGATACTCAAGCTCACGTTCATCGTATTGGCTGTTCAGAAGCTCTTTATATTCATCTTCTGTCTTCCGGTAATCACGGTAGATCTCACGGTATTTCCCCTTCTCTTCCGCTAATCCGGCATAATTGTCCAGCAGCTCAAGATGATGCTGCTTCTTTAAAAGATACTGGTTATCACGCTGGGAATGGATATCGATCTCGCCGTTGAATAGTTCCTGCAGGAAACCGAGTGTAACGTTTCTTTCATTCACACGGATCGACGAACGGTTTTCCGCGGATATGACACGGCGGACGATCAGTTCATCTTCATAGTCGATATCTGCCTCATCAAGACACGCGCGCATGTGCTCTGAAATGGAGAAAACACCTTCAATGATACATTTATCCTTATTCCGGGCAACGATCGAACTGTCTGCCCTGCCGCCGCACAGATAGCTTAAAGCGCCAATAATGATCGATTTTCCGGCACCGGTCTCACCGGTGAACACTTCAAAACGATCGTTGAAATCCAGCGACAGGTTTTCGATGATAGCGTAATTCTTGATAGTCAGATTCTTGATCATTTTATATCTTCTTCGATCCTGCAGAAGAACGCCGGCAGATCCAGCGACATATCTTCCTTCAGCTGCATCGTGGAGCCCTGTTCCACATATTTATCCGGAATACCGGACAGAACGATCTTTTTACAGATACCCTTGCTGTTAGCATAATCGAGGACGTTCATCCCGAATCCTCCCTTATGCATATCGCATTCATAAATATAGACAGGTGCGTCACTGGCGAGAACTTCATCCAGGATCTTCTCGTCAAATGGTTTCAGGAAGCGACAGTTGACGACCGTATAGTTCAGATTGTTGTCTTTGACGGTTTCAGCGATCTTCTTTACGTCAAAGCCGTAAGAAAGAATGATCGCGTCTTCCTTTTCGTTCCTGACCAGATATTCCCAGTCAGCGGATGTGATCTTTCGATTCTCATCAGGATCCATATCGACTGTTTCACGCGCAAAACGTAAAGCGAATGGATGGTTCTGTGTGAATGCGTATTCAAGCAGAGCACGCATTTCAGGAGCGTCTTTACCCTGTGCAATGATCATATTCGGCAGCGGTTCCATCAATCCGATGTCAAAGACACCATGGTGTGTCTCGCCGTCAGCTCCGACAAGACCGGCACGGTCGATGCCGAGAACTACAGGCAGGTCCATACGGCAGATGTCATGGTTGAGCTGGTCATATGCTCTCTGCATGAATGTTGAATAGATCGCCAGGAAAGGACGTTTTCCGCCAAGGGCCAGACCTGCTGCGAAAGTCATCGCGTGTTCTTCGGCGATACCGCAGTCAAAGCTTCTTTCCGGATAGTGCGCGAATACGTGTTCCAGTGCGGAACCCTGTTTCATTGCCGGCGTGATCGCGACGATGTCTTCGTTCGTGATCATCATCTCTTCGATCTTTCTGGCAACGATCTCCGATCCGGAAGCGTAGCCTTTCGGTGTGGAGCTGAGCATTTTACCGTCGTTCTTATTGAACGGACCGACTCCATGCCATTTTCCGGTAACATCGTTTTCGGCGTATTTATATCCCTTTCCCTTGGTGGTGATGATATGAATAACGCACGGTCCCTCTTCTTTCTTAGCGGTCTGCAGGACACGGATCAGATCATTGATATTATGT
This sequence comes from Erysipelotrichaceae bacterium, assembly GCA_017431225.1. Classification (GTDB taxonomy): domain Bacteria; phylum Bacillota_I; class Bacilli_A; order Erysipelotrichales; family Erysipelotrichaceae; genus RGIG5669. The sequence goes on along the minus strand of JAFRLM010000025.1, from coordinate 12,529 downwards.
CCGTCTACAGGTCCGTAGTATTCCAGATTGAATTCTTTAAAAATGCCGGAATCGATCACCTGGTTCTTGATCCCGTCTTTGAAGTTATGGATACCGGCGATCAGAGCCTCACCGTATTTATGGTTGCGCAGATAGCTTTTTACATCGCCCTTCAGCTCAGTATAGCCCTTAGAGCTTCTTAAACGCCCGAAACTCTTCGAAAGAGCTCCGACATTACCGCTGATAGACATTTTATTATCGTTGAAAATAATGATCATTTTGCGCTTCTCATAGCCGATCTGGTTGAGCGCTTCAAAGGACATGCCTGAAAGAAGAGCGCCATCCCCGATCACCGGAATGATCTCGTAATCTCCGTTGTTCATATCCCTGGCGACAGCCATGCCTAAGGCTGCAGATAAGGATGTGGAGGAATGACCGGCTTCAAAACAGTCATAGACGCTTTCTTTACGCTTCTGGAAACCGGAGATCCCTTTGTATTTCCGCAGAGTAGAGAATTCTGCGGCTCTGCCTGTAAGGATCTTATGGGTATAGCACTGATGGCCGACATCGAAAAAGATCTTATCTTCAGGCGCATTAAAAACGTAATGAAGTGCGATCGTCAGCTCCACGACACCCAGATTACTGGAAAGATGGCCGCCGGTATGCGAGACACTCTCGATAATGAACTGACGGACCTCTTTAGCGAGCTGGCTGAGCTCCTGCGGCTTCATCTCCTTTAGAAATGAAGGGTCTTTGATTTGTTTTATGTCCATTTATCTGTCCCTCATCTTTTCGATGATCTTGCGGAATTCAGTTGTGTCAAACTTCGCTGTTTCAAGCTGAGCGAACATTTCGTCGAACAGCTTGCTGATGCGTTCCTCAAGTTCTTCTTTTGTATAAACAGAAAGCGCAGATGCTTTATCGTTATCTACATCGGAAGCATTCTTACCGAGTTCTTCTTCGGATTTGGTGATCTCAAATAGATCATCCTGCAGCTGGAATACGCGTCCGATCTTAAGCGCCATTGAAGCGTAGAAAGGCAGATTCTCCTCATCATCGCCCAGCAGCATGCCGAAGACAAGAGCGCATTCAAAAAGACCGCCGGTCTTATAATCCTCGATCTCATCGAGAATGGATTCACTGATGTTCTTTCCGGTGTAGTACATATCCAGATACTGGCCATGTACCATTCCGCCCAGTCCGGCGAGATTCGAGAGTTCCTGGACCATACGGACTTTTGTATGGTCATCGTAATCCGCTTCAGAAATGACGTTGAACGCGTGCGTCAGCAGAGCGTCCCCTGCGAGAACAGCGATATCCTCACCGAAAGCTTTGTGAACAGTCGGTTTTCCGCGTCGCAGATCGTCATTGTCCATGCACGGAAGATCATCGTGGATCAGGGAATAGGAATGAACCATTTCCAGTGCCAGGGCGCACGGATAGACTTCACTACGCTCGATCCCGAAGCCGTCAGTGATCGCAAAGATCAAAGCCGGACGAAAATGCTTGCCGCCCAGAAGCGCGTATTTCATTGCTTCTGTCAGCTTGTTTTCACGCATATTGCTGAAGGCCTGTTCCAGGTATTCTTCGAATGTCATTCGGTTTCTCCTTTCTGTTGCAGTGAATCGATCTTCTCCTCAAAAACAGTCAGCTGTTTATGAAGAGCCTGCGTCAGCTTCAGTCCTTCTTCATAGAGGGCGATCCCTTCATCAAGATCAGTCGAATCATCTTCAAGAAGACGTACGATCTCTTCAAGCCTTTTCATTTGTTTTTCAAAGCTGCCTTTAGTCATGGAAGACCTCCTCTATTTTTGCGTTAAGGGTACCATCTTTCATACGGACCCGGATATTCTCTTTCTGATCAACTTCCTGGATGCTCTTGATCAACTTGTCCTTCTGAAATACCAGCGCATATCCTTTCTCAAGTATGTTTTCGGAAGAATATGCCTTCATCAGCGTTTCCAGTCTCTTTAAACGAATGCTCTCGTTTTTAAACTTCTGTTTGGTAAGTGTAGAGAGCTTGTAAGAATAATTATCCAGTGTTGTTTGGTTCTCTTTGATACGGTACAGAAGCGCCTTCTGCATACGGAGATTTTTACTGTCGATCTCCTGCTGAAGAAGCTTATACCGCTTATTAGTATTATATAACTTTGCCTGTAAAAACTCTAACCGGCGCAGGCTGCGCTCGATGAGTTTTCCGGGTTCCCGGAAGTAGGTTGAATCCTCGATATCTTTCAGCTTTTTTGCTGCATTATTCAGTTTATTGCGAAGTCCGTTTTCGCCGCGCATATTCAGATCAGCGATCCTGGCAAAGACATCGTTCAGCAGCGGTGTCAGCAATTCGACAGCGGCAGTCGGTGTCGGTGCGCGCAAGTCTGCAGCAAAGTCGGATAAAGAATAATCCTGTTCGTGTCCGATACCGGTAATAATGAATGTCTGCAGATTATAGATCGTTTTGACGAGCGCTTCATCATTGAAGGCAAAGAGGTCTTCGAAGGATCCCCCTCCTCTCGCCAGGATCAGGGCATCATATCCCATTCCATCGACTTTCAGCAAGGTGCTGATGATGTCCGCGGCAGCATCCTTTCCCTGTACCAGGACCGGGTAATAATCGACCTGGGCAACGGGCCAGCGTCTTGCAAAACACGTTTTGATATCCGACATCGCAGCGGATTTATCGCCAACCAGAACAGCGATCCGGAAAGGAAACTCTGCTTTCGGTTTTTTATGTGATTCATCAAAAAAGCCTTCAGCAGCCAGTTTCTTCTTTAATTCTTCATATTTGAGATAAAGATCACCCAGCCCGTTAGGCTTCATCTGCTTGACATAAAGCTGGAGCTGACCACTGGTCTCGTAGATCGAGACATCCCCTTTTACAAGAACCTGATCGCCGTCCTTCGGGAGGAAACGGAGACTATAGGCATCACGCGGGAACATCATGCAGCCGATCGCGGCTTTATTGTCTTTTAAAGTAAAATAAATATATCCGCTCTGATAGCGGCGGTAATTCGAAATCTCTCCTTCGACGAGGATGTTCTGAAGGTAACGGTCAGAATCCAGACGGTTCTTAAGATATCTGACCAGTGTACTTACAGTAAGATTCATATTTTATCCAGAACGCCATTGATATAACGATAGCTGTCTTCATCGCAGTATTTCTTCGCGATCTGCACAGCTTCGTCAAGAACGATTGCTCTATCTGTTTTCTGCAGTTTTAATTCTGAAACAGCCGCGAGCAGAAGCGCCTGTTCAACGTAGTTTTCTCTATCGAAATTCCAGTTAGGAAGATACTGACTGATCTCTTCGATATAGAGACCTTCATTCTTGTATACATCCTTCAGGATCTCGGAAGCATATTCTTTCTCTTCGCTTTCCTGTTCGTCAAATTCCTCGATCTCACTGAGGATATCGCGTCTTAAAAGAAGATGACGGTATAAAGCAAAGACGATTTTTTCTCTCATTTCATGTCTTGTCATGTCATTATTCTAGCATATTCCAATGACGTGAAGTGCTATAATTAATGGGATGTCTAAGTTTATTCACAATTTCTTCGGTCATTTAAAAACGATTAACAGACATAAATTGTTAGTCATGAAATATTGCTTTCGCTGCGGCATGATCAAACAGGGTCTCCTGCATGATCTTTCAAAGTACTCGCCTACTGAGTTCCTGGCAGGAGTTGAATTCTATCAGGATGGCAAACGTTCGCCGGTGGGCGCTGAAAAACTCGCTAAAGGCTATTCACTCGGCTGGCTTCATCATAAAGCGCACAACAAGCATCACTGGCTCTATTGGGTCGATCAGGGATTACCGGGTCAGGGAGTCGTTGTTTATAAAATGCCCGAGAACTATTTCCTGGAGTCCGTACTGGATCGTATGGCTGCTTCAAAGAACTATTCCGGTGCCGATTATACAGACTGGTCAACCTACGAATTCTTTCAGAAAAGCGAAGAACGTCATCTGATGAATCCGGAAGACTCGGCCAGAACAAGCGAAATGCTGAAGTATCTCGGCGAAAACGGAGAAGAAAAAACTCTGCAGATGATCGCAGAGCTTTATAAGAAATTCAAACAGGATCGAAAATAGATTACTCGATATTAACGCTGACTTTGGTCAGATACGGAAGCTGTTCAAGTTCGACGCCGGCATCCATCAGCATACGCTTGGAAGCCTTGAAAGCATCGACTCCGGCATATTTATCGTCTTCATAGACGATTTTTTTGATTCCGCTCTGAATGATCGCTTTGGCGCATTCGTTGCACGGGAAAAGCGATACATAAAGGATGCATCCCTCTACGGAACGCGGTGAATTGAGGATCGCATTCAGTTCCGCATGAACGACATACGGGTATTTAGTATCAAGCGTATCCCCTTCTCTGTCCCAAGGGTAGACATTGTCGTCGCATCCTCTCGGGAAACCGTTGTAACCGATGGAAACAACGCGTTTGTTCTGATCGACGATGCAGGCACCGACTTTTGTGTTTGGATCCTTTGAGCGAAGTGCGGACAGGTGAGCGAGACCCATAAAGTACTGGTCCCAGGTAAGTGCTGCTTTGATTACTCTAGTCATAATCGATCTCTCCATACGCTTTATAAATGCGTTTTTCCAATGATTTACTATATGATTCTAATCCTAAGTCATTTAATGTATCAAGGACCTCAAGATCCGTTCCGCCGTAGATCGGTCTCGGGTCTTTGCTGACATAGCTGTATCCTAAGAAGATAAACAAACAAAGCAGCAAAGCGGCCACTGATTTGTTAAATCGTTTATCGATAAAGATGAAGTAATAGCAGACGCCAGCGATAAAGCCTCCCAGATGTGCCAGATAACCGACCCCTGGCATGAAATTGATCAGCAGGTTGATCGCAAGTGTCTGGTAAAAGGACGGAGTCGCGTGGCGATGGACAAGTACATCGACTGTGCGCATTGCGAGGAATGCATATAGTCCTCCGGACATACCGACAAGCAGACCGTTCCCGTTAAAGAACCAGTGTGTCAGTGAAGCGATGATCGCGGAACTGAACAGGACAAAGAGGAATTTCACCTTGCCCAGTTTTTCTTCATAATAGCTGCCAAACATATACAGAGCACTCATGTTCATCAGAAGATGCATCCAGCTGCCATGTGTGAACACGACTGTGATCAGACGCCAGTACTGATGCAGCGACTGCGTAAAGAAACGGTAATCCGCGCCGAGGATGATGTCTATAGCGGTCTGTGGATACTTCATGCCAAGGAAGAACTGCAGAGCATGAACGATCACCGCGATCGTGATCAGTGCCAGTGTTGCTCCGTTCGGGATGCGGCGTAAAGCCTTCTGCTGTTTGACTCTTGCTTTAAGATTGCGGTTTACATCATTAACGATCGCCTGGATCTCGGCATTTGGATCCTTTACTTCATGAATGACATGCTTGATCCCCGGATAAGCTTCGGAAATATCCAAACCGTCATAGTAATCCGTATCCATTGAAACGGAGTCATACACTTCCTCTTCATACACTTCTTCACGGGATACGTGAATATCCAGGAAGGAAAGCTTCTTCCCGCTGAGAGCGCATGAGAAATTGGAGATATTCTGGTCAATACGGGTCTTTTCGAACTCGACCGTTTCCAAAGAGGACGTCGTTATGCGGATGAGCTGGTAGGCATTGTTGGTCGGGTTTGCGATCCAGATCTCTTTTTTATTCATGTTCTGGCCAAAGCTGACCATCTGATAGGAGAACTTCGCGTTGAAGAAATTAAACAGCTGATAAAGCTTATAAAGGTTATTGTCCATTTCCTGCCCTCTTGCTTTCGATCATTGCTTTGAAATATTCAGGAAGTTCGGTAGTGAATGTCATACGTTCCTTGGTTCTGGGATGAATGAAACTGAGCTTATACGCATGAAGATATTGTCCGCTGTCATCCATCGGTTTCTTTTTACCGTATTTCGGGTCATTTACGACCGGGAATCCGATGTAGCTCATATGGACACGGATCTGGTGCGTACGTCCGGTCTTTAATTCACACTCAACGAGTGTGGAATCCGCAAAACGCTCCAGCACTTTAAAGAGCGTAAGCGATTCCTTGCCTCCGGCAGCAACAGCCATTTTCTGGCGGTCCTTTTTGTCGCGAGCGATCGGTGCGTTGATCTCCCCTTCATCATGGGGAATGATCCCTTCGACCAGGGCGTAGTAAGAACGATAACAGCGCTTATCAGCGAGCTGCTCGCTGAGGAAAACATGCGCTTCATCATTCTTGGCGCATACCAGTAAGCCGGATGTATCCTTATCCAGACGGTGGACGATACCGGGACGGAACATCCCGTTGACACCGCTGAGAGATTCGCTGTGATATAAAAGACCGTTGACCAGAGTCTGATCATGATGACCGACAGCCGGATGCACGACCATACCTTTTGGTTTGTTGATCACCAGTAGATCTTCGTCTTCGTAAACGATATCCAGATCCATCTTCTGCGGAAGGACCTGCATCGGCGGAACTTCATCGTAACTTAAAAGGATCTCTTCTATGCCTTTGATACGATAGTTTGCCTTGACCTTGTTTCCGTTAACCAGGATCCGGTCATCGTCAATGAGTTTCTGGATGCGCGTACGCGAAAAATCGCTGATACCGCTGAGGTAGGAATCGATTCTTTCACCTGCATCATCTTCAGAAGTTATAAAACGTAATTCAGGCATGTTTAGGCTCCAATAAAGTAATCAGTAAGTATAAAGCTACACCTACCGTGATAAAAATATCTGCTACATTGAATACCGGAAAATCATATCCGAATATAAAGAAATCCAAAAAATCGACGACAGATCCGTAAATGAGACGGTCGATGAAATTGCCGATCGTTCCCGAAATAAGCAGAAGATACGCGATTCGTTCGAATTTCTTCGACGGATCTGTTTTTGTGTAGAGATAGATGAACAGCGGCAGTGCGATCAGAGTGAGCACGATAAATACCCAGCGCTGACCCTGCAGGATCGAAAAACCGGCGCCGGTATTCCTGACGTAAGTCAAATAGAAGAATCCGTCAATGATCTTCTGACGGGCTCCCTGAATGAAGTTATGCGCAACATAGTACTTTGTGATCTGGTCCAGAAGGACGCCGCAAAGCACAAATACAATAGCTTTGATGTTTTTCATGTTACTTATTCTATCATACCAGCGGTCGCAGTTCTTGTCAGTGATTCGCGAACCATATCTTCTTCGAACTGGTTTGTATATAAGCGGTAATAATATCCCTTCAGTTTCATAAGCGAGCTGTGGGTTCCGTCTTCAACGATCTTACCCTTCTTGATTACGAGGATACGGTCAGCATTGACGATCGTAGATAAGCGGTGAGCAACGACAAAACTTGTTCTTTCAGACATGATCGTTTCGATCGCATTCTGAATGATATGTTCGGTTTCGGTATCGATCGATGCAGTCGCTTCATCAAGCACGAAGATCGCCGGATCAGCGAGGATCGCTCTTGCAAATGAGATGAGCTGTTTCTGTCCGGTCGATAAACGGGATCCGCTTTCGCCGACATCTGTCTGATAACCGTCTTTGAACTGCATGATAAATTCATGCGCATGAACGAGCTTGGCAGCATTCTCGATCTCTTCATCGGTCGCATCGAGTTTACCGAAACGGATGTTGTCCTTGATCGTTCCGCTGAAAAGATGCGGAGCTTGAAGGACATAGCCGAGATTTGAATGGAGCCATCCGATCGAACGTTCACGATAATCTACGCCATCGATCAGTAACTGTCCCTTTACAGGTTCGTAGAAACGGCAGAGCAGATTCACGATCGTACTCTTACCGGAACCGGTCTCCCCTACTAAAGCAATCGTCTGGCCGGCATTGACTTTCAGGTTGAAGTCCGTAAGCACCGGCTCCTCTTCGATATAGGAGAAGTCTACATTGCGGAATTCCACATCTCCTTTGATCTTCTCGTATTCCTGCGGTTTTGGATCAAGGATCGTACCGTAACGGGCAACAACTTCATCGCTGTCTTTCAGCTTGATCTCGTAATTCATCAGAGAAATGATGCGTTCACCGCTGGCCTGTGCCATCTGGATGTCCTGCATGATCATGGCGATCGACTGCAGAGGTTCAAAGAAGCGCTGCGCGTATTCTGTAAACATCATGAGAATACCGAAACCGATCGTCTTCTTGAATACCAAAGTTCCGCCGATCCACAGGATGAGCGCAAGTGTGAAAGACGAAAGGAAAGTGACTAAAGGACGATAGATCGAAACGATCTTAGCTGCTTTAACGCTGGCTTCGCGCATTTTAGCGGTATCATTCTTGAACTCCTTGAAGTTTGTATCTTCCAGTACAAGCGTTTTTGTAGTTTTAGCGCCATTGATCCCTTCGTTGAAATCGTTCGTAATGACAGAATTGAATTTGCGGACTTTACGATAACTGCGCAGGACACGCTTCTGGAAATAGAATGTTACAAAAGCCAGGATCGGCACGACGATCAGAACCATCAATGCAAGTTGAACATTCGTACGGAGCATGACGATCGTTGAGAACACGATCAACGGAATGCCCCATGCGAATTCGGTTAAAGACCAGGCGAGGATCTCGGCAAGTCTGGAGATATCGCTTGTTAAACGGGAAAGAAGCCATCCGGTCGGAGTGACATCGTAATAAGAGAAAGGAAGATTCTGCAGTTTCTCAAAGCACTTCTGGCGCAGATTATAAGCGAAGCCCATTTCGGCCGCGCCGGCGATGCGGAAATAGAATAAATGCATCAGAGCGGTAATGAGGATCAGAAGGAAATACATGATGATAAAGCTGATAAGCTCTTCGTTGGTTCCTGAGCCTACTGTAAAATGGTCCATCGCCCTGCGGTTCATCAGCGGGAAGATGACGTCAGAAAGCGCGATAAGAACATTCAGAAAAGCCAGAGCGGCCATGTGCTTGTAGAACGGACGGAAAAGAGCGAAGAGCTTCTTCCACATTGAGCTGTCGAATTCTTCTGAGAATTCTTTTTCTTCGAATTTATTACTCATCGTCTTCTCCTTTCTTCTGGCCCTGGATCTCAGCGATACGCTTATAAAGACCATCTTCATTCAGAAGCTGCTGATGCGTTCCTGTCTGGGTGATCTCGCCGTTTTCAAGAACGAGGATCAGATCGGCATCCTTCGCTGAAAGGATACGCTGGGTGATGATGATCGTTGTAGCATCTTCATCAAATGTATGAAGTGCTTTGCGGATCTCGGCATCTGTCTCAGTATCTACGGCGGATAAAGAGTCATCAAAGATCAGGATCGGCAGTTTGTTAACGATCGTTCTGGCGATCGCGATTCTCTGTTTCTGTCCGCCGGAAAGTGTAACACCCTTCTCGCCTACGATCGTGTCATAACCTTTATCAAAAGAATTGATCACATCATGGATCGAAGCGATCTTGCTTGCACGGTAGACTGATTTCTCGTCAATGTTCGGATTTGAAATCTTCAGATTATCGTAAATGCTCTTTGAGAACAGGAAAGGTTCCTGCAGAACGATACCGATGTTCTTACGCAGATGCCCTTTCGCGATATCGTTGATATCTTCACCGTTGATATAAATATGTCCGGAACTGACGTCATAAAGACGTGAAAGCAAATGCACCATGGAAGATTTGCCTGATCCGGTCGGACCAATAACAGCTACTGTTTTCCCCTGCGGGATCGTGAAACTCAGGTGCTTGAGGATCTCGCATTCCGGATCATCATCATAGTGGAAAGAAACGTCGTCAAATACGATATCACCGGCCAAGGAAGGAGTTTTGCCTTCATCAAGGTTTTCCGGGATCTCTTTTTTGATCTCCAGTAAACGATCTAGAGATACGCTTACTTTACCGAAATCAGAAAGAATACGGCCAAGTTGACGGATCTGATACAGGATCGCACCCTGGTATGTGATAAAGACAAAATAATTACCTACCGACAGATCTCCACTGCGGACATAGAAAACACCCGTTGCAACGACAGAAAGAATTCCGATCGTACAGAGAAAATAGGAAAGACCCCAGTAAACACCGAGGTTTGCAATCATACCGTAAGTCGTATCCTTGTAGTTTTTGTTGTAACCGAGGAAACGGTCGAGTTCATATCTTTCGCGGTTGAATGCTTTGATGACACGGACACCGCTGAGAGATTCTTGGATAAAGGAAGTCATCTCCGCTTCCTTCTCATCCGATGCCAGGAACAGCTTGCGTATCTTTTTGAAGAAAAGGAAGGAATAAAGGAAAATGATCGGGAAAGAGATCCCCGCAAATAAGGCAAGTCTCAGGTTCAGGGAGACCATGATCAGAACAGCGATGATAACTGAAGACACGATCGCGAAGATCTCCTCAATCTGGCCGGAGAAGAAACGGCGTATCGTATCGACATCACTTGTGCATCTTTGAATCAGATCCCCTGTTTTTATGCGGACATGATAAGAATATGGAAGATGCTGGATATGGTCGTAAAGATCGTTACGGATATTCTCGCTGAATCCCTCAGCAACTTCTGCCTGACTCTTGAAACGGTAATGCATCAGCAGTGACCGGATCAGATAACAGGTGATCAGAAACAGAGCTACGATATAAAGCGAAGAACGGATCTTCTCCATACCTCCAAGCAGCTCGGTAAGAGATTCCAGCCAGCGGAAACGCATCGGTTTGCCATCGATAACATTATCCAGAACATACGAAAACATATAAGTCTGGAACAGATTTAAAAACGAACTGATCAGCGTCGCGAGAATAACAAGAGCCAGCTTCAGGCGATATCCCCGCATGTGTTGTGAAATAAAACTTCCTTTTTTCATGCAAGTGTAATTATAGACTTAATAACGGTTTTAAGCAATTAAGATAACATTATGATATCTAGGTTTGAAATAGCATTGCTGCAAGAGTAAAATAGTCTAGTAAGAGGTAAATTAAATGGGAAAAATACGTACAAGATTTGCACCTAGCCCGACGGGTTACATGCACATCGGAAATTTAAGAACGGCTTTATATGCATATTTGATCGCCAAAAAAGACAATGGTGATTTTCTTTTAAGAATCGAAGACACAGACCAGGAAAGACAGGTCGAAGGCGCAACCGATATCATCTACAACACACTCGCAGCCTGCAAGCTTAAACATGACGAAGGCCCGGATGTCGGCGGTGAATACGGTCCGTATGTTCAGTCTGAACGCATGAAGCAAGGCATCTACTCCAAATACGCAGGACTGCTCGTTAACAAAGGAAAAGCGCATGTATGCTTCTGCAAAGAAGAGGACATCCAGGCGCAGAAAGAAGCAGCCGAAGCTAAAGGCGAGGATTCCTTCTATTATCATGATCCGTGCAAATTCCTTTCTCACGAAGAAGTACAGCGCAGAATGGACAGCGGAGAATCCTTCGTCATCCGTCAGAATGTCGATCCGGAAGGACAGACCTCCTTTGATGATGAAGTATACGGAACGATCACTGTTGATAACAGCACATTAGATGAGATGATCCTTCTTAAGTCCGATGGCTATCCGACATATAACTTCGCTAACGTCATCGATGACCATCTCATGAACATCACCGATGTTGTCCGCGGTAACGAGTACTTAAGCTCCACTCCGAAATACAACCTTATTTACGAAGCGTTCGGATGGGAAAAACCGCGTTATATCCACTGCCCGCCGGTCATGAAGGATGAACAGCACAAATTATCAAAGCGTAATGGAGACGCTTCCTTCCAGGATCTCGTCGCAAAGGGATACCTTCCGGAAGCGATCTTGAACTATATCGCCCTTCTCGGCTGGTCTCCGGCCGAAGAAAGAGAGATCTATTCTCTTGAAGAGCTGACACAGGCATTTGATGTCAAGCGTATCAACACTTCCGGCGCGATTTTTGATATCGAAAAGCTGAAATGGATGAACGGCGAATATCTGCGTCACATGGATGATGATGCATACTGTGAACTGGTAACTCCATATATCGATCAGGCAGTTAAAAAACCGTACAGCCGCAAAGCGATCTGTGTCGGCTTAAAAGATAGAGCATTACTGTTAAACGATATTCCGCCGATGCTCGACTTCATCGATGAGCTTCCGGAATATGATATCGATCTGTACTTCAACAAGAAGATGAAGACGAATCCGGAAAACTCGCTGCCAGCTCTTAAGGACGCACTTGCAGTTCTGGAATCTCTCGAAGTCTGGGATCACGATTCCATTCACGATGCTTTGATCGGACTTGCACAGAATACCGGCCGTAAGAACGGTATCATCCTCTACCCTGTTCGTGTTGCCTTAAGCGGTAAGGCTTCCACTCCGGGCGGAGCGATCGAACTTGCACTTGTATTCGGTAAGGAAGAAACGCTCGACCGTATCCGTAAAGGTATTGCCAAACTCGAAAACTGCCAGTAAAGATAGTCACAAATCAAATCTTTATAAGATCAGCTTAATCGCTGGTCTTTTTTCTATTATGAAATCAGGAAGATCTGCACCTGATCGTAATGGAAAACAGTATTCATTCATCGATATGATAAAGAGGTCAGGAATAGTACAGATGTTCCTGGCCTTTCGTTTGATAGGCATATCGATCGGAAGGTCCGG
>JAFRLM010000024.1 GCA_017431225.1 Erysipelotrichaceae bacterium | reverse complement strand
GTTCTATGTCAAAGGAGCGGTCTATGAACTGACCTTATACTTCGATGCCTGGAACAAGGAGATCCTGGGCTATGGGCTGGGGACACGTAAAGGAGATACAAGGTCTTACTACAACGGTCTGAAACAGGTCCTTGAAAGAATTAAAAAAGAACAGCCTGAGAATTTGATTACGCTGCACACGGATCAAGGCTCAGTCTATTCTTCTAAGGCCTATAACGACCTCATAAAAGATTTTAACATTCAGCGTTCCATGAGTCGAGCCGGGACGCCGACCGATAACCCAATCAACGAATCACTTAACGGCTGGATCAAGGAGGAACTTTTCATCGATTTTCATCTGGACGAGTCTGATGATGTCCCTGGGGATATTGAAAAGTATATTTACTACTTCAACAATGAACGACCGTCATATTCACTCCATTATAAAACCCCACTTCAGTTCAAAACCGAAATGGGGTTCTAGGCTTTTTATGAATTGTCTACTTTTAGTTGGCTAGTTCAAAACTTCCTTTTTTTTGTTTGCGTGCCTGCCGTATCAGGCAGGTTTTTTGTACATATACACCTCATATAATGCAAGCGAGAAAAGATCTATGTTTAGGATAATGCAGATGAAAAGTGAACAGAGACCAGATTTCTCGATGAACAGAAGGAGGAAATAATGAACAAATTATTGAGAGTTTTTCTAGCCCTGATGATCTGTTTCTCGTTGATTGGCTGCAGTTCTTCAGGAGAAAAGAAACCTGATTCATCTGAAGGCAACACCACGGAGACCGCTACAGCTGAAAAAGCGGAAGAAGATGTTGACGATGAAGCCTGGGATGAGCTTGAAGCTTTAGGAAAAGTTGAAACGGAAAACGGGATTCTAACTGTTTCGATCACTTTTCCGGCAGATTTTGTACCCGAAGGTACAACGCAGGAGTCAATTGACCGGGAGGCAGGAGAAACCTACATCTCAGGGAAATTGAATGAAGATGGATCTGTCACTTACAAAATGACTAAGAAGCAGCACAAAACAATGCTGGATGCAATGGCCCAGAGTCTGGATGAGAGCCTTCAGGAAATGGTAGACAGCGAGGACTACACCATTACAGAAATAACGCATAATAAAGACTTCACCCAGTTCGATGTAAAGGTCGAAGGAAATGAACTTGGTTTGGGAGACAGCGTTACTGTTATCGGTTTCTATATTTTCGGCGGAATGTACGGAATTTTTACAGGCAGGGAACCTGAGAATGTTGTCGTGAATTTCTATAGCCCGAACGGAGACCTGATCAATACCGCCAATTCCAAGGACATGGGAAATTAGCGGGTACACGGAAGAAAGAAACGGAGGCAAGTTACCTGTGAAAAAACTAATAGCAACTATCTTGTCAGTTATTCTGCTTATCGCGCTGGCTGGCTGCGGTTCCTCGGACAGCAGTTCAAAAACAAACACCGTTCCCGCGAAACAGGAGAATACAAACACTGTACCGGCAAAAACCAGTGAGCCGGTCAAGAAGAACGAAGATCCCACGATCGAAGAACAAGTTGTCTATGACCAGGACGGGATCACCATTACTGCAAAATCCCTGGATCTCAAATCTTTCATGGGTCCGGAACTTAAACTTCTGATTGAAAACAACACAGACAGAGCGGTCATCGTTCAAGCAAGAAACACTTCGGTAAACGGTTATATGGTCGATACTGTGTTATCGGCTGATGTTGCTGCCGGCAAAAAGGCAAATGATGGATTAACGATCATGGATTCCAGCCTCAAGGATGCCGGGATCACAACGATCGCCGACATCGAAACATCCTTCCATATATTTGATTCAGATACGTGGAATGAGATTACCGATACAGACCTATACAGCATCAAAACTTCTGCATACGAAGGATTCGAATATACGTTTGATGATTCCGGTAAAACCGTTTATGAAAACGGCGGAATCAAGATCGTTGTGAAAGGACTGGCGGAAGATTCATCGTTCATGGGACCTGAGATCGTTCTGTATGTTGAAAACGAGAGCGGACAGGATATTACCGTCCAGGCCAGAGATGTTTCAGTCAACGGATTTATGGTTCAATCGATTCTTTCAAGTGATGTTGTCAATACGAAACATCGGATTAGTGGACTTTCGCTTCTGTCCAGCGATCTTAAAGAAAATGAGATCGAAAAGATCGAAACATGTGAAGTTTCTTTCCATATCTTTGACTCAAATACCTGGAATACGATCGCAGACACAGATCCGATCACGATTTCATTTGAATAGAAACAGACTGATCAATGAAAACCGGTATTAGAAATCGTTAAGAGGGCAGAAATTGCCCTCTTTTCGAACTTAAGAAAGCATTGGCAATAACAACGTATTTGTCTGCGATGCTTAAGATTCCGCAGATTCGGGCAGGTTTTTTGCACAGATGTTTCGGCATAATGCCAATGGTATAAAGGAGGACTGTCTTCTGAAAGCTGCAATCAATGTAATACTATCCGTCTGGACGAACGGAACCCCGCTCTACAAGCTTCTGCCTCATCTGCCGAAGCTGTATTTCCAGTTAAGGGAGCGCCGTTCGCTGCAGCGCTTGATCAATCAGTATTCCGCAAAGATCCTGCATTCCCGGAACCGTATGAATCTCACTGTGTGGGAAATGTATCAGGAAGGAAAGCTGAAACGTGATCCTACTCGTGAAGAGGAAATACGAAAAAAGATACACGCGCAGAGACCCGAAACTATTAATAAATGAAGCTCGAATACAACAAAAAACGAAATAAGGAGTTATCTAATCGCCGCATTGTGGTCCCGAAGCGGCAGTTTACGAAAAAGGAATTAAGTCTCTTATTAGACTGTAAATAATAGACAGGATCCCGATCACCTGTTCATTGCGAGTGGTTGCTGTTTTAAAACGAAACAGAAAAGAGCATCAGCGTCAACCATTGGTAGCGGTCGGCGCCGATGCTCTTTTCTATGCACATAATAACATATCCGCCATGACTGTCAAATCCGTGGCCAGTAAGAAAAGACGCGCCCCCGCCAACAACGGCAGAAGCGCGCCTTCTGTATTCATGATATAACAGTATTTCGGTTACGGCTGTTCCAGAGACCCAACAGATCTCTTTGCAGTGCCATCGTCCTAGTATATTCATTGATGATTTTTGCCGCCAACCTGAATTCCGATGATGTCTTTTTGCCGTTCCCGGTTCCCACGACGATGGATTTCGCCTGTTTCAGGTCTTCGTAGAGATAGTGGTCGGGGTCGTTTTCATAGTTCCGCAGGAGCCGTTCGGCTTCCTCGAGCGAAAGATCCAGCACTGTCTTTTCGGGCATTTGAAAGAAGATATCATGCGAAAGGATACGTTCTTCATGCCGTTCTTCCGCCGCGATCCGCTTTGCGATACGGCTGTTGATTTCATTCAGATTATAATTGTCCAGTAATTCCAGCAGTTGCGCGTCCTTGATGATCGTTCTCATATACTCTCCTTTCCTTGATGGGTCGTGATCAGGGCAAACGCTTTCGGCAGATATTTCTTCTTCGCCTACATTATGCATGAAACAGCCGTATATGACAAATACAAAAAATCACTGGTAAAGCAATTCTTTTCATTATTGGTTCATCTGTTTTCAGCTTGTATAGTCAGTACTGTTCTTGGTTCCTTTTTCCCGGAAGTATAATGAAGGTATGGGAAAACTGAACAGTGAGATCAGACGTTTTAACTACCCGGACGGCAGCATCCAGGATGTGCAGATCGTCTCTTTTGATTCTTTTGACGATCTTCATTTTCTTTTCCCGGAGTATTCTCCGGAAGCTTTTTATGCGCTGTGTGATCTGTACAAAAAATATTTTATTCCCAGATTCCGCTGGTATTACGACAAGGTCGTTCTTTTCCGGCTTCCCGGAGACCTGAAGATCCCGCGTTTATCTTTGCCGGAAAAGTACGGGGAAGTAAAAGAGGATCTCACAAGAGTGAACATTGCTTTCCGGGAGAACTGTTATCTCAAAAACGGGAAGATCTGTTTCCGTGATGTCGCGACCGGAGAACTGTTTGAAGAACTGTATTCTCGTGGTGATCTGCAGATCGCCGAAGGGGATCGTGATTCGCTGACGTTTTTACCGGTCGGTGAACATATCGGGTTTTTGAGCAGAAGCGCAAAGGATGCTTCCCTGAAAGTGAATGCGTCTTTCTTTGTGATGGACAAACTGGATCTGGGCAGTGTCTATGACCAGATCGGAACGCCGATCGGTCTCTGTGTGAAAGACGGGAAGATCCTGAATCCTCCCCAATATGACAGAGAAGTCCTGACCGTTCGCTTGGATACTGTTGCGGTCGAAAAGATCACGCTTTCCTCGGTCACGATCCGGATCGGGAAACAGGAATTCCGCGACGGCGTAAACGCAGAATTCATCACCCGTCCGAAATATAAAAAGAGTCCCTCAGGCGGAACGGATATCGTGATCGTGGAGAACCGGGTCATTGCTCTTAAAGAAGGCGGAAGAACAGAAGTTCCTTCCGGCGGTCTGATCATTAAGACAAAGGATCTTTTGGATATTGAAGAAGGTTCTGTCGAATATACCGGACTGGAAGATCTTTCCTTTGCGATCCAGGCGGGAAACAGCGTGCTGATCAACGGAAAGAAAACGGAGAGATTTTTATCTCCTTTCTATCATTTCCTGAATCCATGGGAGACTTCTTATCCGCCGGCGATGTATCCATTGAACTACAAGAAAGCCAGAGCACCCCGCATCGTGCTTGGCGCGGATGAACAGAATAAACCGAAACTGCTGTGGTTCGAAGGAGCCGGAAAGTTTGGTTATGAAAAAGGGAAAGAAAGCTGTGGAACGTCATTATCGGAGACGGCCGAGATGTGCAAAAAGTTAGGGTTGCAGAACGCTGTGCATCTCGACGGAGGAGGTTCCGCACAGATCCTGCTGAACGGTAAACGATATTTGAAACTATCTGATCGTGATCCGGAAGATCTGACAGAAATTGAACGCGCCATCTCGATAGGAATAAATATTTAATATAGTTGATTTGAAATACGTAATAATACGTATTATACTTATATTGATGAATGGAGCATATGACCCATGCCGATGACGCCAAAAGAAATGATAAAATTGCTGAAACGAAACGGTTTTGTCGAGAAAGGTGGCGGAAATGGATCACATAGGAAATTAATAAATCCAAGTACGGGAATAACTGTAATCGTTCCGTTTCATGTCAAAGATCTGAAGAAGGGTCTTGAACAGGCGATTCTTAAACAAGCAGGACTCAAATAGTTTCATTGGAGGTAGAAAGATGTCAATAATTCGATATCCCGCAGTTTTTCATAAAGAAGAGGGGGGCTATTGGGCTGAATTCCCCGACTTACCGGGTTGTTATACTCAAGGCGATACGATCGAGAGTACTTATCAAAGCGCAACGGAAGCGCTTGGTCTGTATCTCGATAAAGAAGGAGAATCGGGCGATCGACGTATATCGAAACCTTCAAGGATTGATTACATTCTTCAAAACAATAAAAATGACCTTGTCATGCTGGTGACTTTCGATTCTCTGGAATATGCCAGAAGATACAAAACAAAAGCTGTTAAAAAAACGCTTTCCATTCCGGAGTGGCTGAACGATCTGGCAGTGAAGGAGGATGTGAATTTCTCGCAGATACTTCAGGAAGCGCTGATAGACAGACTCGTTAAGTGAAAAGAAAAGGAACGTTCTGAAGTGGACCCCGAGCTCACTTCATTCCGTTCCTTTTTTGCTGATTCATCGGCAATAGCGTTCCCAGAAATCCTCCGCATCATCATAACTGTCGAAGTCATCTCCGTACTGATCGTAGAGATCCTCTTCATCCTGGCAGGCGCAGAACCGTTCTTTCATTTCTTCGAGATTTGCTTCCTCGATGCGGCCGCTTTCCTGCCGGTCCCATTTCCGCCAGACGTCATAGTAGTCTTTCTCACGCGGATATTCGTTGTAAGGGATGATGTTGATATTGCTGCGGGATTCTTCAAACAGGTCCCAGAGTTCCTCGTGGTATCTCTGTCCGGAGGTCGTTTCATAATTCTTCGCGGTCGAGCGGTAGACCAGGACCGGTCCGTTCTCGGTATCCTGATACCAGGAATACTCAAAATAGATATCCTCTCCGGACACATAACAGGTCATGTCGCTGTACTTGCCCAGGATGAAATACTTGTCATAATAGCCGCTGCTGTCGGGATACACGAACATGTCGATCTTATCGCCGGGTTCCGGCATCACATAATAACGCGAAAGGGCGGTCTCTCCTGCAACAAAGTCGGTATACGCTTCGCCTTTCTGACATACAGCGACCGCGTTTTTCCCGTTCTTCACTTTGTTGTCGTACGTGTATTCGCAGCGGTATACTTCTTCGCCGCTGTCTTTTATGTTCCAGGTAAGGATATACTTCTTCCCTGTTTCTTTAACGGCAGAACAGTATTCCAGATAGGAATGCGAGAGTTTCTCCCGGAGGACTGCGCTCTCGTAGTATTTATCATCCGTAAAACTCAGAGACAGAGGGTCATTCGTCTCGGGTTTTGGTGTGGGTTTTTGTGTCGGTCTTGGAGTAGGAGTTGCCGTCGGACGCGGAGTCTCTTTCGGCTTCACGGTATTCGAACCGGTATTTCCGCATCCTGCTGTCATAAGCATCAGCAGCAGCGCGGCTGCGCTCACAAGCGTTTTTGTAAGTATTCTTTTCATCATATTCCATTCTAACAATTTCTCCGGAGCCGGGAAAAGAAAAGAACCGCCCATAGGAGCGGTTCTTTCACGGAGCGAAGACAGAAAGGAGAGAAACAGGAAAACTTAATCTTTGCCAGCTTCTTCGCTCCCGGGATCTGTATTTGTACGGGCGAGCTTGTAGTAGCGCTTGCTGGCGACCGCATGGAAACGGTGCAGATCGGCCTGCAGGTCTCTTGGTTCAAGCACCAGCGCGTTGGAACCGAACTTGCAGAAATACTGGAAGGCCTGTGTGCGTGAGCAGTCAAAGGAATAGATATCCCCGTCAACGGAGCTGGGCTGGGGACGGTGCAGATACATGCTTTTGAACATCTCCCTGCCGCGGTCAGTCAGCTGTACCTTGATCGTCTCAGTCGGTTTGCGCACCTGGTAGGCGAACTGCGGACCGTAAAGGATCATCTTGTCGAAGATCTCCTTCATCCCTTCCTCAAGCTCTCTTCCCTCATTGAGGATCTTGACCTGACGGATACGGCAGACCCGGAAACTGTAGGGATAGTACTTGTACTGACAGATCAGATAGTTGAAAAGCTCTTCTTTGGAATTGCTGATGCGGTAGGGGGAGACGATATGGGGATTGTCATTCTTCTTTGTTGTGAAGTAGATCTTGCGGTCGGTCTCGATCGCTTCTTTGATCTTTTCGAAGGTGTCCTTGAACAGGATCGCTTCCCGCCGGTCCTGCGGCAGCAGGGCGTAGGAGGCGAACATGTTGCGGAAATAGTTGGAAAGCGTGGAATCCGCCAGCAGGTAATTCTGGATGTATTCGATATCGGAAGCAGTCTTTCTTGTCGGTTTGACCGCGATCGCGATGTCATATTTCTGCTCACCCAGATCGTAGTTGCGCACATCGATGTACTGAAGGATGTTGGCGGCGATGTCGTTGATGACGGAATCCTTCAAAGAGGAGCTGTCACGGATGACTTCCTGGATATGGGAGAAGATCTCGCCCTGACCCTTTTCATACTGCTCGTAATAGTTGAGGATCAGCGTATTGTAAAACTCATTGCGGTTCAGTGAACCGTCTTTTTTAAAGAATTCGAAGTTTTCCATATCCTTTAAAAGGATCGCGTTGACGCTCTTCGGGATATAGATCTTGATCTTTTCTTCCATTTCTTTCCGTCCTTATCTATATAGTACCCTAAAAGGGGTCACAATAATAGTAATAAATATGCATAAAAACAGTAAAAATATAAGAAAATAGGGGTCAAGACTGTAAACTATCTGAGCATTTGAAAAGCGTTTTGCATCGGTTAAGATGAAATTGTCCCGAGGGACACAGACACTGACAGCAAAACAAGTGATCTCAACATCTGTAAAAATGTAGCCAAATGTGTCTGGTAAAGAAAGACGTTAACAGCAATCACTTCTCCAGCGGTGGTAAGCATCTGTTTAAAAAACAGGTATTGGGGTTCGAATCCCCGGGGTATAACGTCTTGAATGAGATGCCGACAGCAAACCCACAGATCGGTTGAACCGTGTGAGTTCGGTCATAAAACGACCTTGAGCCCCGGTGTTTTATTCTCATGGCATCTCGGGCAGTCCGCCGCTCTTGTTGGCGGGCTGCCATCCTACGGCGCTCACAGCAGAACTGAGGCTCCAATATTTATTACAGCGGACAATGTCTTACCGCAAAGCGCCGTGACTCAGAAAGAAGGAGGGAAGACCTATGAACATTCTGGATATGATCAAAAAAGAACAGAACTATACACTGACCGAAAACGGTGCTCTGGCACTGAACAGCACAGAGAATGCTCTGGTCGACCTTTTTGCCGTATCCGGCGCCATGCGTGGCCGTGACGAGAAAGAGATCGAAGTACTGTTCCAGAGAGCGCTGGCCGAAGACAAGCAGACAGCGACACGCCTGGCCTTTTACACAAGAGATGTCCGCGGCGGTCTTGGCGAGCGCCGTACCGGTCGCATCTTTTTCCGTTACATGGCAAAACACTACCCGCAGATCCTGAAGAAAAACATCCGCCTCATCTCCGAATACGGACGCTGGGACGACCTTGTCGATCTTCTGGGCATCCTGCCGCAGGACGTCCTTCCGCTGATCAGAGAACAGCTGGAAGAGGACCTTGCGAATATGAAGATCGGTCTGCCGGTCTCACTGCTGGCGAAATGGCTGCCGTCGGTTAACACCTCCAGTAAGGAGACTGTCCGCAGAGGCAGAATGCTGGCGGCCGGTCTGCAGATGAGCGAACGCGGCTACCGTAAGACACTGGCGCAGCTGCGCCGTTATCTGAACGTCACCGAAGTCGATCTTTCTGCCCGCAGCTATGAAAAGATCCTTTACCCGCAGGTGCCGTCCAAAGCCATGAACAACTACCGCAACGCCTTCTTACGCAACGATGAGGAGCGTTTCCGCGAATACCTGGATAAGGTCAGCAGCGGCGAAGAGAAGATCAACGCCTCTGTCCTCTATCCCTATGACATCGTCGAGAAGATCCTCTACGGCGGAGTGGAAGACGATCCGGTCCTTGAAGCCCAGTGGAAAG
The DNA here is from genome assembly GCA_017431225.1 of Erysipelotrichaceae bacterium. Taxonomy (GTDB): domain Bacteria; phylum Bacillota_I; class Bacilli_A; order Erysipelotrichales; family Erysipelotrichaceae; genus RGIG5669. The sequence goes on along the minus strand of JAFRLM010000024.1, from coordinate 18,141 downwards.
CACTGCCTAACTACGTTGAAGATGAGAAACGCTGCCTGATCATGGCGGACGTCTCCGGTTCGATGGGCGGCCGTCCGATGGCAACTTCGATCGGCCTTGCGATCTACTTCGCGGAGCGCAATAAGGGTCCCTTTGCCGGACGCTTCATGACTTTCTCCGCGCGGCCGGAACTGGTCGAGATCAAAGGCGAGAACCTCGCCGAAAAAATCCGCTATGTCGAAAATGCCGAATGGAATATGAACACGGACCTTGAAGCCGCGTTTGACCTGGTCTTACGCACTGCCGTAAGAAACAAGGTAAAACAGGAAGAGCTTCCGGAATCGATCGTCGTCATCACCGACATGGAATTTGACCAATGTGTCAGCGGAAACGACCTGTTCTACGATACGATGAAAGCGAAGTATGAAGCCTTTGGCTATCAGATCCCGAACATCGTCTTCTGGAACGTCCGTTCCGGCAAGAACACCTACCACGCCTCTTTCGACAGACCCGGTGTGCAGCTGGCCTCCGGTCAGTCCCCGGTCGTCTTCGAGAGCCTGGCCAAAGGTGTCAATATGACCCCGCAGGAATATATGCTGTCGGTACTGAACAGCGAAAGATACGAGCCGATCACTGCCTGAGTTCCTGCCTCAGGCAGGGCTCAGAAAGGAGAGCTCATGGAAAAGATCCTTGGAAAAAACAACGAAGCGATCGTGTACACCTCCAACATCGAAGAGAAGGCAGCGGAACAGATCCGCTCTCTCTGCGATATGGAGATCTACAAGGATTCGAAGATCCGCATCATGCCGGACGTGCATGCCGGAGCCGGCTGCACGATCGGAACGACGATGACTTTGCACGGGGCGGTCACCCCGAACCTGGTCGGTGTCGATATCGGCTGCGGTATGGAGACCGTGGAGATCGAAGAAAAAGAGATCGACTTCGTAAAACTGGACGCTCTGATCCGCAGGGAGATCCCCTCGGGCAGAGAGATCCGCAAAAAGAAACACGCCAATGCCGATCTTACGAATGTTTACGATCTGCGCAGCTTTGATAATCGCTACATGCTTGAAGCCGAGCTGAAGGCGGTCGGTTCCTTAGGCGGAGGCAACCACTTCATCGAGGTCGATAAGGATGAGGAGGGAAAGCTCTACATCGTTATCCATTCCGGTTCCCGCCATCTCGGCAAGGAAGTCGCGGAGTTCTACCAGCAGAAAGCCTGGGAACAGATCAACGGCCGCTCGAAAGAGGAGATCGAAAAGATCATTGCCGGACTCAAGGAAGAGGGCAGGGAAGAGGAGATCCAGTCGGTCTTAAAGACGCTGAAAAGCGAAAACAGGACGGATATCCCGAAAGATCTTGCCTGGCTCAGTGGCGATCTCTACGAGGACTACATCCACGATATGAAGATCATGCAAGGATATGCCCTGATCAACCGTCAGACGATGATGCAGATCATCCTGGAAGGAATGGGACTTCACGAAGTTGACTGTTTCTCCACGATCCACAACTACATCGATACGGAGAAAAGGATCTTGCGCAAAGGCTCCGTCTCCGCGGAAAAGGGCGAGAAGCTGCTGATCCCGATCAATATGCGTGACGGCTCTCTGATCTGTATCGGTAAGGGCAACCCGGAATGGAACTGCTCGGCACCGCACGGCGCCGGCAGGATCATGTCAAGAAGCGAAGCGCTCCGCACGCTTTCCACCGAACAGTTTCTGCAGGAGATGGATGGCATCTTCACGACGACCGCCAATTCCCGCACGCTGGACGAAAGTCCGATGGCCTACAAGGGCATGGAGGAGATCGTCGCCAACATCGGTCCGACCGCGGAGACCCTCAAAGTGATCAAACCGGTCTACAATTTCAAGGCGGATGAATAACAACGAAAACGTGACGAGAGTCGCGTTTTTTCTTTTTATAGAAGACCATTTCACCCAAAAGAGGCAAAATGAATCAAATTCATAAGAATACGGCGGATTCCTGTATAAGGAGAGAACATCCGCCAGAAACTGATAAAAGCCTGCGGGGAATACGATCCTTCCTACAGCAGTAAGCGGATCGTCTATACGAACCTTTCCGACAAGGAAGGCTATATCGGTCCGCTCGCTGTCTTTGCCGAGGAACTGCTGATCAGCGGCGGAATGAGTGCCATTCACTGAGTATTCCGCAAAGAAAAAGAGAATTATCAAAAAACACATGCTGTACGCATGTGTTTTTCAGGCTCGGATGTATGTCTGGTTTTTGCTTCTGGGTTTGTCGGGAATGCTCATTACGATCAGTCCTTTTTCCAATGCCGGGTTCAAATACAGGTTCCGGAAATTATCCTTCGATCTCAGATTCATTTTTTTCATGAGCTGATCAGCGGAATACGGAGTGTTGTACTCCATGTTCTGCAAAAGCTTTCGGACGGTATTGGATAAGATCCCATCCTCAGCAGTGACCTGCTGCAAAAACCGGTCCAGCGCAAGATCGATCTTCTCCAGCATGAACTCGATGAACGCGTTTGAATTCCCGGCGGAGTTGGATGCAGCGATCGCCTTATAGTATTCGTCCTGATATTCATAGATCTGGTTTTCGATCGGGATGTTCTGAAAAGCAGGATCCCACTCCGACAAGATAGCCGTTTGCCAGAGTCTGGCCATTCTTCCGTTTCCATCCAGGAAAGGATGGATGAAGACGAATTCATAATGGAAAACGGAGGAAAGGACCAGAGGATGAAGTTCCTGCTTTTCCTTTCTCATCCATGAAAACAAAGCGCGCATCAGGTCCGGGATCATATTCGGCGGCGGAGCCATGAAAATACACTCGTCGCCGTCGAAGACTCCTTCGTTTCTGTTCCGGAAAACACCGGATTCATCGACTGTCATATAGGTCATGACAGCGTGGAGCTTCTTCAGATCGCGCAGAGAATAGGGATCAAACGATCCAAGCAGATCATAAGCCTTGAATGCATTTTTGACTTCCTGTATCTCTTTTTCCGGACCGATCACGGTTTTTCCGTTGATCACATCTCTCACTTCGTTTTGTGAAAGCGAATTTGCCTCGATCGCCAGCGAAGAGTGAACAGACCGGATCCGATTGTTTTTTCGCAGATACGGTTTTGTTTCAAAAGACCGGCCGGCAGAGAGCCTGCCTGTCTTTTCTGCTATCCGGGCTGTCAGCGTAAGCGTTTTTCCGGTGATCGTAAAAGGCGGTGTATAGTTTTTCACGGTTTTGTTTCCTCGTTATCATTATACCGCGATCTGTTTCAACTTACATGGTATCTTACATGGTATCTTACATGGTTCAGACCGGATGAAAGATCCGTGCGGCGGATATGATACAATAAATACAACTGAATATCTGCTGGATCCTTCCTGCTTTTCTGAGGCGGGAAGTCATCGCGGAAAGGAAATTGCTTATGCTCTACAAGAAACTCCTTATCATTGCCGTGTCTGCTGTTCTGCTGACGGGACTCGCCGGCTGCGGATCCTCGTCCGGCGCAGGATCTGCACATAAACGCGTTGAAACAGGACCTTTGAACCTGTCGGAAGAAGAGACCGTTTATCACGGTGTTCATCTCCGTCTTCCGGAGATCTACAGCATGGAAAGAATGGAAGGCACGGGGTACGATGCAACAGCAAGCGTCAATGATCCTGAAAGCCCGGTCGCGGCGAACGGCTCGATCGAGTTCACAGTCCGGAAAGAAGCCTGTAAGGATCCCACTAAGTATGACGACAAGGAAGCCCGCGACTTCTATGTTGGCTGGGCGGAAGAAAAGGAGTCGGCGGAGGTCTCTGCCCGCAGGATCAATAACGTCGACGCCCTGATCGTGAAAGAGCCGGACGGTTCCGGGTTCGAACGGACGTCCGTCATGGTCTTCACGCATAATCAGACTGTCGTCATGGAATTCAACAGCTATCAGGAAGAGATCAGCGACGTTTTTGACAGGTGCATCGAAACGATCTATGCCGAGGAGGATGTGCTTCCGCAGCGCACTTCGGCAACGCTGGAAAAGAATCTGACCGAAAACGGTCTGACCATGTTGCCGTGGGCAGTCAGAGATCTGTTTGTCCACGTTCCTTCTGAGTTTTCTCCTGTGAAAAGCGAAGGAGAGACCGTCTGGGTATCGCCGGACGCGGACTCCATCATCATGACGTCGGATCTCGGCCCGGAAGTCCTTGAACTGGACCGGGGACAGATGGAAGCGGTCCTGAGTCGGCAGGACGGGTTTATCAAAATGCTAGGTTTCAACAATAAAATGCACAACGGCATGTATTCCGTATGGACGCGATATCTTGCTTCCATGCAGAGCAGGGAGGTCACTGTCTACTGGCTGATCGTGCAGCCGGAATTCCTGGGCGAAAAGACAGTATTGTTCTACTTCATGTACCCGAAAGGCGATACGGAAACAGAAAAGCTGTTCGATGCGGTCGCAGCCACTGTCCATCATCCGGACAGCTGGGACAGCGGGGAGACCCTTAAGGCTGACTGACCGGTATCACAAAACAACAACAAAAAAATGACCTTTTTACAAGGTCATTTTTCGTTAGATAATGTCCGGGATCAGAAAGCCCAGTGTCCGCGGCGGAAGATCGGAACGGTCTTACCATCACGGGTCACAGCGTCGATATCGAGACCTTCATAACCGATCATGAAGTCGACGTGGATCATGGAGTCATTGATACCGAGCTCACGGCATTCTTCCAGTGACTTGTTCTCAAAGTCCTTGATCGTATCGGCGAAGCCCATGCCCAGCGCGAGATGGCAGGCGGCATTCTCATCGAAGAGGGTATTGTAGAACAGCAGGCCGGATTCGGAGATCGGGGAGTTGACCGGAACGAGCGCGCATTCGCCGAGATAGGAAGCGCCTTCGTCCATGGAGATCATCTCTTCAAGCAGCGCCTGGTTTCTTTCAGCCTTGACCTCTACAGCCTTGCCGTTTTCGAAACGGATGGAGAAATTCTCGATCAGCTGTCCCTGATAGGATAACGGTTTGGTCGCGTAGACGATGCCTTCGGCTTTGCCGCGCATCGGAGAGATGAAGCATTCCTCGGTCGGGATGTTTGGGTTGAAGAAGATGCACTGCAGGCTGGTATCGCCGCCGCCCTTGAATTCCGCTTCCGGGATCATGCCGACGGTGAAGTCGGTACCGTTGTCGCCTTTGTAGCGCAGTTCGGCAATGCCCAGGCTGTTGAGGTAGGCGCAGCGGTCATGCAGATCCTTGTCGTGCTCATTCCAGGCAGCGACCGGATCTTCGGTCACGCGGGAGGTGAACAGGATCGCTTCCCACAATTTTTCGATAGCTTTTCCTTTCGGAAGCTCGGGGAAGAGTTTCTTGGCCCAGGCGGCGCCCGGAACCGCGGCGATGCACCACTGGTATTTGTTTTCCATCTGGTCACGGTAGGGTTTTAAGATCGGATAGCTCTTTTTTCTGGCTTCCGCCATCTTCTTCTGGTTGATGCCTTTCAGACCGTCCGGATCTTCGGAATCGAGATAGATGCGGCAGGGCAGAACATCGACATAGTGCTGCAGACGCGCCTTTTCCCATTCCTCGACCTTCGCCATGGTGGTGACGGTCTGATGACGGACATGAAGCTTCGTCAGTGGCTGGTAGCCGAATTCGACCTTGACCTTTTTGGCGCCGGCTTTGTAGCATTCATCGACCAGCAGTTCAACGAACTTCGGCTGATCGAGGTCGCAGGTGATCAGGACTTCCTGACCTTTCTGGATGTTGACGCCGACCCGGGCGATCAGGCGGGCGTATTTGCGTAAAATGGTTTGTTTCATGCAAGAACTCCTTTTTATTTGTTATTCGTTTTCTTCTTTGATGAGGTAAGCCCTGCAGGGAGCGCCGTCAGCGCCGCCGAGATTCAGCGGCAGGGCGTGCAATGTATAGACACCTTCGGGCACATTCGCGAGACGGATCCCTTCGAGCAGCACGATCTCTTCCTTCAGCAGGATCAGATGGACTTCCATGGGGGCGTCTTCCGGACCGACAGTCTGGGATTCATTTCCGTAGAGCCAGATCCCGGCATCGGCGAAGACCTGCGCGGCAGCGCTGATCAGGGTCGCTTTTCCCTTGATCAGGATCCGGTTCGCAGACAGGATATCCGCTTCCATTGCTTTCTTTAAGATGTTTACGGCATCTTCCGCGGTGATGTCGCCGGTATGTTCATAGACATAAGCTTTGCCGATGAATTTTTCCGGATCGATCTGATCGATCGTTTTCCCGTCTTTGTAGAAATGGCTTGGGGCATCCACGTGAGTGCCGTTATGGGCGCACATGCGGAAGGCGGTCAGATTATACAGGGCACCGTCCTTCATGTCGGAAAGGATCTCCCGTTCAGGAGCGGGGTCTCCCGGCCAGACAGCACATCCGAATACTTCCTGGGATATATCATAGATCTTCATGACGGATCCTCCTGTCTTTTAGTATATCTGTTATCCCGTGAGGACAAAAGCGTTTGCCGCGATTCTGAGTGAAAGCGGGAAAGAAGGCGCTGCGCTCTGCAGGTTATAGGATGTTAGAATAAAAATGATCCCGTTGGTCGTTTACCGAACGGGGACTGGAGTAACACATGAAAAAGCTGGCATTACTTATCCTCTGCCTCCTGTTTCTGGCAGGATGTTCCTCATCCAAAACTTCCTTTGACGGAAAAGACCGACCCTCCTCACGCGGACAGTTGCAGGTCGTCAACAATGTACTGAGCGGGGAAGATGGGAAACCGGTCATGTTGCGGGGGATCTCTCATCACGGCATCTCACTCTCGGGAATGTATATCAACGCGGATACCTATCACGACATCTCCTCCTTCATGGGCTGCAATGTCATCCGCCTGGCTCTCTACACCTGGGGCGTCGGTGTCGTCGGTTATAGCACCGGCGGCGATAAGAACCGGCTCTACCAGGATGTCATCAAAGGTGTGGAAGCCGCGGAAGCGAACGACATGTACGCGATCGTTGACTGGCATATCCTGGAAGACGGGGACCCGAACCGCTATATCGAGGATGCCCTGGATTTCTTTGCCCGCATCTCCGCGGATCTGAAAGACAAGAACAATGTGCTTTACGAGATCTGCAATGAGCCCAACAAGACCGATTGGGCGACGATCAAAAAGTATGCCGAACAGGTCATCCCGGTGATTCGGGAAAACGATCCGGACGCGGTGATCATCGTCGGCACCCCGAACTGGTCGCAGGACGTGGATGTCGCGGCAAACGATCCGCTGGATTTCGACAACCTGCTCTATACCCTGCATTTCTATTCGGCAACCCATAAACAGCCGCTGCGCGACAAGGCGAAAGCGGCTATCGATAAGGGACTTCCGCTGTTTGTCACGGAGTTCGGGATCTGTTCCTCTTCCGGCGGTTTCCCGATCGATCAGGAAGAAGCGAACGTCTGGATCGATTTCCTGGAGGAAAACAAGATCAGCTACGTGATGTGGAACTTCTCCAAGACCGGCGAAGCCTGTGCCGCGCTGCGGGCAGAATGCAAGAAAACGAGGGACTACGTAAGAGAGGATCTCTCGGAATCCGGACTCTGGCTCGTCGATACCATCGCAGAGAAAAGTAAATAAGCAGGTGTATATGAAAAATGAATTTGAATACCGCTTTGCGGAAAGAAAAGACATTCCCGTGATCCTTCATTTCATCAAGGAACTGGCGGAATACGAGAAGATGTCGGATGAGGTCATCGCTGACGAAAAGATCCTGGAAGAATGGATCTTCGACAAGCAGAAGGCGGAAGTCGTCTTCGTCCTGGACGGGGAGAAGGAAGCTGGTTTCGCGCTCTTCTTCCATAATTTCTCGACCTTCCTCGGCCGGGCCGGCATCTATCTCGAAGATCTCTTCGTGCTTTCGGAATACCGCGGCCAGGGTTACGGCAAGGCGTTATTAAAGAAACTTGCGCAGATCGCGGTGGAACGCGGCTGCGGGCGTCTCGAATGGAGCTGTCTTGACTGGAATCAGCCAAGTATCGACTTCTATCTTTCCCTGAATGCTGTTCCGATGTCCAACTGGACGGTCTACCGTCTTACCGGCGATACGCTCAGGGCAATGGCGGAACAGTGATACGGACGATATAGTATTCTGAAATCTGGAAAAAGGTGTTGGCAGACACCCTTTTTCTTTGGAAAAATGTGCAATCATACCTGTTAAAACAGCGGAAAAATGTGCAATCATACCTGTTAAAACAGCGGAAAAATGTGTTTTTTATAAAAAAAGAAGGAACTATGAGCTCAGTTCCTTCAACAATTCCTGTTTGGTGAATACCGGCCAGTGGCCGCCGACGCATTTTTCGCAGTCGGTCTCTTCGATCACACGGATGAACTGTTCCTTTAAGTCCGGATCCGCGATCCAGGTCGGGAAGACACCGCTCATCGCGTCACCGAAAAAGAGGATCTTTTCTTCCGGAAGCAGGATCAGGGTCGCGTCATCGGTATGGGGAGAAACGGCTTCAAAAGCTTTGAGATAAATGCCTCCGGCATCGATCCCGATCTCCTTTTCAAAAGTGATATCCGCCGGTACGACGATCAGCTTTTGATTTTTATATTCCTTTGTAATACTGGGATCCAGCTTTAAGAATTCCCGGTCATTCTCCTCACTGCGTTCAGAGATGAACTTGCGCAGATAACCGTCGGTCTTTTTGTTGGCAATTGTCCTGCCATGCACCGCATGCATCGCGAAGGTATGGTCCCAGTGCCAGTGGGTCAGGATCGTCAGCTCCGGCAGCGGCAGATCCTTTTTCTTTAAGGCTTCATAAAACTCCTGCAGATGTTCCTCGGAATGTCCGGCATCGATGGCAACACTGAAACGCTCACCGCGGATATAGCCGATCGCGGGACGGTCCCGTTCTTCCTCATAGGCACTGTAATACACGCGTTCGCTCAGTTGATAGAGTTCCATGATCATTTTCTCCTTTTTCTTCCTTTCCATCATACCGCATTTAAAAAGAAACGGCGGAAAGCTCTATTTGGGCATCGATACGAGATCTGCACATTCTTCTGTTATAGTAGATGAGTAAAGAGGAAAAACTATGGAGAACTATACACACGATATTCCGACAAAAGTCTATTTCGGCAAGGGAAGCATCTCCCATCTCGATGAGTCTCTGGCTCCCTTCGGCAAGAATGTTCTGTTGGCTTACGGCGGCGGTTCGATCAAGAAGACTGGTCTCTACGATGAAGTAATGAAGATCTTGAATGAGGGCGGCTTCACCGTGACCGAGCTCAGCGGCATCGAACCGAATCCGCGTATCGAATCGGTCGAACGCGGTGTTCAGTTATGCAAAGAGAACAATATCGACGTCGTCCTGGCAGTCGGCGGCGGCAGCGTCATCGACTGCGCCAAAGCGGTCTGCTCCGGCTTCTATTACGAGGGCGACGATCTCTGGTACATGGTCAAATACGTCAAAGGCAGAAAGAGATCCCTGCCCCTGGTCGATATCCTGACACTGAGCGCGACCGGTTCCGACTTCGACAACGGCGGCGTCATCAGCAATCTCAAGACCAACGAGAAGCTCGGCTGCGGCTTTACCTTCCCGAGCGTTTCGATCCTTGATCCGACCTATACCTACACTGTCTCGAAATACCAGACAGCTGCCGGTTCCGCGGATATCATGAGCCATATCATGGAAGGCTATTTCTCCAAGACCGAGGACAGCGATCTGGCCGACGGCATCGCTGAAACGATCCTGAAGTCCGTCATCAAAAATCTTCCGGTCGCCTTAAAAGAGCCGGACAACTACTCCGCCAGAGCCAATCTGATGCATGCGGAATCCGTCGCCTGCTCCGGCATTCCGGAATACGGAAAGCTTTCGACCGGCTGGCCCTGCCACGGCATGGAACATGAGCTCTCCGCTTTCTATGACATCACCCACGGCGCGGGTCTTGGGATCCTGACGCCCAGATGGATGCGCTTCATCCTGAAGAAAGACCCGTCCTGCCAGTGGCGTTTCGTCCGCTTCGCAAAGAATGTCTGGGGTCTTGAAGGCGAGGATGAGCATGAGCTTGCCGTTAAAGGCATCGATGCCCTGGAACAGTTCTTCCGTGACTGTGAACTGCCGATGACTCTGAGCGAGTTCAATATCGGTCCCGAACACTTCGAGGAGATGGCAGAACATACCCTCAGCGTCCGCCGCTACGATCTCGGTCTTGTCCCGCTTGAGAAGGAAGACATCGTCAATATCCTGAACGCATGCCTCTAAGAGAAGTTTCCCGCTTCTCTTTTCTTTTTGCGGGGAGAATTTGTTAACATGGAATCGTAGGGAGGTGAGGAACGGTGAAAAGGATCCTGAGCATCGTTTTATCCTTATTCACCGCATTGGTCATGACAGACTGCGCAAGAAAATACAGAGTGGATTACTGCGGGCAGAAGCAATTCTACCACGATGCCAAAGACAGTTATGCCGCCGGCGAGACAGTAACGGTCTATTACTATATGATCGCCACGGATACAAGCTATTCTTTCTACCTCAACGGCGAAAAGATCAATCACGGCTACGATTCCGGGAAAGGGATCGAAGTCAGCTTCACCATGCCTGACCATGACGTAAAGCTGGAATGTTCGCACCGGAACGATATGATGGCGCAGCCGCGGCAGGAGCCCGAATTCGAAAGACCGAAGGAAAAAGACATGCTGGCGCAGTATCTCTATTCCGGAGAAAAAGAAGACCGTTCGGACGGGTATTACCTGCGTATCTATGCATCCTCACAACCGAACAAGATCTGGATCGAACAGGAGAACATGACCGGAGCGGACAGTTTCTATCTCCTTCCGGAATTCATCTTCGGGGAACTCTGCCGGCTTGCCGGTCAGTATGATCTTCCTTCCTGGAACGATCTCGAAAAGACGGAGCGGGGAAACATCTATCAGAGCTTCTACCTCCGCACACCGGAGGGCGAAAAGATCTCTGTCAGCAGCGACCGCCAGCCGGAAAACGGCAGCGAAATACTCTCAAAACTGGGCGGACACATCCTGTCCTATGTCGACGGGTCTGCCCCGTACTATGTCAAAGAATAAAAGGAGCGAATTATGAAGATCAAATTCCACGGACACGCCTGCTTTGAACTGACTTCCGGAAATACCACGATCCTGACCGATCCCTATATCAGCGGCAATCCGCTGTGTCAGGTAAAGGCAGAGGACCTGCATCCCGACGCGGTGCTCGTCTCTCACGGTCACGGGGATCATCTGGGAGACGCCTTATCCATCTGCAAAGCCAATAACGCCTCGTTCGTGGCGATCGTCGATATGGTCGGCCAGCTGGGAGATGCAGGACTGCTCGAAGGGATCTCCGCAGTCGGCTTCAGTCTCGGCGGAACCGTTGCTGTCGGTGACTTTAGGATCCGTATGGTACCGGCCTGGCACGGCACCCGCATCAACTGCATCAACGGCTACGCGCTGCCGGTCGGCTATGTGATCTCGGATAAGGACACGACCGTCTACTTTGCCGGGGACACCGCTTTATTCGGGGATATGGAAAAGGTGATAGCCCGCTATGGGATCGATATCGCGCTGCTGCCGGTCGGGGGCTATTACACGATGGATATCGAAGACGCGGCGGTCGCGACTGCCTGGCTGAAGACAAAGACAGTCATCCCGATGCATTACGATACCTTCCCGCAGATCCGCACGGATCTCGACCGGTTCAAGGAGCTGGTCGCGAAGGAATGCGGCGCGAAGGTCCTGGTGCTCGATCCTGAAGAGGAAAGGGAATTCTGACAAAACTGACGGTTATGGTATAATAGGCCCGTTGACAAAGAAAGAGGGAAAAGAAATGAACGAAAGAACATACATCATGTTGAAGCCGGACTGTGTCAAGCGCGGTCTGATCGGCGAAGTCATCGCCCGCATTGAAAGAAGAGGCTACCGCATCGCCGATATGAAGATGATCAATCTGAGCGAAGCGATCCTGCGCGAACACTATGCCCATATCGCGGACAAGCCGTTCTTCCCGGAAACACTGAGCTACATGACTTCCGGACCAGTCGTCGCCATGATCGTCGAGGGTGAGAATGCCATCGAAGGCATGCGTTTACTGATGGGACCGACAAGATTCGGTGCTGCCCAGCCGGGCACGATCCGCGGTGACTACGCGACTTCCACGACTTACAATATCATTCACGGTTCCGATGCTCCGGAAACGGCAGCTGTCGAGATCAAGCGTTTCTTTGGCGAATAAGGCACTCTGTGCCTTTTTTCTTAGGAGGTAGTTATGAGGATCCGGAAAATGACGATCGAAGATTATGAAAAGGTATATGCCCTGTGGCTTTCCTGCAAGGGCATGGGTCTGAATGATCTCGATGATTCAAGAGACGGGATAAAGAAATATCTCGAACGCAATCCCGATACCTGTTTTGTCGCAGTCGAAGGAGAAGATATTCTCGGGGCGGTGCTTGCAGGCAACGACGGCAGAAGAGGGATCTTCAGCCACACAGCGGTCTCCCCGGAACACCGTCATCAGGGGATCGGCAGAGCCCTGGTGGAAGCGGTGCTGGAAGAATTCAGAAAGCTCGGGATCCACAAGGTGAATCTCGTCGTCTTTTCCCGCAACGAAGCCGGCAACGCCTTCTGGGAGAAGATGGGTTTCACAAAAAGAGAAGATCTCACTTACCGCAACTATCTGATCGATCAGCTGAAAAGGATCGATACCTAGACCACATGAAAAGCCCCGTCACGGGGCTTTCTTTGTCTTGTGGGAATGCCCGGTCTCAGAAGAAAGACTTGGCAAAGAGATGAGCTGTTTGTCTGGCGTTCAGATCGACAGGATAAACAACGATATAGTGAACGGTCCCGAAGAAGAGGTAGGAACTTGTGATCCTGGCAAAAAGCTTATCTTCGAAAACGAGCTTGTTGAGCTTGGGCATGGGCATATTCCGTTTTTCCAGTTCCCGTATGAGCCGGGAAACAAAGGAGGAGAAACAGTCGAATTTGAAGAATGCCTCATAGAGGTCATGGTGTTTCAGGATGCGGCGGAAGACCGGGGCAAAGGCGTTCTCGATCTCCTGTGCGTTTTGGTTTTCGCTTTCAAGAGCCTGATCTACCGTTTTCATGAGAAGATAGAGCTCCTGCATGATTGTCTTTTCGATCAGATCCGGAACGGATTCGAAATAATTATAGAAAGTGGTCCGGGAATACCCGGCTTTTTCCGAGAGAGAACGGACGGAGATCTTCTGTCCCTCCTTCATCAGCTGCACAAGCGCTTCCATATAGGTGTTCATCGATTCCCGCGGTATGGGTTCGTCCTCGACCTTTTTTCACTGTCTTTTCTTACGCTGTTTTCGACCCGGATGTTTTCATGCGCGATAAAGGGAACACCGGTCCGCTCGCTGACAGGGAAGGAGCTGCCGGGTCCGAAGACCGAATCGGTATAGACTCTTGCGATCTTGTCGAGAGGCATGCGGAAATCCGTTTCGATCCAGTAACCGACGGTCGCGTTGAAATAATAGGTCGCGATCATATTCATATATTCCAGATTGCGCTGCTGCCGGTAATTGAATAACGGAACCGGGATCGGCGCGTTCAGCAGATAATTCATGAACATCAGTGAAAAGGGCGCGAAGCACTCGTTTTCATGCATCGCATGTGATTTCAGTTTGTCGGCGATCACCGTCGCGAACATCGTCTTATGCAGCTCCCGGATCTCTTTGCGGGATTCCCCGGCATTGGGATGTTCCCTGATATAGCCTTCGACTGCATCCCGGAAATCCGAAAGATGCTTGTCCATGATCTTGTTTACGAGATCTTCCTTGGAACGGAAATGCAGATAAAAAGCCTGCCGGCTGTAACCGGAGCGCTCAATGATCTCAGATGCTTTGATCTCGCTGTATGGTTTTTCTTTTAACAGATTAAAGAAGGCGTCAGAGATCGTTTTCCGCGTGCGCAGGATCCTTGGATCCCAGTGAACAACCTGTGCAGTACCTTCTGCCATAAATAGATAATAACACAGATAACTGTCAATTGGTTTTTCGGGAAGAAAGCACGGGGAATTCTGAACATTTCTTGCAGGCACTGTCAACTAATTGATTCAGAGGAATGTTTTGCAAATTGATGGGAATTCGCAGCTGGCCCTAAGATGAAATCAAGATAACGAAATGGATCGTTAGAAAGGAGTATATCATGATCGATTTCAATCGCTACGCTTACAATTTCCCATCCAGAAGAAGAGATGTCTATGCCAAGCACGGTATGGTCGCTTCTTCCCATCCGCTGGCTACCGAAGCAGGTCTGCGCATGCTGGAAAAGGGCGGCAACGCCATTGACGCCTGTGTCGCCGTCGCGATCGCGCTTCCTGTTGTTGAACCGGCTGCTACCACCTACGGCAGCGATAACTTCGCTATCATCTGGTCCAAAGATAAACTCCATGGTATGTCCTCCTCCGGTTTCTCCCCGAAGGGATTAACGGAGGAATACATCAAATCCAAAGGCTACACCGGAAAACTGCCGATGGGCGGCTGGGACTGCACAACGCTTCCGGGCTGTGTTGCTGGCTGGATCAAGCTGTTAAAGGAATTCGGCACACTAAGTCTTGCTGAAGTCGCGCAGCCGGCAATCGAACTCGCGGAAGAAGGCCATCCGATCACTCCGTATGTTCAGGGCTCCTTTGAAAAATGGAGAGGCATCCTCAAGGGTCAGCTCAATGAGGATATGCTGAAGAACTTCGAGAACGAATTCTTCCCGAACGGAAAGGCACCGAAGGCCGGCGAGATCGTCAAACATCCGAATATGGCGAAATTCTTAAGAGAAGTCGTTGCCACCAATGGTGAATCCCTCTATCAGGCAGACGGCAATATCGCAAAAGCGATCGTTGCGGAAGCCAAGAAAAACGGCGGTCTCTGGAGAGAAGAAGACTTCCAGGGCTTTGAACCTGTCATGCATGATCCGCTCAGAGCGAAATACCATGGCTACGAAGTCTGTGAACTTCCGCCGAACGGCCAGGGCATCACCGCTCTCATGGCTCTCAATACTCTGAACGAATTTGAATTCAATGAAGATTCCTTCGGCACACCGCGCACGACCCATCTGCAGATGGAAGCGATCAAGCTCGCGTTCGCCGATACCTTAAAGTATGTCGCTGACCCGGACTACATGACAAAAGTCACCTGCGATATGCTGCTCAATCCGAAATATACGAAGATCCGCAAAGGCCTGATCAATGAAAACAAGGCTACCGACTTCAAAGCCGGTGAACCGGATACCTGCGATACCTGCTACTTCTGCGCAGCCGACACAAAGGGCAACATGATCTCCATGATCCAGTCCTGCTATAATCCGTTCGGTTCCGCTGTTACGATCCCGGATTACGGTCTCGTTCTGCAGGCACGCGGCGCTACCTTCGTCGTTGAAGACGGCCACGTCAACAATGCCGGACCGCACAAACGTCCTTATCAGACCATCATCCCGGCCTTCTTGATGAAAGACGGCAAGCCAGTAGGTCCTTACGGCGTCATGGGCGGTTACATGCAGCCGCAAGGTCACCTCCAGGTTGCTATGAACATGATCGACTTCAAGATGAGCCCGCAGAATGCGCTGGATGCTCCGCGTTTCTGCTGGAATAAGGGTCTCAGTCTTGATATCGAATCCCATTTCAATCCAGCAACGATCGAAGCTCTGCAGTTCATGGGTCATCAGCTGAATGTACAGGACGCTTACACCGGCGGTTACTGTGACAGACCGTTTGGCCGCGGCCAGATCATCATGTACACCGATGAGACACAGACAGCGCTCGTCGGCGGTTCCGATCCGCGTGGCGACGGCTGCATCATCGGCTTCTAAACAAATTCAAAAGATCCGGGTGCGTAATGCACCCGGATACGGATAAAAGACTATTATGGGTACACTTCTGATCATTCTTTCCGCTCTCGGGTTTTCCCTGAACGGTGTCTGGACGGTTTTGATCCGTGAGGCAGGTGATCTCAACGTCTTTATGCTGACATCCCTGCGTCTGCTGTTCATGGGTGTGATCAGTCTGCTTCTTCTGAAACTGACAGGCAAAAACATGAAGATGGATAAGGGACAGTTCCACGATACGCTGCTGTTCGCTCTTTTCGGAAACGTGCTGACGCTCCTGCTCTACTCGGCAGCGACCGGTTATATTTCCGTCGGCCTTACCTGTCTTCTGAACTTCTGCTATCCACTGATCGTTGTAGCGATCTCCTATTTTCTGTATCAGGAAAAGATCGGAAAATACAAGATCATTGCTTCCGTCCTGATGATCATCGGGCTTCTGTTTACGAGCGGCGGCGGATCTCTGAATCTGCCCGGCCTGCTGCTGGGTTTCGGCTCGGCGGTCAGCTTCGCCGTCTATGTGCTGGCAATGGAACACAGCCGTATGTCAGAAGTCGCGGGACTTCAGGTAACGACGATCGCCGGATTCAGCGGATGCCTCGTCGTTGGTCTTCTGGCTTTGGCTACAGGTAATTTTACAGTCCGGTTAAGCGGAAAGATCTGGCTCTACCTGTTGCTTGCGTCTCTGACATCCAATGTTGCGCCGATGGTCTGTCTTTCGGAAGGTATGAAACGGAATGTCAGCGCTGCCAAAGTCGGCTTCCTGTGCATTCTTGAACCGGCCTGTTCCCTGATCTGGGACAGACTGATCTTTAAAACGATTCTTACACCGCTTGCTCTGACCGGAGTCGTCATCATCTTCGCGTCATTTTTTGTAACGCTGAAGTCAGATGACCGGAAAGAAGCAGGTCAAACAGAAAGGAATCCTGTATGAAAGGCAATAAAACAGTAAAATACGCGATCGAAGTACTGTCGATCATCGCGGGTGTTGTGATCGCGTTCTTCCTGAAACCGACAGAAGCTCTCAGTGCAGAAGCTTTGAAGGTATTGGGTATCTTTGTCTGGGGCGTCATCAACCTGATCATCGCTCTGGCTCCTTCCTACGTTATCGGTCTTGTCATGGCGATGTTGTGGTTCGCCACCAAAGCCGTCGGACTCTCCACGATCTTCTCCGGTTTTGCCGGAAGCACCTGGTGGCTGATCGTCGGTGTCATGGGACTTGGCGCAGCCGTCAAGAACTCCGGTCTTCTGAAAAGACTCTCCCTCTATTCACTGAAATGGTTCAAACCGACCTATACCGGTCAGGTCCTGGCCTTAGTCATCATGGGTCTTCTGATCGCTTCCCTGATCCCGTCCACGACCGCAAAATGTGCGATCATGGGTTCCTTAGCCTTAGGTATCTCGGATGAGCTCGATCTGCCGAAGAAGGGGAAAGGCCGCTTCGGTCTGCTGCTTGCTTTATGGCTCGGCTTCAATATCTCCGGTAACGTCTTCATCAACGCTTCCTTCCAGGGCTACATGGTCCTCGGTATCCTGCCGGAAGCTACGCAGGCGACCTATACCTGGATGACCTGGTTCATCCGCTGCCTGCCCTGGACGATCGTTCTCTTCGTAACCTACTTCCTGTACATCAAGACAGCTTTCAGAGAAGAGACCACAAAGGTCATCTCCAAGGAATATATCGACCAGCAGTTCAAGGAACTCGGTTCTCTGAAAAGAGATGAGAAGATCACCGCTGCTGTCATGGCAGTTGCCCTGGTCCTGTTCATCTTCGAACAGAAGACCGGTATCGGATCTGTTGTCGTCTCGGTCCTCGGCATGTGTGTCCTGACATTCACCGGTGTCATCGGTCCGAAGGAATTCATCAATAATACTCTCTGGCCGTTAGTCGTCTTCATCGGTATCGCGCTGGGATTCGGTGCTGTATTCAACGCAGTCGGCATCTCGAGCTGGATGGTCGGTCTGTTAACACCGCTGACCACCGGACTGAACAACCCATATCTGTTCGTAGTCGTCATCGCTCTGATCACCTACGTCATCCGTTTCTTCGTCGACCAGATCACAGTCAACACCGTCCTGATCGCTGTCCTCTATCCGTTAGCGGAAAAGATCGGCATCGATCCGTGGATCGCATGTATCGTTGTCTACCACTGCTCGATCGTCTTCTATCCGTTATACGTTCATCCGAATATGATGATCTGCCTCGGCGCATTAGGCGGAGAAGAGAATATCGAGACCAAGCACTTCGCACCGGCGGACTTCGTATTCATGGCTCTGAACCTCGTTGCCTTACTGGCCTGCGTACCGGTATGGCATATGTTCGGAATGTGCTAAACAGTTATAGGTTTTCTCCCTATCAAATAAAACAGCTCTCATCCGAGAGCTGTTTTT
>JAFRLM010000001.1 GCA_017431225.1 Erysipelotrichaceae bacterium | reverse complement strand
GATGCGGGCCGGCTCGAGGAAAGCAATCTCGCCTACGGCACGCTGCCGAAGAGCGAAGACGAGATCGTCATCGACAAGATGCTGCTGAAGTCCGTCAAGGACAACCAGAGCACCGCGGAAGTGGGCGCGACGAAGGTGAAGAATTTCCTGAACCGCGTCGTGCGCATCCCGAACATGGGCGATCTCAAAGTGGTCGGCATCAGCGATCTGCAAAGCCCTTGCATCTACGCGCTGCAGAGCCAGTTCATCAACATCATCGCCAACACAGGGGAATCCGGCATGGGCGCGACGTTCTACCAGACGCAGACGGACAGCACCAACGAGATCAAAGCCGACTACATCGATTACGAACTGAAAAAAGATGATGTGGAGCTGGAGAACGGGAAGTGGCCGAAGGGCGACTATCAGGTCATGGTCAGCGGCAAGAACCGCGACGACAAGGCCTACGCGATCGGCAAAAAACTGCAGGAAACCCTGAACGGCAAGTCCCTGAAGATCGTCGGATACTATACCGATCCGTATGACAGCGACTTCCTGCTGGTCAACAACAAGATGGTCAAGTACGACCTGATCGAGAAAACCAATAACTTGACCCTCTGTCCGGTCAACAAACAGGAGGCGCTGAAACAGCTGCACAGCGAAGGCGTCAATGTTAAGGACGCGTTTCAGGAGAGCAAGGACAAGTACATCAAGGATAAATGGTCGTCCATGAAATCCATGCTGGTCATGGCCGGGATCATTCTGGCGATCTCCTTCATCGAGATCTATCTGATGATCCGTGCGTCGTTCCTGCTGCGGATCCGGGAAGTCGGCGTCTACCGGGCAATCGGCGTCAGAAAGCTGGACATCTACAAGATGTTCTCAGGAGAGATCGCGGCAATCACGACTTTGGCGGGGCTTCCGGGATTCCTGCTGATGGCCTTTGCGCTGTCGAAGCTGTCGAAGGTGACGTATTTCTCGGACATCTTCCTGATGAATCCGCCGGTGATCTTTGTCTGCCTCATCCTGGTATACGGACTGAATCTGCTCTTCGGACTTTTGCCGGTCTGGAAGACGATCCGCAAGACGCCGGCCGAGATTCTGTCGAGAACGGATATCGGATAACGGAATGTGAAACCGGATAACGGACTGTGAAATTCGGCCGGTTCCGATTGTCCGGCGCGGGTTCGTATGATACAATTGATACAATGAAAAAAACGGAATAAAGGAGGCCAACTATGGACGAATTCAAGATCTATGCATGTGATGTATGCGGATGGGAGTACAACGAAGAAGAAGGCTGCCCGGATGAAGATATCGAAGCGGGAACGAAGTGGGAAGACATCCCGGCCGGATTCAAGTGCCCGATCTGCGGCGTTCCAAAAGAGAAATTCTCAGAGCAGTAAGCGAAAGCAGGGCAGCAGCCAGCGGGGCAAGCAGCCCTGCTTTTTTAAAAAAGACTAAGATAGAATAATAAAGGAGTATTCAATCAACTATGTAATAATAGTCAAGTTGAACCTCTTTTTATATCTTCCATTATTTTGGAGCAATACAGTTATTATTCGGAATATTCACAGGAGAACGATTATGAGCAGGCAGAAACGATTCGAGGGAATGCTCGCTTGGATACTTGCCATCATGATGAGTATCACGCTGATCCCGATCTCAGGAGAGGTCTCTTATGCGGAGGAGCAGCCGGAACAGATCCTCACGCCAGAAGAGGTCACGGAAGAGAACGTGACCGAAAAGGATCTTGACACAACGACATATGATCTGGGCGACGGTCAGAAAATGACCGTTTTTCATGGTGAAAATGTCCGTTTTGAAGATGAAGACGGAAAGCTGATCGACTATGACCCATCCCTTCGGGAAGAGACAGAGATGGAAGATTACGCGCTTACGAACACCGCCGGAGATGTCAGGCTCTTCGTTCCGGAGACGATCGACGAAGAGACTCCGTTGCTGCTTGGTGACGATAATTATCAGATCGCTTCAAGCCTGATCCGGGAAGCTTAGGAGGAACACTTACCAGAAGCTACGGCTATGATGCACTTGGCAATGTTGCACAGATCTCGTTTGCGAAAGGACAGGACCAGACAGAGCAATACGGTTACACTTATGATGCAAACGGAAACATCACTGCAGAAACGTCCTCCATCACCTATCCGGCAGGAGGAAACGACCACGTCCTGCAGAAAAGCCTTTCCTATTCGTATGATGCGGCCGGAAGACTTACCGCAGTCACAGGAAGCCGGCAGGATGGAGGGGTAAGCAGCAGTATCAGCCGTCAGTATCAATACGATGCCGCAGGTAACCGTATATCGGAAACGGACGGAAATGTGACGACGGAATACACCTATAACGAGCTGAATCAGATGACTGCGGCCGTAAGCAGGCAGGGAGGAAACACCCTTTCGAGCGTGACCTGCGCATATGATGCTAACGGAAACCAGATCAGTGAGACAGACAGCATCCTTGGAACGAACACGACTTATACCTACGATCCGGCAGGACAACTGACGCAGGCAGTAAAGAGCGAGAACAACGTGCAGACGCTGCTGCAGGAGAACCGGTATGATGGGGAGGGCCAGCGGATCCAAAAGACCGTGCAGGCACAAAGCCCGGGAAACATCACACAGACCACACGGAATTATCACTATCAGAACGGAGAAGTGCTGTATACTGATGATGGATCAGTGACAGATGCGTTCCAGGTGCTGGGAGCAGCGGAAAACGTTATTTCGACCATACGTCCGGAAGGCTCGGGCTATGCATGGTATCTTTACAGCGATGACATCCGAGGCAGCATTTCCTCCCTTACGGATGAGAGTGGTGATATCGCTGCGGCCTATGAGTATGACGAATT
>JAFRLM010000023.1 GCA_017431225.1 Erysipelotrichaceae bacterium | reverse complement strand
ATGAACTCGGTATTGAGGGGCCAGATGGCGAATATAATATAGAAGGGTTTTGCTACAATAATCCGGATGGCGGACAGGAAGTCTTCTCTTCGTATTGACAAATTGAAAAAGGGCAGTCATTTGACTGCCCTTCCTAAAGGGGTTCACTTCAAAATGTCATCCACGTTTAATTTAAGTGAACCTTTTAATGTTGTTTTGTCTGTCTTGCTATAAAGATTTACTATAGTGTTTTGCAAGTCTTTGTTTCTTCCGGGCATGGAGGTATACTCCGATACCGCATTAGTTATTGCTAGATCGCTTTGTTCTTTCTCACTAGTTGGTTGGGAACAGCAGTCCGGTAAATCGAAGCACGTGAATCTCTTTGTCGTTCTTTCTGTGTCTTTTGGCTTTTCTGCATCACAAGCAATCGTTGTATCATCTTCTGCCTTCCTAAAACGGGAACGCAATTCAAGATTGTCTTTTGGCCATTGAGACAAGAATGATTTATAATATAAAAGACATAAAGGAGAGATTAATCTATGCCATTAGTAACTTCAAAAGAAATGTTTGAAAAAGCTTACAACGGCGGTTACGCCATTGGTGCTTTCAACGTCAACAACATGGAGATCATCCAGGGCATCACCGAAGCCGCAAAGGAATGCAATGCTCCGGTCATCCTTCAGGTTTCCAAAGGCGCACGTGCTTATGCCAACCGTACTTATCTTGTAAAGCTGGTTGAAGCTGCAGTTATCGAGACCGGTCTGCCGATCTGTCTGCATCTTGACCACGGTGATACATTTGAGACCTGCAAGTCCTGCATCGATGACGGTTTTACATCCGTTATGATCGACGCTTCCTCCAAGCCGTTTGAAGAAAACATCGAGATCACCAAGAAGGTCGTTGAATACGCACACGCTCATGGCGTTGTTGTTGAAGCAGAACTCGGTACTTTAGCAGGTGTCGAAGACGAAGTCAAAGTCTCTGCCGAAGATTCTTCCTACACACGTCCGGAAGACGTTGAGGAATTCGTTCGCCGTACAGGCTGTGACTCCTTAGCAATCGCTATCGGTACCAGCCACGGTGCTTACAAGTTCAAACCGGAACAGTGCACACGTAATGAGGAAGGCATCCTCGTACCGCCGCCGCTCCGTTTCGATATCCTGGAAGAAGTTTCCAAGCGTCTGCCGGGCTTCCCGATCGTTCTCCACGGTTCCTCCAGCGTTCCGCAGGAATACGTCAAGATGATCAATGAAAACGGCGGCAATCTGCCGGATGCAGTCGGTGTTCCGGAAGAACAGCTCCGCAAGGCTGCTTCCATGGCTGTCTGCAAGATCAACATCGACTCTGACCTCCGTCTGGCGATGACAGGCACGATCCGTAAGTACTTCAACGATCATCCGAGCGATTTCGATCCGCGTTTATA
The DNA here is from genome assembly GCA_017431225.1 of Erysipelotrichaceae bacterium. Classification (GTDB taxonomy): domain Bacteria; phylum Bacillota_I; class Bacilli_A; order Erysipelotrichales; family Erysipelotrichaceae; genus RGIG5669. The sequence continues at coordinate 55,425 of JAFRLM010000023.1, read as the reverse complement.
TCTGAAACCGGCTCGCAACAACATCAAGGAACTCGTTAAGCACAAGATCATTGATGTTCTTGGCTGCGACAACAAGATCTAAGTCAAACAACGAATCAATTGAGAGCTCTCCGCAAGGAGGGCTTTCTTATGCCTTGAGAAAACGCATACGATATAATGAACTTGAAGATAGGGCCATATGGCCGGAGGTTTATCATGGATATCAGTTGGGAAAAAGGCACCAGGATCTCTGCCCGTTTCGGCGGGAACGTCATCGTCATCTCTGCCAATAAAGCAGGTCTTTTATCACTTGCCGGACAGCTGCAGGCATTGGCCGAAGAAGGTCCCGGCAGTCATATTCATTACGATGAATTCAATTCCCTTGAAGAAGGTTCGAAGGAACTGATCATCGAAAAGATTGCGGATCCCGAAGAGGAAGGATCATGCTGAAGGACCTGACGCTGAAGATCACCCCGGAGGTGGCGAAAGCCGCGCAGGGAAACGAGAAGAAAGCTTTCAGCGGTCATCTGGGAACGCATTTCGATGTGATGAACAAGGAATTTCCGATCGAATATTTTCGCCGTAAAGCGGTCATTTTTGACGTTTCTAAAGTAAATGACCGTGATATCGGCCTAGAGGATATTGACCCGGAAAAGGCCCGGAAAGACATGTTTATCGGCTTTTACAGCGGCTGGATCGAAGAAAAGGAATACGGAACCAAAGAATATTTCTCCATGCATCCGCAGCTCAGCAAAGAGCTGATCGACATGCTGCTCGGAAAGGGGATCTCCCTGATCGGGATCGATTTTGCCGGCGTGCGCCGGGGAAAGGAACATACCCCGACAGATCAGTACTGCGCGGATCGCGGTGTATTCATCATCGAGAACCTCTGCAATATGAAAGAAGCAGTCGGGGAATGCAATATCTATACGCTTCCTCTTAACTATGCGGGAATGAGCGGACTTCCCTGCCGAGTCGTTGCGGAAACGGAAGAACAGTAAATGAAAAGCAGAAACATCCGTATCATCAGTTCCGGTCAGAAGATGAAGATGATCGTCCTGGAACCTGAAAAAGGAACAGGGAAAATGCCCGGGATCCTCTGGATCCACGGCGGCGGCTACGCGATGGGAATGGCTTCTATGGTCTATTTCTCACGTGGAAAAGACCTTGCGGAAAAATACGGAGCAGTCATGATCTCTCCTGGGTACCGGTTAGCCGGAAAAGCACCTTACCCGGCGGCACTCGATGACTGTTATGCCGCTCTCGAATACATGTGGGATCATGCGGACGAGCTGCAGATCGACAGGAGTCACATCGTTGTCGGCGGAGAAAGTGCCGGCGGCGGACTGGCGGCCGCTGTCTGTCTTTATGCCAGAGATAAGGGAAAGATCAGGATCGCCATGCAGATCCCGCTTTATCCGATGCTGGACAGCGAGGATACCGCCTCTTCCGCAAAGAACAACGGGATCGTCTGGAATACCAGGGCAAACCACTGGGGCTGGAAGAAATATCTGCGCGGTCTGTATCAAAGTGACCGCGTGCCATATTATGCGTCCCCCTCAAGAGCGAAGGACTTCTCCGGTCTTCCTCCCTGTTATACATTCGTCTGCAAAGGCGAGCCGTTCTATGAAGAGACGCTTGCCTATGTAAGCAAACTGCGGGAAGCCAGCATTCCGGCATCTGTTGATGTATTCCCGGGAAATATTCATGCCTTCGATCTGTTCCTCCCGGCATCCGGATCTGTCAAGACTGCCAAAAAATGTCTTGCGGAAGCCTACGAAATGGTCATCATGAGGGGAGATCCGGACTTTCTTGCACGCCGTGAAGAGTTGCGGGTAAAATTAGAGAAACCGCTGTCCAAAGTACGGAATACGGTATTTCCGCGTTACAATATATATTGATAATAATTGGTCCGTCACTTGAACGGATCTGAGTAAGGAGAGAGTATGGCGATCCCTGAAAGCATACGAAAAAAAGCCAGATTTCTGATGGACATGGCGCTGATCCTTCTGGTGATCAATGCCTTTGTCTGTATCTATATTGCCCTGCAGTGCTTTAACAGCCCCCATGTCACACCCGCCGCAATGTATAACGCCGGTGTCGATGTGATGGGCGCTTTCGTGTGCCCGGTGCTTTTTTACGGCTGTATGGGCGACCGCAAGGAGAAACTTGAGGACTCGACCCGCTGGTTCCTCCATCTGATCATCCTGACAGCGATCTCTTTCCTGTTCAATGTCAACGAGTGGTATGTGATGGGAAGACCGGAATATATCACACGGCTGCATATTGCCGGCAGTCTGACAAAAATCATCGATTTCCTTCTGACCTACTGCTTCTACCGCTATGTGCGTGAGACTCTGGAATTTGAAGGAAGGCTGGCCCGCTGGCTTGACCGCGCGATCGTCATTCTGCTGGCCATTGCTGTCGCGCTGATGCTGGTGAATATCTTCCATCCGCTGTTCATCACCGTTACCGCGGACGGACAGTTTGAATATCTGCCGTTCTTCTGGACTGTCGATCTGTATATGACGATCGTCGCCCCGCTGACGGTCATCCTGCTTTACCGCTGCAAGGCCACAAGAAGACAGAAGATCGTCTCGATGTCCTTTATCCTCATCCCGATCGTGCATTATCTTCTGACAGGAAGAGCCTATGCCTACGCGACCCAGTACGGTTCGGTACTGCTGGCGCTCGTTCTGATCTACAGCGTTGTCTATTCTGACCGCACGAAGCAGTTATCGGCAACGAGATCCGAGCTGGAGACAGCCAACCAGATCCAGGAAGCAATGCTGCCGAATATCTTCCCGGCTTTCCCGGGACGTTCGGAATTTGATGTCTATGCCTCGATGGATCCCGCCAAGGAAGTGGGTGGAGACTTCTACGATTTCTTCCTGATCGATGATGACCATCTGTGTCTGGTCATGGCGGATGTTTCCGGCAAGGGCATCCCGGCCGCTTTATTCATGATGGCTTCCAAGATCATTCTGCAGAGCTGCGCGATGCTGGGCAGTTCCGCAGGGGATATCCTGACCCGTACCAACGAAGCGATCTGTTCCAATAATGAGCAGCAGATGTTCGTCACCGTCTGGCTGGGGATCCTGGAGATCTCTACCGGCAAGCTGACAGCTGCCAATGCCGGCCATGAATTCCCGTTCCTGAAGAGAGCGAACGGAGACTTTGAAGTGCTGAGGGACAAACACGGATTCGTCATCGGCGGACTGGAAGACGCGGCTTATAAGGAATACGAGCTTCAGCTGGAGCCGGGCGACAAGCTCTTTGTCTATACCGACGGCGTGACCGAGGCGACCAACAAGAGTTCTGAGCTCTTCGGTATGGAGCGTCTTGGCGCCGCATTGAATGCCTGCAGCGGTGAAAACCCGGAAGGTATCCTCCGTCATGTCCATCAGTGTGTGGATGAATTCGTAAAGGAAGCGCCGCAGTTCGATGATCTGACGATGCTGTGCTTTGAATACAAAGGAAATGCGAAAGCTGAATAATCCCTCTCATAAACATCTGAACCAGGGAAACACAGGATCCGGAAAACTTCCGGATCCTTTCTGTTAAGTATCGCCCGCCTCCTTTTTAAGGAAACGGGTATAATAATAGGTAATAAGAAGGTAGCTGAATTGAAAAAAGAACCTGTCGTCAAAACAGAAGGAAAGGATCCGGCAGCACATGCCCACAGAAGCATGCTGTTAAGTGCGCCGTACGGGAAGGAAACGACCTGGGTGATCGGACACCGCAGTCCGGATTCCGATGCCGTCGGGTCCGCGATCGCGTACGCCTATCTTTTGAATGAGCTTGGGATCGACGCGAAGGCCGCTGTCAGCGGACTGCTGAATCATGAAACGCAGTATGCCTTAAAGAGTTTTGGTCTTTCTTCTCCGCCAGTCATCAAGAAGGCGGAAGGGAAACAGTTCATCCTCGTTGACCACAGCAGCTACAGCCAGGCGATCGAAGGAATGAAAAAGGCGAAAGTTTTGGGGATCTTCGACCATCACGGGATCGGGGATATCGAAACGACACAGCCCATCAATATCCGCTCTGCCGCTGTCGGCGCGACCGCGACCCTGGTCTGGCTCTCCTTTAAGGAGACCGGTGTGGATATCCCGCAGGAGATCGCCCGCGTTCTTTTAATGGCTCTTTTATCGGATACCCGTAATATGTCCCGCAATGTCTCCGGCACGGACCGGGAAGCTTTTGCTGAACTCGTTCCGCTGGCGGAGATCGCGGATACGGACGCTTTTTATACCGCTATGGCCAGTTGCCTGGCGGACTACGGAGGAATGACCGCTAAGGAGATCTTCCTTTCCGACTATAAGGAATACGAAGCTGCCGGAAAGAAATTCGGGATCTCCGTCGTGCGCGCGAACGCGTCCGAAACGATCGAGATCATGAAACCGCAGATGCAGGAAGTCATGCGTGAATATCTTCCGGAAAGCCGACAGGATATGCTGTATACCATTTTCCATGACCGCAGCGGCGACCGTCCCCACAGCCTGGTGCTGCTTGCCCATGGAAAAGGGGCGGAAGAACTGCTGAGAGAAACTTTCCCCTGCGAAGACGGGAAGAACTGTATCCTGATCCGTCAGAATCTGTCCCGCAAGACCGATATCGTTCCCTCTCTCAGCCGCAAGCTGAAAGAGCTTAAGTATCAGTAGGAGGCAAGGCAAGACGATGAAAAAAGCGTTAGTTCTCCTTAATCCCTCCGCCGGGAACAACTATGGCAGACGGAATGCCTATAAGATCCTGGAAAAGCTGGCTGTTGAAGGATATGAGATCACAGTCTATCCGATCCTTCCTTCAAAAAAGCTGGGTGCCGAGGATCTGATCACGAAGAAAACAGAGAGATATGATCTGATCGCCTGCTGCGGCGGGGACGGCACTTTGCACCATGTGATCAATGCCCTCGTGAAAAACGATGTTCACAAACCGATCCTTTATTATCCGGCAGGGACCACCAACGACTTTGCCAAGACGCTGAACATCCCGAACGAGGCAGATAAAGTATCTTCCCTTCTGACAGAAGGTGATCTTTTCCGTTTTGACCTCGGTCAGTTCAATGAGGATTATTTTGACTATATCGCCGCTTTCGGCGCTTTCACCGATGTCGCTTACAGCACCGACCAGAACGTAAAGAACTTGCTCGGCTATTCCGCCTATCTATTGCAGACACTGGGTACCGCGGGCGACGCGCTCTCCAGCAAGATCAGGATGTCCGTCAAAAGTAAGGAATACTCCGGAAAAGGAGAATACCTGTATGGTTCTGTCTCCAATTCCTATTCCCTGGCCGGCATCAAAACGCCCTTATTATCCACGGTGAATCTGACTGACGGCGTATTTGAAGTCGCTTTGGTCAAGGCACCGAACAATATCGCCGATCTGCTGTCGATCATCCACTCGATCTCGACCGGCGAGCTGGATGATGAACATATCAAGATCTTCCGTACAAAGGAAGTATCCTTTAGCTTTGAGGAAGAGATCCCCTGGACACTGGACGGGGAATTCGGAGGAGCCTTTAAGGAAGTGGATATCAAAGTTCTTCCCAAAGCGGTCAGGATCTACGCGGGAAAGAAACAGGACAGCGATCCTAAGTAAGACAAGGAGCATACGGGCAGACCGTATGCTTTTCTTTAGCCGGAAAAGAAAACCCCCGGTCCATCGGGATCCGATGACTTCCGGGGCAATTTATATTAGATGAGTATTTATGTTTTATCAGTATTCCGGCCGGTTTCCGCCGAAGGCCGGGAAACGGGAGGATTCTCCGTAGTCTTTGATCTTTTCAAATTCTTTCAGGAGCTCCATATCTTCTTCTGTGATCACGAAGGCAACATCCGCGTTTTCGGCAAGATGTTCGCGGCTGGAAGCCTTGGGCAGAACGACTGCCCCGAGCTGCAGACAGTAGCGCACACAGAGCCGCGCCACACTGACGCCGTATTTCTCCGCCATCGCGGCGATCGCTTCATTGCGCAGGATCTCGCCGTGGGCGATCGGGGAATAGGCTTCGATACGGATCCCTTTCTTCCCACAGTATTCAATAAGCGGAAGCGGTGTATTGGAGATATGGCACAAGACCTGGTCCACCGCCGGGACGACTTCGCAGTTCTTCAGGATATTCTCGATATCTTGTTCTTTGAAGTTGGAGACACCGATCGCTCTGATCTTTCCGGCTTTATAGTATTCCTCGAGCGCCTTATAGACCGCGACGTTTCCTTCCTCATAGCGGTTTTCGGAACGGTTGTATTCGTTCCAGGGCTGGGGACAGTGGATGATCATCAGATCGATATAGCCGATATCCAGTGTCTTTAAGGAGTTTTCGATGCATTCCTTTGCCTTTTCGTAGTCCTTGACAGCCGCCAGGACTTTGGTCGTAACGAAGATCTCTTCCCGCGGGAGTCCCGAAGCGCGGACCGCTTCACCGACTTCCTTTTCGTTTCCGTAGGCTTCCGCGGTATCGATGTGGCGGTAGCCCAGATCAAAAGCGGTCAGGATCGCGCTGCGGATCTTTTCGTCGTGCATCTGCCAGGTGCCGAGCCCGATCTTCGGGATCTTCACACCGTTGTTGAGGGTCCAGGTCTCTCTGATCATATGCTTATCAGCCTTTCTCTTTTTCTCTTTCCGCAAAGAATGCGTCCATATAGGCGAGATAGCGTTCTCCGCCGCAGACAGCGGCGCAGGCGTGTCCGGCGCCTTCTACCCAGAGGATGTCCTTATCTTCGATCGAGCAGGCGTCATAATTGCGCTGGGTGTTGCGCGGGAACACGAAATCATCGTCCAGTCCGTGCATGAAGCGCACCGGCAGTTTCGCGTTCAGCAATGCCCGGCGGACATCACAGTCTTTCAGATGGAAATGCCCCAGTCTTCCTGCATAAAGATCGAGGACTTTTGTCATCAAACGCGGTTTGACCTTATAGGAATCCTTGAAGACATCGTGAAGGATGTCGTTTCCGGAAGTGTAGCCGCAGTCGGCAAGAACGCCCTTCACGTTTTCCGGAAGTTTCAGGACGCTGGCCAGGAGGACCGTTGCGGCGCCCATCGAGATACCGTAGAGATAGAGCGGCAGTTTATGACGTACGCGCTTATCCAGCCATTCCGCCCAGAGCTGCACGTCTTTCTTTTCAAGAGCGCCGAACGAGGAATAGGAGCCTTCGCTCTTTCCGCAGCTGCGCTCATCGATCAGTAAAAGAGAAGCTTCCTTGTATAGATGTTCAAAAGACGCGTAAAAATCACCGATCGCGGTCGAGCGGTAGCCATGAGCGCACAGTATCGCCCGTTTGGCGTCCGGATTGGGATAATAGCGCGCGTAAAGCTTTAATCCGTCAAAGGAGGTGATCGTGACTTCCTCATAAGGAAGCGTATGGATCATTCTTTTGACTTCCTCGTATTTCGGACGGAAGGGCAGATACTGGTCATCTCCGGGTTCGCGGTCTGTCCTTTCGATCCCCCAGACACCCTCGATGCGGTCAAAGACCTTATGAAAAAAGACCAGCCCCGCGGCTGCCACTCCGGCGGTCGGGATCAAAGCTGTTGTAGCCAGGATTTTCTTTTTCATATAAGATGATCCTCCGAGTCCATTATAACATTCCCGCATAGCGGAGAAGGGAACACTCTCGATAGCGGGACTTTTTCAGGTCTCCTTTTTCTTCTATAATAGGAATGAACGAAACTTCCGAAAGGAGGACACTATGCGTTTACAGGAATATCTTGAGAAAGACCGGGAAAAACTGCTCGCCAGCCTGCAGCAGGCAGGCACGGCTGACCGCGCCATCCCGGTCATCGAGTCGGAGTTCGACCGGCTCCTATATCAATACAATGAAGGCTGCAACAACGACTATGAGCGCCGCTGCGCCTCCCAGATGCTGCAGACCGCCCGTATGTCGGCCCCGCTTTTAGACTGCATCGGCGAGACCAAGATCTGGGAACAGGGAGGCAAACTGATCTCCGGGGAAAACAAGAAGGTCCGTCTGCCGGCGCTTCTGCTTCTGATCGCAGGCATCGCCCTGCCATTGGCGGCGGTGATCGTGATGACCGGCACCGAGGAAGCCCTTCGCGAAGTGATGGAGCTGCCGATGATCGGGCTCTGCTTTGCCGGAGGCCTTGTCTGTCTTTTCCTGGCTGGACTTTTCTTCACCAAGCGCAACAACGCGGTCTATTCCGATAAACAGTTAAAGGCCGAAAACAAGGTCGACGCCAATAAGATCTACCAGACATTGCATGCGGTCCTTTTGATCGCCGACCGCAATATCAGCGAAGCTCTTTCGGCGCAGCGCCTGGAGGAGCGTCAGCGTGAGGAAGCGGGCGAGAATCCGCAGGATCTCGACGCTCTGTCCTTATACGGCGATCTTCTGGAAGCCGGACGTTCGGGAGACGGGGAATACGCTCTTGATCAGATCGGCAAGCTGACCTTCTATCTGCACCAGAAGGGGATCGAACCCCTGGAATACAGCGAGGAGAACCGCACCTGGTTCGATGTCATCCCGGGAGAAAGAAAGGAAACGATCCGCCCGGCTCTCGTCAAAGACGGGAAGCTTCTCAAAAAAGGGATCGTTGCCGGTGAATGGTAATGCGCAGATTCTATGGTTTTGATCTGGGTGACGCCGAATCAGCGATCTCCCTGCTGGAGAAAAACAGCGAGATACCGCCGACGATCCTGGAGATCGAAGGCGTGAAGAGTTTTATCACGGCCTACGCGGCGCTTTCTGACGGCACTTTGCTGATCGGGGAGAATGCCTGCTATGCCCGCAACGCGCAGAAGCGCAAACTGCGTTTCAAATCCCGTTTCCTGAAGGAACCTTCCGTTGAGCAGGATGTCAAAAGCTTTGCCGCCGGTGTTTTAGGCGCGCTCTACGCTTCCGGCGACTTGCTGCGCAATGATGAGGATTCCTGTTTCTATATCGGCTGTCCGGCTGGCTGGGATCTCAATGAAAGAGAACGCTATCGCGGCATCTTTGAACGCGCCGGGTATCCTCCGGTCAAGGTGATCTCGGAATCCCGGGCGGCTCTGATCTCAGCCTGTCAGTCCAAACATCTGCAGATCGGTTATGATATTCTGTCACGACCGATGTTAGTCGTCGATATCGGTTCCTCCACGACCGACTTTGCCTATATCGACCGCGGCAAGGAAGTGGAGATGCAGACCGGCGGCGAGGTCTATCTCGGCGGCGGTGTCATGGATGATCTTTTACTGAACTATGCGGTCGATCATTCCGGGAACCCCCAGAAGATCCGCAGGATCTTTGAGGAATCCGAAGCCTGGAAGAACTACTGTGAATTCGCCTGCCGCAGACTGAAGGAAAAGTATTATTCCGATACGGAATACTTTAAAGACCACCCTTGTAAGGATTCGGTCCTGATCCGTCAGTCCTTCCCGGCAACACGTCTTGTGATAGAGATGAGCGCGGAGATCGCGCACCATCTTGAGGAAGGGGCAAGCCCGAAACTGGAAGGCGCTTCTTTCAAGGAAGTCTTCCTGAACTCCTTACGCAATGTGCGTCAGACGATCAGCGGTCAGACGCCGGAACTCTTATTCCTGACAGGCGGCGTCTCCAAGATGCCGGGTATCCGTCAGTGGTGCGCCGAAGTCTTCCCGGAAGCTGTCATCATCACCGGAGCCGAGCCGGAATTCTCCGTTTCCCGGGGTCTTGCCTGGTCCGGCAGCATCGATGAGGAACTGCGCGAGTTCCGGGCGGATCTTGAGGAACTGAAACGCTCGACGGCTGTTGAAGATATCGTCAAGGAACATATCAAGGATCTCTATAAGGATATCGTCGAGACGCTGACAAGACCGATCATCCGCAACGCGGCGGTGCCGGTCTTTGAGAGATGGCGCAACGGCGAGATCAACAAGCTCACCGATACCAATGAGGAGCTTGAAAAAGAGATCGCGAAATATCTGCGCAGCGAGGAAGCCAGGGAACTGATGATCGAACCGATCGCCAACTGGCTGAAGCCGATCGCGGAAAAGCTTGAGGAATACACGGTGCCGATCTGTATCAAGCACCATGTCCCATATACCGCATTAAGTCTCAAGTCCTTCATGCGTCTGACAGACCTTGATGTCAAGATCAGCGCCAAGGATGTTTTCGCCGTCAGTGAGATCACCTGGCTGATCGATTCCATCATCTCGATCGTGGTCGGTCTTTTATGCGGCGGCAGCGGCGTTGCCCTGATCGCCAGCGGTCCGACCGGGATCTTCGCGGGTATGATGATCTCGATCCTGGTGCTTGCCCTGGGCAAGGACAAGATGGAAGAGCTTTTACTGAAGACCGATCTTCCGCGTCCGTTACGCAAACTCGTCCCCAAGAATACGATCGAATCCCGTATGGACGCGATCACCGGGGAAGTAAGAGCCAATCTCTATAAGAGCCTGGAGAACGAAAAGAACGATGAGATCACTGAGCATCTGGTCAATGACATCTCGGCCCAGATCGAGGAATGTCTGACCAAGATGGCGGAAGTGGTCGAGATCCCGTTAGGATGAGAAAAGAAGAGATCCTGCGGAAACTGAAGGAGTTTCCCTATCCGCAAGAGGAGTACTGGCTGATCACCGGCGCCGCCATGGTGCTTTACGGCATGCGCGAAGAGACCCATGATATCGATCTCGGCTGCAGTAAAAAACTGGCGGATCAGCTCGAAAAAGACGGCTGGCTCTATAAAAGAACAGAGAACGGAAAACGTTCCTTCCGGATCGGCGAGACCTTCGAGATCTTCGAGGAATGGAAGACCGGAACGCTGCAATGGGAAGAAGGAGTTCAGCTGCTTTCCCCTGAAGGTCTGATCGCGATGAAAAGCGCTCTCGGCCGAGAGAAGGATCTGCGGGATATCGCTCTGATCAAAGACTGGCTCAGCGCAAAAGAGAAAGAAGGGTGACAGGCCTGCCTGTCACTTTTTATATGCCTGGTGATGAATAGTAATCCGTGAAAAAGTACACAAACCATGGTATATTTTATTGGTGAAACAGATATCCCTTGGGATATCAGAAGGAGACTGAAAATGAGCAAACCTGTAGTATTAGTCGTCATGGACGGTGTTGGCTGGACAGAAAAAGACATGGGCAACGCTGTTCTGCACGCGTATAAACCCCAGCTGGACGAACTGATGTCCAAATGGCCGCATACCACGATCAAAGCCAGCGGTACGGCTGTCGGTCTGCCGACAGACAGCGACATGGGCAACTCGGAGGTCGGCCACAATGCCTTAGGCTGCGGTCAGATCTATTCCCAGGGCGCAAAGCTGGTCAACGAATCGATCGAGAGCGGAAAGATCTATGAGTCTGCTGCCTGGAAGGAAGCGGTCAGCTTCGCGAAGGAACATAACGGAAAGATGCATTTCCTCGGACTCTTATCCGACGGCAATGTCCATTCCCATATCGATCACCTGATCGCGATGCTGAAGGAAACGAAAGCAGAAGGACTGAAGGAAGTCCGCGTACATGTCCTGCTCGACGGACGTGACGTTCCGGAAACGAGCGCCCTGCAGTATGTCGATCAGCTCGAGGATGTTTTAAAGGGACTCAACGATGAGAACTATCATGCCTGCATCGCCTCCGGCGGCGGCCGTATGGTCATCACCATGGACCGTTATGAAGCTGACTGGTCGATGGTCGAAAGAGGCTGGCATATCCATGTCTTAGGCGACGGTAAGATGTACGGCAGCGCCAGAGAAGCGATCGAAGCGCTGCGTGCCGAGGGCAATTATACCGACCAGTTCCTGCCGGGCTTCGTGATCGGCAAGGACGGTGTTCCGGCCGGTACGGTTGAGGACGGCGATTCCGTGATCCTCTACAACTTCCGCGGCGACCGCGCGGTCGAGATCTCCAAGGCCTTTGATTATATGAACGAAGGTTTCGATAAATTCGATATGGTCCGCAAGCCGAATGTCTACTTTGCCGGCATGCTGCAGTATGACGGCGACCTGAAACTGCCGGCGCACTTCCTGGTCGAACCGCCGCACATCACCAACACGATGAGCGAATTCCTCGTCAGCAAGGGTGTTAAGAGCTTCGCCTGCTCCGAGACCCAGAAGTTCGGTCACGTCACCTATTTCTGGAACGGCAACCGCTCCGAGAAGTTCTCCGATGAGCTCGAGACCTGGGTCGAGATCCCGTCCGATATCATCCCCTTTGAAAGAAAGCCATGGATGAAGGCGACCGAGATCACTGACGAGATGGTCAAGGCGATCGAATCCGGCGAATACCAGTTCCTGCGCTGCAACTACCCGAACGGCGACATGGTCGGTCATACCGGCAACTACGAAGCGACGATGATCGGCGTTGAAAGCGTCGACCTGATGCTGAAGCGTCTGATGGACGCCTGCAAGAAGATGGACTATACGATGCTCGTCATGGCGGATCACGGCAACTCCGATGAGATGTATGACAAGGGCTTCAATGCCGACGGCACCCCGAAAGCCAAGACCAGCCACTCCCTGGCGGTCGTACCTTTCGCGGTCTATAACGGACCGGAAGGAACAGAGGTCAAGGAAGGCGACTTCGGTCTTGCCAACGTAGCGGCAACTGTCGTCAAACTGCTGGGCTTCGAAAAACCGGAGTGCTGGCTGGAAGCGATCATTAAGTAAACTGAAAGAGCTGTCTGTGGACAGCTCTTTCCTGCATAAATAGGAATCAGCAGCCAGGGACCATTGCGAACTGTCTGCTTCGCTATAATGGAGTCAAAGATGAAGGCGCTGAAGTTGAGGCCTTCACGAAGGAGACCCTTGAGGAGCTGAAGATCCCGTACCATATCATCGGCGACGCCGTGAAACCGCGCCGCATCACGAATGCGGCCAGCGAAGCGCAGCTCGTCGCCGAAAGCATCTGAATCAGAGAGGGGCATACCGCTCCTCTTTTCTTTTTTTGTGCCTTTACCTAACGATCCCCTTTCCAACGGCGGAAAAATCATAAAAATGGTCAAAACAGTTCGGCTTTTGCTGCTGTTATAATGAAGAAAAAGAGAGGATCCGCGTATGGGCAAAAAGTATAATGTCGACTACGGACGGGCGATGAACCAGACACACCTTCATCCCTACAGCCGTTCTGTCAGTATCATCGGCGTGGGCTGCACGCCTTTCATGTACACGCTTGAAAGCGAAGAGACCAACGGGCTGACCGAAGGAGAACTGTTCGGACAGGCGGCTCTGTCTGCGATGAAGGATGCCGGCGTCTCGCCGCAGGAAGTGGAATTCTATTATCACGGGCAAGCCAATCCGATGAACGGTTCCGGCTATCTGTCTCCGAATATGCAGGTGGCCAACTGGTTTGGCATGAAAGGGAAAGGCTCCGTTCATCATTCCGAAGCCTGCTGCACGGGCTACATGGCGCTGGAATTGGCGGTAAACGCCGTTGCTTCCGGCAAGTACGACTGTGTGCTCAGCGGCTGTGTGGAATTCGGCGACGCGATCCCGGAAGGACTGGACGTTCCGCAGATCTATCGCAAAAAGTTCCCGGTCGAGGAGTTCTTCCGTTCCACCGAGAACCTGAGCGACAACTGCTATACCCGGGAGATGATGGGCAGCAAGATCAGCACCGACGACGCGGCGGTCGTCTACCAGCGCAAATACGGTCTGACAGACGAGGAGATCGACAGCGCGCTGATCGCCATGGCGGCAGCCAACCGTAAAAACGCGGTCCATGCACCGCTCGCAGTCAACCGTGTTCCTCTGGACGAAGAAGCGAAAGCGGCCGGTTTCCCGGACGGACTGACGTATCTGCATTCACCCGCCAATCCCCGTATCGGCGGACTGATGCGTCCTTCGGGATTCGAACTGAAATGCGACGGCGCGGCAGCGGTGATCGTTGCCTCGACGGAATGGGCGGAGAAACGGGATCTGCCGCATACTCCGATCGAAGTTCTCGGCATCGGCGTTTCCGATCTTGAAAACAATACACCGCACCTTGAATGGCGCGGTACGATCGAGGCGATCCGCCAGGTCTATGAAGTGACCGGCGTGAAGCCCGAAGAGATCGATCTTTTATATGCGAACGATTTTCTGATCCCGAGCCAGTTGGCGGCTGCCGAAGCCTCCGGGTATCTTCCGGAAGGAGAGGGATGGAAATACTTTATTGAAGGGCGCACCGCATATGACGGAGACAAGCCCATCAACACCAACGGCGGCAGAACGGCGTTCGGCCATGCCCATGCGGCTTCCGGTCTGGCAGATATCTATGAAGCGGTGCTGCAGATGCGCGGTCTTGCCGGAGAGCGCCAGGTGAGGAAACTTCCGCAGACGGTCCTTCTGCGCGGATTCGGCGGCGGACAGAACCTGGCTGCCGTGCTGCTGCGCCGGACAGCTTCGAAACAGTCCGAAGCACCTTTCCGTGAAGAGCGGAAGATCCCGGAAATGATCGTTAAGAAATACTATGACGCCCTGGCGGAAGGAAAGATCCTCGGCCGGAAGTGTCCCCGCTGCGGTCATATCGAATGGCCGCCGGTCTATGCCTGCAACAAATGCGGTTGCACCGAGACGGAATGGGTCGAGATGCCGGAAGAAGGTGTCGCGACTTCGGTCGTGCTGCCGAGCCTGCGCTCGATCCTGCCTTCCAACCAGGATCTGATGCCGTTTGCGCTGGGCAACTTCGAACTGGGAGGTTCCGAGGCGGACGGCCTGCTGGTGGGCATCCGTAAGGAGGAACTGGAAGAACTGCTGGAGAAACTGCCTCTGCGGGTAAGACCGAAGATCATTCCGCGGGAAGCGGGCGGAAGGAAGTTCCATACCGTCGTATTTGAACGGATCCGGGAGCAGACGGAATCCGGAGACTGACTGATCAGGGCAGGAGCGGAAGCGTCCTGCCTTTTCTATGAAAATGTTGATAAGCGTTGATAAAATATGGATATCGACTATGAACTGCCAACGTGGCGGCGACTGTCGTCAAACTGCTGGGCTTCGAAAAACCGGAGTGCTGGCTCGAATCCATCATCAAGTAAACGAAAGAGCTGCTCAGCAGCTCTTTTTTGTGTCCGGATAGTATTGTTTTGATCAGTCGTCTGAGGAGCTCTGGTTCTGGCGGCGGTCCTCCAGCATCTTCTCAAGCTGGATCACGATCGCGACGATCACATCCTCATACTGCGGCTGATAGATGCCGATGCAGTATTTGTCGTGGAGCGAGACCATCTTGCGGCTGACGGTCGCCAGCGGCTGTTCATTCTGATCGACGAGATTGAAGTGCAGACTGATGAAGTTGCCGCGCATCTGCCAGCCCAGTTCCTCGATGTTCGTGATGTCATCGACGATATGGAACAGTTCATTGGATAAAGTGATCTCCTGGCCGTTCGCCATCTGCACATAATGGATCTCGTGCAGGCTGAACGGCTTTTTCTCAAGGTGCGCGATCACCCTGTCTTCGGCGTCCATGATATCGGTCTCGCCTTTGAGCTGGAAGAAGCTGGACTTCGTATAGTATTTCAGCTGTTCCTGCTCATCGGTGACATTGATCCGCCAGTGGATGTCCGTCAGATCACGGGCAGTGTAGAGGGAATAGACCGGTTCGCCGTAGTCGGTGATCGTGGTTTTGCTGATGTCGTTGGCAGCCTGATTCAGCTGTTCGCCGAGCTCTGCCAGTTTGTCAAAGAGACCCATGTTTCCTCCTTTACTTTGTTTCTTCCGGATGGTCTCCGGTCGGGGGAGCCGGCGGAAGTCCGCCGACTTCGCTCTGTATCTTTGCGGTCGCGTCTTTCAGCTTGATCGGCTTTTTGCGTTGCCGCGTTGTTTTCTTTGGCGGTTCAAGATAGGACAGGGTAACGTTCTTGAACGGAACGTTGATGCCGTTCTCCTTGAAGATCTGCAGGACTTCGCGGTTCAGATACATCCTTACGCCCCAGACATCCTGCTCGCTCGTTCTGGCAGTGATGCGCAGATTGACGCTGCTTTCCCCGAGTTCGGTGATGCCGTTGTAGGTCGGTCCTTCCAGGATCGCCGGGTTCTTGTCTGCCAGCGCCGGCAGTTCGCGGTAGAGGACCTGCTCAACATAGTTGATATCCTGCGAGTATTCGATGCCGATGATGATCGCGGCGACCGAAGTCTCTTTCGTCATGTTCAGGATGCCCGAGATCTCGGAGTTGTTGTAGATCTTGATGTTGCCGTCGGCAGCCATGATCTTGGTCGTCCGCAGGCCGATATCGATGACCGTTCCGCGGAAGCCGCCGATGGTGACGATATCGCCGACCCGGAATTCACCTTCAAAGACGATGAAGACACCGGCCAGGATATCGTTGATCAGACTCTGCGCGCCTAAGCCGATAACAAGCGACAGGACACCGGCACTGACCAGGAGGTTCGTGGGATCCATTCCCAGCAGATAGAAGCTGTAGAAGACCGCTCCCAGGGCGCCGCCGTATTTGACGACCGAGACAGCCAGGTGGGAGACCGTTTCGCCTCTTGCGCCGAGCAGAGAGGAGATGAGGCTGGCCGGGATATGGAAGAAGGTGATCACGACGGAAACAAAGACAAGGATGATCGCGCAGGCGCTCAAAGCGAAGACGTTCATGCCTCTGTCCCAGTTGCCGCTCAGGATATAGCGGATGATCGAATCATCTTCAAAGAAGTGGTTGGCGCTGAGGACCGTGATCGCTACATAGAAGACCAGGATCCCGCCCAGGATGCTCAGCATGTGAAGAAGCTTCTGTTCCGGACTGCGCTCATACCACCGCAGCATGCGGTTGTCCCAGCGGGATGCGGCCTTGGTGGTCGCGGCGATCTTGCCGGAAGGAAGGATGATGTTGAAGATCTTGGAATCGAGGCCGTCCTCTTCCTGGGTCTCGCCCATCGTCGCGTAAAGATATTCTTCCTCGTTGGTGGTCAGGGTGACCGTACCGGAGAGGATCAGGATCATCGCCAGACTGATCAGCGTCGTGACCAGAGCTACCGGCAGACGCGCGCTGTACATCGTCCTGGTCGGGATCGATGTGCCGGCGAAATAATTGCCGGAATAGCGGAAATACTGGAAATGACGCTCCCCGCTGATACGGGTGAAGCCGTAGTAATCGTTTCCGGAGAAGATATTCTGGGAAACATTCAGCTCGGCAGCCGGCTTTCCGATGTTCGCCCGGTTCGGGGAATAGATGCAGTTATGTTGCTCGCTGTCGTCATAAAGAAGGACGAAACCGCCGTTCAGCATCTCCGAAGAAAGGATCGAAGAGACATCGGTCGTTGAAAGCACCCGCTCGACCAGTTCCTTGCTGACTTCGACCTGCAGCAGGGAGCGGTGACTGTGGACCGGATTCGGGAAGGTCTCCCCGGTCAGGCCCTGTGCCTGGGCACGGGAGAGATAAACGGTATTCCCTTCTTCATCCAAAGTCGTGTAGTAGTGGAAGGCGACGCCCACATACTGTGCCTGTTCGCCACTGTCGTTGGCCGTGATGTTCTGGATCAGCTCATCCGTCTTCCCGTCGAGGACCGACTGGAAGGCATAGGACTGGTCCTCAGGATCGGTGCTGAGTGTGAAGAACCAGTCGGTCGTATTGGTGGCGATCGTTCGGCCGTTGTCATCAAAGACATAGACCGAGTAGATATCGTTGTTGTCGCAGAGCTCCTGGAGGCGGCTCGAGGAGGCGACGGAGCGGAGGATATTTCCTTCCCCGTCATAGAGGAATTCTCTCTGGCCGTCCTTGTTCAGCAGGGTGTACTGATGGTCGGTCTTCTGGTTAAGCACCGAAGGATCTTCTTCAAGCAGATACGAGAACATCTTGGCGGTGCTGATGAAACGCTGCTCGTAATAATCCTCGATGATCGCGCGGTTGCGCTGGGATTCCTCGTAGCGCCCGTTGATATCGTCCAGCGCGATCGCCGATTTCTCCGCGCTCTCGGAGATCTCAAGCAGTGTCTGCGAATAGAAGGAGATGCCGAAGATGATCAGGACACCGAAGACCATCAGCGGGAAGACCTTCCGGAAGACCGAGAGGTTCAGGATGATCTCGCCGTTCTTTGTCTTGAAGATCTTCTTGTTCTGCAGTGTGACGTTGCGGACAAAGTCATTGCGGACGATGATCGCGTAGCTTAAGCACAGCAGCATCACCAGGACATAGCCGGTGATCGACCAGAACAGGACATAGCGGTTGTTGGAGAAGATCTTGGCGGTCTCGGCAACGGCGCAGATATAGGTCGTGCCGTTGAATTCACGCGATACGCAGTAATACTGTTTTCCCATGATGTTCTGCATGCCGCTGTAGCCATTGAGGAGCGCTTCCTTCTGCACGCCGACATCGTAGGCATTCTTTCCGGTCAGTACGTCACCGCCGTTTTCGTAATAGATGAAGGTGCCGGTCGTCGGCTCAACGGCGAACAGGAAGCCGTCATTGCTGATGGCGGTGCGGCGCAGGATCTGGGAGATATCCTGCAGGGATTCGATCTGAACATCGAGATGATCCGCGTTGGCGCCCAGGATCAGCTGGATCGTCATCGTATCTATGCGGATCGTGGTGGAATAGAAATAAAAGTTTCCGTAAAGGCTTTTGACATATACCGGCATGATCGAGCCGTCTTTCTTGGCGGTGCCGATGATCAGGTCCTGCAGCTGGCCGGCAGTCAGAAGCCCGACATCCGTGAGATTCACACCGATATATTCCTCCCGCTGGGAAAGCAGGATATTGCCGGCACCATCCATGATGAAAAGATAATCGATCCCCGAGCGGCCGATGATGTCATCGAACACTTCCACCCGTTCCTCTTCGGTGACTGTCGTCAGGAAGTCGAACATGCCGGAGGTCAGAAGTTCCCTAAGGTCCTGCAGCATCGACTGGTTGCCTTCATGGAAGATCTCCGTTAATTCCTTGGTATCTTTGCGGTTCGATTCGAGCACGCGGACGACTTCCGTCAGCGCCTGTTCGCTGTTCTCCTTCTGGCGGTAGAGCGAGGTCTGGTTCTGCATCTGCGTCAGGAACAAGGCGATCACGACGGCGCCGATGATCATCAGGACCGCGTTGAAAGCGACTTTCGAGAAGAAATAGGTATTTGCCTTTTTCCGTATCTGTTCTTTTTCCGTCATGGGAAATCCTCCCGTATTGAATATTCAAATTATTGTCAGAATAATATTTCAGGCTACTCTTTTATTCTATCAAAAAACGAACAGTGACAAGCTATGCAGTTTTTCATTTGAACGATGGGAAAAGGGAGGAAAAAGAAAAAAGCCCGCCTGTTGAAAGGCGGGCGGCAAAGGATCATTTCGTGCAGCTCTCTACCCAGCTGATGAAGTTATCGGCGGAGTTTCCGCTGCGTTCGGCCTGGGTATGACCCTGGCCCCAGACGGTCTCGAAGTCGACGCTTTCAACGCCTTTGTAATTCTCGAGCGCCAGCGCCAGATCCACTTCGGTCGAGAGAGCGCAGTCACCCTGGTTGATACCGGTGCGGATGCGCCAGTATTTCGCGACAGTGCTGCTGCCGTATCCCTCTTCGCTTTCCAGCAGATAGTAAAGCGGGGTATACATGTCGACCCTTGTGTCCACAGTATTGCCTGCGGAATCGGTCTTCGCGAGATCTTCAGCATAGCTTTCCGCGTATTTGTTTCCGAGATCGGAGAGGATCTCCGCCAGTACCGCGTCGAAGTGGGCGCCGCTTCCGTCTCCGTAGCCGAAGAGGGTATTCTCGCCCTGACCGCCGTCAAGCTGGTCAAAGGCGCCGAGATTTTTGGATGCGTTCTTGAGGCTGGTGACGAAGGAAGCGACATCGCTGATCGTTACGGTATTGGTTTCGGCATCATAGCTGACCCATTCGCCGTTGGCATTCAATGCATCGATATAGTCCTGCACTGTCTCATAGGTGCCGGATAAGGATAATCCGGAAGAAGTATCGTTTCTTTCGATGTCATCGATCTCTTCGTAGTTCACTTCGGAAGAATCGCTTTCGGATCCGCCCGGGAAACCGCCGTCCGGCATTTCACCGCTTGGCATGTCACCGCCCTCAGGACGTTCGCCGGAAGGTCTTTCTCCTCCGCCGGAATGTCCGCCCATACCGCCGGCGGAGCTGGAGGAGGCGTCATAGGGGAAGGTGGTGTCCGCCAGGAAGTTGTTCAGCGAGCCTTCGATGACCGACTTGATGTAGTCATAATAGGAGCCGGCCTGGTAGATGCCTTCTTCCGATTCCTCGAGAGTCAGGACATTACCGTTCTCGTCTTTTAGTCCGGCAGCGTTGATATATTCGGCAAAGGCTTCCGCAAGTCTGTCAGAGATCGCCTGTTCCTCTTCGGACAGACCGCTTCTGCTGGTGCCGAGCATCCATTCATAGGCTTCATCCGCGGTATCGAGGTTGGTGATCGGACACCAGCACATGGAACCCAGGACCGCGTCGGAGACGCCTTCAACAGCGCCGATCGCTTTCAGATAAGGCTCATATAAACTGCTGTCGCCGGTCGCGCCCATCAGTGAGGACTGGGCGCCGCCTCCTGACATGCCGAAGGTAAAGATCTTTTCGGCGCTTCCCGGAAGGGTGTCATCGCTGTAACGGAGATAACGGACAGCTGCTTTGAGGTCGGTAACACCTGCCGGCGCTCCGGCATCGCGGCCGCGGCAGCCGGCATGGACATAGACGAATCCCGCTTCGGTGTAGGAAGTCACACTGGTGTAGGAGGTAAGGGCTGACTGGGCGGAATAGCCCGGGGTATTGATCGGCATGACGATCGGCGCGGTGTCGGCGGTATAGCCGTTCACTTCGCCGTCTTCACTGATCTCGCAGGTATAGGTCCCGTCACCGTTATCGGTGGCGTTCATATAGGCGCCCGGCACAAAGACCGCCAGGGTCTCATAGTCCGCGTCCGCCGGAGTCTCGCAGTAGGAGATCCCGATCTGGTAATAGACATCGTCGTCCGCATTGTAGGACCACTTGGTGTTGTCGATTTTGGGAAGACTGGTGGTGACAGTGGAATCGCCTGCATCCGCTGATTCTTCTGGTACGGCTGTCTCCTCACTTTCCGCTTCTTTTGCGGTGCAGGCGCATAAGGCCGCGCAGAGCAGAAGGCAGAGAGCCGGTAATATTAAATATCTGGAATGTTTCATAAGTAATCTCCTTATTGTCATCACTATAACAGTGAAAGGTGAAATCGAACTGAATTGTGCCTGATCTTCCACTGATTTCTGACAGCGGGAAACAGCGGTCAGGTACTATCGGAAACGTCGCATGAAAAGCTATAATAAAGACGGATCTTCCGGAGCGGAACTCCGGAAAGAAAGGAATCGAAAATGAAGAAAGGATGGACCGTGATCATGGCAGTACTGGCGTTATTCTCTTTTTTCGGATGCAAAAAAACGGATCCGGATGAGTTCAATACCGTTGAAGGAAAGGACGGACTGGGTGATAAAGCCGTCAGGAACGAAAGCGGTATCGCTTATTTCAACTACAATTATGGCGGATCGATCGGCGGTGATTCCTGGACCGTGGAGATCGAGCGTCAGGAAGATGACAGCGCTCTGATCCGCTATGACGCGATGGAATACAGCGATCTCGGAACGATGGAGATGACCGCCGGAAAAGAGCTTTTCGATGAGCTCGAACGTATCTACACAGAGCATGAACTGTACCGCTGGGAAGGCTATTCCAAGTACGATACAGGCGTCTTGGACGGTTCCGGTTTCGGACTGAATATCACCTTTCTGGATAAGAAACATATGAGTGCTTCCGGCGATAATGTCTGGCCGGACGGCTATCACGATTTTATCAGCGATTTCCGGAATACAGTCGCTCCGTATCTGCAGGAGATGCTGGATAAAGCGGCGCAGGAAAAGATCGAGGAAGGCGTCAGCGGTCCGCTTCAGTATGTGATGATCAACTACATGCAGCGCGGCGACAGCGGCAGCGACAAATACGAGATCCTGCTGATGCGTCAGCGGGAGGGCGGCCGCAAGAACTTCGATGTCCGCATCACTTCCGAGAGCGGCGAATTCATTGAGCCGGGCACGTATAATTACTACTACGATCTGCCGGACGAGGAGATCGGATTCGAGGAGATCGCGGCTCTGTTTGAAAAGTATGATCTGATGAAATGGTACAACTGGGACAAGGCAGCCGAGGATTACAACAATGCCGAATGGTTCCAGCTGTCCTTCAGCTTTGAAGAGGGCAATATGAACGCCATGGGCACCGAATATCCGGAAAACTACGATGAATTCCGCAGCGAAGTCCTTCAGCATATCGTCCGCGTCATCCGCGCCGCGGAGGCGAAACACGAGGATTTCCGTTCCCGCTGAGCCGCCAGAGTGCGATAATAACGTAGAAACAAAAGGAGAGACCCAACATGCTGATACTGATCGGCGCATATTTCCTCAGCCTCATCCCCGGCATCCTGCTGCTGATCTGGCTCGCAAAACAGAATCCGGAAGAACCGGAATATTCCCGTTCCTTTAAGCAGGCCGTAAAATACGGACTGCTTTCACCGATCCCGGTCGTGCTGAGCTCGGCTTTGCTGGCGCTGTTTAAAAACTTAGTGCTTCACGGACTGCCGGGAATGCCCGGGATCGCCTACACCCACTTTTTCTTGCATGCCTTTACGGAGGAGTTATGGAAATTCCTGCTTGCCTATATGGTGCTGAAGAAATGCGCCTATAAGAGCTCCTGGCGCGACTTCACCGTCTTCGCGGTCGTCGTGGCGCTCGGCTTTGAGTTCATGGAAAGCATTCTCTACGCTTTTGAATCGAACATCATCCAGATGGCGGTGCGCGGTCTGACGCTGATGCATGCCGGTTTCGCCTACATCGCCGGTAAATACTACGGCAAGGCCAAAGCGACCGGAAACGTGTTCAACTATGTCATCGCTTTCCTGGTCCCGTTCCTGCTCCACGGACTTTACGATTTCACGCTGCAGGAAGAGGTGCTCGCGCTGAATGACAATCTGGTCTTCGTGCCGGTCACGATCGCCATGTTTGCGGTCGTATTGCTGGTGAGGATGATCCTCTTCTTCCGCAAGGCACAGAAAGAGGAGATCTATACCCGCGCGATCTTCCCGGCTGCTGAGGAGAAGAAATGAATGAGATCCTTCTGAAGATCTGCGGCGCCTTCTACGCGCTGCTGTGTGTCTTCAGTATCGTCACCGGTCTCTTGTATGCCTCCGGCAGAAAGGAACTCAATCCGCTGGAGCTCTCTGACCGTTTCATGGAAAGATATAAAGATCCTGAAAAACGGAAACGCTTCGCCGTAAAGATGGGCTGGGTGACTTTCGTTGTCGGGATCGTGCAAGGCATTACCGCTTGCGCCTTCTTTCTGCATAAGGGAATGCTGCACTACGGCATCGCCCTGGGCTTCACCCTGTTCTCGATCGCTTCGGTCGCCTTCAAGCTGAAAGGGAAGATCAATGCCTTCCCGCTGCTGAAGCTTGCAGCCTATCTCGCGATCCTGACGGTCCTGCTGCTGAAGGGCAGCCGGGCCCTGTTCTGAAGAAAATGCTTAGAATGAAATCGTAGATGGAGGATATGAATATGGAATTTCAGGAAGTTTTAAAGAATCGTTATTCATGCAAGAAATTCAGTGACCATCCGCTGGAAGCGGAAAAGCTGCAGCAGATCCTGGAGGCAGGAAGACTTGCCCCGACTGCCAAAAACAATCAGGAGCAGCATATCTATGTTCTGCAGTCTGAAGAAGCGCTGATCAAAGTCGACAAGGTCACACCTTGCCGCTATAACGCCCCGACAGTGCTGTTGGTGGCATTTGACCGCAACAATACCTTTACCTATCCGGGCGGAAAATATGACTCCGGCGTTGAAGACGCAACGATCGTCGCGACCCAGATGGTTCTGGCGGCGGCGGATGCCGGTGTTGACAGCTGCTGGCTGAACTTCCTGGATCCGGATATCACCGCGCAGGAATTCGGTCTTCCCGAAAACGAGCAGGTCGTGCTACTGCTGGATCTCGGCTATGCCGCGGAAGGGATCGGTCCGACGGTCAAACACGCGCAGCGGAAAGATCTGAGCGAAACAGTCACGTATCTGTAATGCGGTTCAGACACACGAACAGACCCGGCTTTCTTATGGGATTCGCCGATCTCTTCACGGCCGGCCTGTTCTTTCTTTTCTACATACCGAACAGCGGCCTGCACGAGGAGCTGGAAGAGATCCTGGGACATAAGATCCAGGAATACTGGAAAGCCTATCTGCTGGGGATCCCGGATCTTTTCATCTATCCATTGATCTGGATGGCGAGGATCGCTGAGGAACTGAAAGCGAAGGCGATCGAACTTGGGCTTGAAGGTCCGTATACTTCCTATTGGCATATGGTCGGCTGGAATTCGGCCGGGTTTCTGCTGTTCATGCTGGGCCCCGCCATCGCCACGGAGCGCTTCTTCGATACGCTGAACCGGATCGAGATCCGTCTGAACGAGATCAAAGAAGAAAAACAGGGTTCCGGATAAACAAAGCTTTTGATGAGTTTGCAAACAAATTCTTCAGAGAATTTGTTAGTTTGTTTGCTAATTCAGTTAGTTTGTTTGCTAATTCAGTTAGTTTGTTTGCTAATTCAGTTAGTTTGTTTGCTAATTCAGTTAGTTTGTTTGCTAATTCAGTTTGTTTGTTTGCAAATCTAACCAGTATGCAAAGAACACAAAGAATTCAGCAAACTGCTATGAAGGTACTTAGCTGAAATGAGATTCTCGGCGGATTTAAGGGGGTGTTTTATGCGCTTATTTGTTGCGATCGATCTCTCGGAAGAGATGCGCACATCTTTGGTCACGATGATGCACGATCTTAAGAAAGCGGATGTGAAAGGAAGCTACCAGCCGGTAGCGAATCTTCATCTGACTTTGGCTTTTATCGGCGAGACGGAAAATGCCGAGACGATCAAAGAAGCCCTGAAGTCAGTCAGCTATAAACCGTTCCGGATGGCTTTCGGAGAAAAGGGCAGTTTCGGGAATACCTTTTGGATCGGCATCAAGAGCAATCAGGGACTGAATAAACTGGCAAAAGATGTCCGTACTGCTCTGGCGGGGTATCTTCCGGAGGAAGAAAGGGAATTTGTTCCCCATATCACCCTGATCCGCAACTGCGCCGGCAAGACGCAGACGGTCAAAGCCGCAAAAGGCGAGATGATGGTAAAGAAAGTCTCGCTGATGAAGTCCGAACTGAAAAAAGGAAAGCGAGTTTATACTGAGATCTTCTCGTTCTGAAAGGATAAATAATGATCAAAACAGATATCTACATCGGTCTGAATGACCTGGACACCAAACAGCAGAAGTTCTCCACTTCAAAATATCTTTCGATCCTGAAGAAAGTCTGCCGGATCTACGGCGTACCGTTTTCGGTAAGCGTGATCGAGGGCGGTTATGTGCATGAGAATGGCGAGTATACCGAAGAAAACTCCCTTGTGCTGTCGCTGATCGACGCCGATCAAACGAAGATCAGGGAGATCGCGGAAGACCTCTGCACTTTCTTTCATCAGGAGTCCGTTCTCGTTACAAGGGGAGAAGTCGAAGCATTCAGCATAAAGAGTTCGATCAAAGAGGAGCATCCTGTAAGAGAATAGAAAACCCCCGGTTGATCCTTCGAATGAACTGCCAAACACGGAGACCATGGCTGCTATAGAGGATTCCCGGAAACGGGATGGTCTCTCCGGAGTTTATGATTCCGTTGAGGAACCGGAAACGGCATTGAACACCGAAAAACGGGATAACAGATGATCATTTGAGCATCCGGCAGGGCCGTCAGGACCCTGTTTTGTATAATGGAAACAGTCAGATCATTCTAACTGATCTATAGTGAGGAGATTATCATCAAGATCGCAGTTAGATACTATACAAAGACGGGAAACACGAAACGGCTGGCTGAGGCGCTTGCCAAAGCCGTGAACGTCGAAGCGCTCCCGATCAGCACACCGGTCGAGGAACCAGTGGATATCCTGTTCCTGGGAAATTCCTACTATGCTTTCAGCATCGATCCGGAAGTAAGGGAATTTGTCAGAAACCTCAACAAGAACAAAGTCGGCAAGATCGTTAACTTCGGAACCGCCGCCATGTTGAATTCCACATATAAGAAGGTCAAGGCGGAAGCGGACAAAGCCGGGATCCCGATGGATGAAAGAGAATTCCACTGCCGCGGCGAATTCAAAGGCGTCCATAAAGGAAAACCGGACGAAGCCGACATGCAGGCGGTCGCTGAGTTCGCCAGAAAGATCGTCGGTTAAGAAGAACAGATGGAAAGGAGAGACTTCATGCAGCTGAAAAAAGGTGACGGCTGGAAAGCCTTCTATGACGAAGAGAATGAGCGCTATTTCGGGGAATACGGCGGAATACAGCTGTATAACCTCTATGAGCTTACCAAAGAAATGTATGACCTCCTCGGTCCGGATACGACTGAAAGCGAGGCGAGCAAGATCATGTATGAAGGCAGGCATCTCTACATGTCGGTCGATGACCGCTGCGGTCCACCTTATACCGTTGTTTTTGATGATGAATACGAAAAGCTCTGTCCCTGGGCGAACGTTGTAAAAAGCGGGAAAGTCTGGCCGGATGCGCTGACAGACGCAGCAGTTGAGCTCTTCGCCTCGGAAGAAAACAACCGTGAGCAGCGGCGTAAAAAGCGCAGACAGAAACAGAAGAACGAAAAAGAATGAATGGCCTCTGTATAGAGGTCTTTCATTTGTAATCGGGAGCCGTCTTAGCTACAATAAACAGGTATGGATAAACTTAGGGGAAATACAGAACCGAATAATACGGTCCGGAAAATCGAAATATTTGCCTTGATCCTGCTGCTGGCAGGCTTTTTCATTGCCTTCGGTATCGGTGTGAAACGTTCCGGCGCTGCGCCGGGTCAGCTGAAAAAACTCGATCCGGTGGAGATGGTCCGCAACGTGGAAGAAGAGGAATACGATGAGGACAGCAAATTCTGCGAGATCCTCTACGCGGAGGGGGAAGACACGCTGAGCGTCGACATTCCCTGCGAGGAATATGAGGATTACGCGGAAAACACGCTGACAGCCTACGGTGTCGAGACCGAGGACGGAACGCGGATGTTCTTTGACCATCCGGATATCTCGGATGCCGAGATCAGTGAAAGCTATAAGGAGATCCTGGTCGACCGCACGATGCCGGTCTTCAACTTCGCGATCTCGCTGCTGATCCTGGCGATCTCGGTCGGAGTGATGCTGTTCTTCGGCAAGGTCTTCACGACCTACGAGAAATGCTGGTTCTTAACGATCATGACTCTGGCGACGATCGTCGCGGTGCTCTTCCCGGAAGAGAGCGCGAACGGCGTCAACGGTGTCGTCATCATGTTGCTGTATCTTCTGGATACCTTCTTCAATATTCTCTGCGAACTGCTGATCTCCAAGCAGTCACGTTACAACTTCCTGGTCTCGGTCGTTGTTGAGATCCTCGAGATCGCGATCTGCGTAGTTCTAATGTACCGTTTCGCCACGATGGCGACAACGCTCTTCTTCTGGCTGCCGATCGATATCCTGAGCTTCATCAACTGGTCCAAGCATAAGGACGAGGAGGAGGACGAGCTTACTGCTGTCCGCCGTCTGAAAGGCTATCAGGAAGTTCTGATCATTGTTGGTATCTTCGTCTGGACAGTTGTTGTCGGCTACTTCCTCAGCGGCCTCGATATCAAAACCGACTTCATCCAGAGCAAGTCAGTCGAAACAGCCATCGCCTATCTTGATGCCTGCGCTTCCGCGGTCGGCGTAGCCAACGGCCTCTTCATCTTCTTCCGTCTGCGTGAGCAGTGGATCGCCTGGTATGTATGCGCACTGCTTGAAGCGATCATCAACATCATCTCCGGACAGTATGTCCTGCTGGTGTTGAAGATCGGTTACTTTACCAATACGACGTACGGTTATATCAAATGGAGCCGCTACATCCGCTCCCATAAGGAATCCAAAGGCCTGTTCTGAGAACCGGTGCCCGGCGATCACCCGAATCAATTTATAGATATTAATGAATCAGAGGAGCAGAATGGGTACTTCCCATACTTGCTCCTCTTTTTTAATCGCCAGAACATGAGGACTATTTTACGAGACGGCCGATGAAAGGAAACGTTTTGAAGACAATTGCAATGGACATCACACAGATATGGCTACAGATATGTAACGAGCCGTATCGACAATGAGCGTGCTGCATTTTGCATGTTTTCGTCCAAATGAATATATGATTTGGACGAAAAAAAGTATTATTGGACGAATGATGGACCAGAACCAATATTTTTGCGCATAATCTCGGCCGCTTGCTTTTTGATATGTTCGCAGACTATTAGGATGGTGCGTCCGAAAACGCTGTAAAGGCAACATTGTTGCTTGGTTTCTTCAGGAAGAGGATACATCTTCTTAAGATCTTCGAACCTTTCAAGCGATATTATGCCTTTTTCATATATTTCAGTTATCTTTTTTCTGTGAAACCGCAATTCATTTTCAGTCATCTCTTCCGGGCCGACATGCCGGAATACAAGTTTTTCTTTCCGCATCCATTCTGCCCTGTCTTTATATGGCCCGTAATTGCTGTTCATCTTCTGTTTCCTCTATACGTTTATTCTATCTGAGTTCAAGTTTGAAAGATCGCCGGTATGTTGAATGCCGGTTTGGAGGTATGCAGGGAAGAAGAAAAGATCAATAGATCCTATATATTTAAGATTATTTCGTAGTTACGAAAAAAATTGAAATAAATATGGCCATATAATATAATTAATTTAGAAAAATTCGTAATTACGAAAATAAATGAGGTAATACAATTGATTATTAAGCGAGATAAATATCTTAAACAGTTGATCAGGCAAAACGGAACCGACATGATAAAAGTCATCACAGGATTAAGAAGATCCGGTAAGTCCTTCCTGCTTTTTACTCTTTTTGTCGAGCATCTCAGATCACAGGGAATAACAGATGAACAGATCATTGCGATCAATCTTGAGGATAGAGATAACGCCGGATTAAGAGATGCCGACAAACTGTATCAGGAAATCAGGTCAAGAATGTCCGTCCCCGGCATGAAGTATTATGTTTTGCTTGATGAACTGCAGTACGCGATAAAAAAAGAGGACCTCAAAAGAAATGACAGGCCTTTACCGGTCTATGATCTGCTGAATTCTTTGATACATATGAAAAATGTCGACACATATGTTACCGGAAGCAACTCGAGGTTTCTCTCGAAGGATGTGATGACAGAGTTCAGAGGCAGAGGATGGCCGATCCACGTCCAGCCGCTGGTGTTCTCGGAATTCTTCGAGGCGCACAAGGGAGATTTCCACACAGCATTGGAAGAATACTTGATGTACGGCGGCCTGCCTTTTACCATTTCTCTGAAAAACCACGAGGATAAAGCACAGTACCTGAGCAAGGTGTTTGATGAAGTATATATAAAAGATATCAAAGAAAGATACGACATACGCAATAGCGACGGAATGGAAGAACTCATCAGTATTATCGGATCTTCCGTCGGTTCGCTGACGAATCCACAGCGAATATCGAAAACATTCCGGAGTGTCCAAAGAAATCTGTCAGAACCTACGATATCCGACTATTTACAGTATTTACAGGATGCATTTTTGATTCAGAAAGCAGACAGATATGACGTAAAGGGAAGAAAGTACATAGGGACGCCTTCAAAATACTATTTTTCTGATCTTGGTATAAGGAATGTCTGTTTGAATTTTCGGCAGCAGGAAAAAAGCCATCTGATGGAAAACGCGATATTTAACGAGCTGGTTTACCGTGGCTACAACATTGATGTCGGAGTTGTGCCGGTCAATGTTACGGAAAACGGAAAACACTTAAAGAAACAGTACGAAGTTGATTTTGTCGCAAACAGTTTCAGCAGGCGGTACTATATTCAATCGGCATTGAATGTAGATACTGCCGAGAAACTTGCTCAGGAGCAGAGAAGTCTTATCAATATACCTGACGGTTTCAAAAGGGTTATCGTCACGGAGAATACATATACCCCGTGGCATACAGAAGAAGGAACGCTTGTGATCGGATTGAAAGACTTCCTTCTCGAAAACAACAGTTTAGAGCTGTGAGCGTGTGATAATATAGAATCATACAACGATAGTTCTATAAGGAGATAAACAATGTCTAGAAAATGGATCGCCATGCTTCTGATCGCAGTCATGCTGCTGGCAGGATGTTCTTCGACCAAGCCTGAACCGGAAAAACCTTCTTCCGAAGCGCAGACGCTGTCTTTCAACGGTTTCCTTTTCCCGACCGGTGACCTTGATTCCGGTCTGAAAGTCGCGGATGCCAGAGAAATGAGTGAGGAAGAAGCGGCAGAAGCCGACAGAGCCATGCGTGCATATACACCTGGCCCGGAAAGTTACCTGAAAAACAAAGCCAAGACCTTCGTCTATTACGAAACACTGAGTAAGGACGAACAGGCATTATATGATGCGATGCTGATGGCAGCCGAGGATCCGACCGATCCCAATAATATCGTCATCTGCACGACGGATCTTGATCCCTCCACCCCCGAATTCCGCAAGCAGATGCAGACCGCTTACTTCTGCATGCTGTATGATCATCCGGAACTCTTCTGGCTCTACAACGATATCAATGCCTCCATGGGTGTCGGTTCCCGTGAGAATAACGGCCGTTACGATGTCTACTTCGGTTTCTCGGAACAGTTCGAGGAATTCCCGGAAGTCATGACCCGCTTCAATGATGCGGTAGACGCTTTCCTGGCAGACATCGATCTGACCAAGAGCGAGAAGGAGATCGCCATTGCGATCCACGATAAACTCATCGATACCGTTACCTATGATATGAAAGTCTGTAACGAGAATATCCGCAGCGACTACGCGCATACCGCTTACGGACCGCTGGTCGAGAACGGTCGCGGCCAGGCGAACACCGCAGTCTGTGACGGTTACTCGCTTGCCTATACCTATCTGCTCCAGCAGGCCGGTCTGACCGCAGCGGTCATCGTCGGCGAAGCTGGCGGCGATAAGGAGACCATGGGCGGACATGCCTGGAACATCATCATGATCGACGGTGTATGGCACGAAGTCGACTCAACTTGGGACGACATGGGCACACTGGAAGACCAGCTCGCCGAATATAAGGGCGAGGAAGTCTATGACTACTATATGGAAGCTTTGAACGATGCCGCTTACCGCGACAGCATCGAGCATTATCTCTATCTGATCTCCACGGATGACCTCCGTGAATACGATCCGGGTGATTCCTACACCTACTACTCCAAAGACGGCAAATACATGTACTCCCTGGTCGGCCAGGGCGTTCACTACCGCGTCAGCGAACTGACCGGCTGGGAACCGTACAGTTATGTCATCGAAAGAGCACCGATCGCCGAATAATCACATCTGAACATAAGACCGGAGCTTCTCCGGTCTTTTACTAACGAGGAGAACCATCATGAAGAAAACGTTTGTCGCTTTAATATGTCTTTTGCTGCTTCTGAGCGGCTGCAGCAACGCGAAGGAAAAACCGGTAAACGCCAAGCCGTCTTTAGTCATTCTTGAGGATGAGGAAGACGGCGGAGACTATAACCGCGCCGCGGGACTGAAAGCACAGCTGGTCGAAAGTGAAACGTCCAGACTTTTCGACACCGAAAATGCCGCCAAAGCGAAAAAACGTTCCTATACCGTGATGGTCTATATCGTCGGCTCCAACCTGGAGAGCCGTTACGGCGCCGCTACCAATGACCTCCTGGAGATGCAGGAGGCAGGTCTCGATTATGATAGGACCAACCTGATCGTCTATACCGGCGGCAGCAAACGCTGGAACAGCGATATCCCCACCGCCAGCAACTCCGTCCTCGATCTCTCGAAAGCGGACGAGAAAAGGATCATCGCCTCGACGAGCGAAGCGGCGGACATGGGTTCCCCGCAGACCCTGGCGGAGTTCATCAACTACACGACTGAAAACTATCCGGCCGACCACTATGCCCTGATCCTTTGGGATCACGGCGGCGGTCCTTTATGGGGTTACGGCAGTGACGAGCTCTTTGAGAACGACTCCCTGCTTTTAAGAGAACTGCGCACAGCGATGGATTCGACGATCTTCGCTAAAGATAAGAAGCTCGACTGGGTCGGTTTTGACGCCTGCCTGATGGCATCGCTTGAAAACGCGCGGCTCTGGAAGGACTACGCGAACTATTTCGTTGCCTCGGAAGAACTGGAAGCCGGCAGCGGCTGGGATTATTCCTTCTTAAAAACACTGAATGAAACGACCGATACCGAGGCGATCCTTTCCTCTGTCGTCTCTTCCTTCAAAAGCTACTATGAGGGCAGACGCTCGGAATTCTTTGATCCCGATATCACGCTGGCAGCCCTGGATCTCTCAAAACTCGATCCGCTTCTGGAAGCGGTCGATACTCTTTTTGCCACGATGGACGGCGATATCGACCGCGGCAATTACGCGGCGGTGAATAAAGCCCGTTCCCGTTCCAAGGCCTTCGGTCTTTCTGCCGTCTCCGGAAAAGGGAATGCCTATGACCTGATCGATCTGCTCGATCTCGCTGAGAATCTCAAAGATCGTTATCCGACGGAGTATCAGAAGATCCTGGATGCCCTGCAGGAGACCGTCATCGCTCACGCGGCCAATGTGCAGGACGCGGCCGGTGTCTCGGTCTATCTGCCGGGAGACAACAGCACGCTCTACGCGGTCTCGCAGGAGATCTACGCCGAGGAAGATGTGCTCTCCGAGCCTTACCGCAGTTTCGTCGATTCCTATACCGATGCCTGGCTGAAGGACCCGCTGGATATCTGGGACTTCGCCCCGCTGCGTCAGAGCGGAGAAGAAATAACGCTTGAGCTTACTCCGGAACAGCTGGAAAACACTTCCCAGGCCTACTATGCCGTACTGCAGCGCAATTCTTTCGGCGGATTCGCGATCGCGGTCGCCAATGTCCGCATCGAAGCGGATGAGAACGGCGTACTGCATATCCCAAGCGATCCGCTTCTGATCACAGCAGAGACGGATATGGAGACCTGTCCGGCTCCCTGGGCTTTCCTGCAGACGGAGGATAACGGTGACCGTGCCGTTTACCGCACTTTGCTGGCATATCTCTCGAGCGGTCATGAGTTTACCGATCCTTCTCCCAGTAAGGACGAAAGCGTATCGGTCATCGTCAAGCGTGAAGCCGGCGAAGAGGATGTCTCGATCCAGGACATCACCTCAAGCGGACAGAGCGCCTGGCTTTCCGGCAAAGGCTCTGTTGACGTGCAGAACTACGAATCGATCATCGACTCCGGCGCGCTTTCCTATAAACCGGTCCGTGACAGCCGGGGAAGGATGCTGCCGCATACGGAATGGGAATTCGACGGTTATGAGATCTACCCGCTGGCGATCGACAGCAGTTTCCATTTCTTAAGCAAACATGCTTCCGAATTTGGTTTTGAATTCATCTGCCAGGTGATCATCCGTGATATCAACGGAGGCACCCATGGCAGCGAATATATCGAACTCCCCACAGGCGGGGGAGATAACAATATCGTTTCCGTGAATACGGAAAACGGTTCTCTCCGTGTCCGTCTTTATGACGACCACTGCGAACTCATCAGCTATACCGGGGAAGACAGCGAACTGACACTGCCTTCCGAAGTCAGCGGACTGCCGCTGACGAAGATCGGCAACGATGCCTTCTACCGCAATAAAACTCTGGAGACGATCATTCTTCCGGAAGGACTGATCGAGATCGGCAACAGCGCCTTCTCCCATCTTGAGACGCTGAAAAAGGTCGGGCTGCCTTCGACGATCAGAAAGATCGGACTGACTGCCTTCCATTACGACAGAGCTCTGACGGAGATCAATTTCCCGGACGGTCTCGAGTCGATCGGCCGTGCCGCCTTCATGCATACCGCGCTCTCCAAAGCGGAACTGCCTTCTTCCCTGAAACAGATCGGCACGATCCCCTTCGGCTGCTGTGAAAATCTTTTAAAGGTAACGATCCCGGATACCAATCCGAACTATAAGACAGTTGATGGCGTCCTATTCAGCAAAGACGGAAAGGAACTGATCCAGTATCCTGCCGGAAAGAAGGGGAACTATGAAGTGCCGGAAGGGACCGAAACGATCCGCTACGGCGCTTTCGGGGACAGCGTGATCACAAAGATCACTTTCCCCGAGACTCTGAAGAAGATCGAGAACGACGCTTTCTTCGGCTGCACCAGCTGGACCGAGCTCTCCTTCCCGGAAAGCCTGGAGGAGATCGGTGACCTGGCGTTTGCGGATCCTTATGCCTGGGATACACCGGAGACTGTGCTCGAATCCGTTCATATCGGCAAGGCGCTCTCCCGTATCGGGACCGACGCTTTCGCGATCCTGCATAACCGGGCATTCGATGTCAGCGAGGAAAACGAGCACTTTGCCTCTAACGGCGGTTTCCTGACCAACAAAGCGAAGGATACGATCCTGTTCGTGCCCACCGAACCCGGACAGCTCGTCATCGTTCCGGATGGCATTACAACGATACCGCGCTATCTGTTTGACAATCTTCCGGAAGACACAGAATTCCTGTTCCCGGATTCCGCTTACCGTTTCTCAAGAGAAGTCTTCCCTTATACCTATGAATCTGATCCGGCGACCGGGGATTATGTGCCGGTCTATAAAGTAAAGATCCACTGCTCGGAAGGTTCCGCTGCGGAAGCCTACGCGCAGCTGATGGATCTCGAGTATGACAACGAGACCGATCCCGAGGCTCTGATCTACGAAGAAGCCTTCGAGGAAAAGGAAGACGGGACGGTCTTCCTCTGGCATGTCTATAAAGATCACGTGAGTCTTGCAAACTGCGGCGTGCCGGATGAAAGGATGGAACTGACCGTTCCCAAGAGCTATGACGGGAAAGCAGTGACAGTCCTTGAAAAACCATCCGGAGACAGTGATGATTTCCCGAACCGCTATTTCATCCCGAAGGTGACGCTGCCGGAAAGCGTGACCAATGTCGACCCCGGCTTCTTTGACGGCATGCGCAGCCTTGAAACGATCGAGGTCGCGGAGGAAAATCCTTCCTATTGTGACACTGACGGCGTTCTGTTCACGAAAGACCAGTCTGTACTCGTCGTCTATCCGCGCAACAGGAAGGGCGGGGAATACAGCGTTCCCGAAGGAACACGCGAGATCGGCGGGAAAGCGTTCTACAACGTCAATGAGCTCTCCTCTGTGATCTTTCCGGAGTCGCTGCGGATGATCGGCCGTGACGCGTTCTTCAACTGCACGAAGCTCACGAATGCCGCTTTCAACGAAGGCCTGGAGGAGATCGCCTACGGCGCCTTCAACATGGATCCGCTGCAGAATGTCAAACTTCCGGATTCCCTGAAAAAGATCGGCAGCTCAGCTTTCTCTCTAGGCGAAGGCTTCGGTGAGATCCGTCTGCCGGAGAATCTGGAACTTCTGGGCAGCAGGGCCTTCAACAACTTTACATACAAAGAATACTTCGTGCAGGAGCGTATCTATCTGCCGGGGAAACTGCTTCTGGATTATGACCCCTTCAGCCAGATCCTCTTCCGTGAATTTGAAGTTGCCGAGGAGAATCCGAACTATACGGAATGGCACGGCATGCTGTTCAGCAGAGACATGAAGGAACTTCTGAAAGTGCCGCCGCTGATGGAGGGTCCGATCAACCTGCCGGAAGACCTTACGAAGATCAGCTACAGCGCCTTTGACCTTGAGAAGGGGCTCGTGAAGGATGTCTATCTTCCAGACCACCTGACGGATATCGGCAATTCCTATTATAAGAATTACAATACCGGAGAGGGATTGACGCTCCATGCCCGTGAAGGCAGCGAAACAGCCAAGATACTGGATGCGAGAGGTGTCGACTGGGTCCCGATCCCCTGACCAAAGAAAAATCTGCAATCAGATATGAGCGGATTGAAACGGGAACATTTGCCGGATGCATTCATAATAAATATATTGTCTTGTTAACAGAACAAAAATAATATAATATTGTCTTGTAAATAAAACAAAAAGAAATATGAATAGAGAATACTTAAAACATGTGATCGCAGATCAGAAAGAAATGTATTTGAATAATCCGATGATCACACGCGATATTGAGCTGGAGAAAAACATCAATTACTGTTTTGTCGGAATTCGGCGTTCCGGGAAGTCGTATATGATTTTCCGGATAGTCAGGGATCTGGAGGCCGAAGGAGTTCCGGAGAATGAGATACTTTATGTCAATTTTGAAGACGAACGTCTCTTGGAAGTGACAGCGGAA
Source organism: Erysipelotrichaceae bacterium (assembly GCA_017431225.1). Taxonomy (GTDB): domain Bacteria; phylum Bacillota_I; class Bacilli_A; order Erysipelotrichales; family Erysipelotrichaceae; genus RGIG5669. Next base: position 19,379 of record JAFRLM010000023.1, on the reverse strand, counting down.
GATCTCGATATCCTGTTGGGAATCGGACTTGAGATGGCGGCGGGCAAAAAGCCATATATTTTTTTAGATGAGATCCAGAATGTGTCCGGATGGGAGAATTTCGTGCGCCGGCTCGCGGATATGAAATACAAAGTGAGCATTACAGGAAGCAACAGCAGAATGCTGAGCCGCGAGATTGCGTCTACACTGGGCGGAAGATTCATGATCGTTCAGGTATTCCCGTATTCTTTTAAGGAGTACTTGCATGCGCTTGGAAAAGATAAAGACTATCTGTCGGTCCTCACTACATCAGAGAGTGCGGAAATAAACAGGATATATGAACAATATGTAGATTATGGCGCATTCCCGGAGCTTGTAGATATTCGAAACAAGCGTGTTTATTTGAACAGTATTTATCAGACCATTTATATCGGCGATATTCTGGCAAGAAACAACATTACCAATGATTTTGCGCTTCGGATGATACTGAAAAAGATTGCTGAATCTGTCAGAAGACCGATCTCTTTCAGCAGACTCACAAATATACTTAACAGTGCCGGGACAGGGATCGGAAAACAGACCGTTATCAATTATGTCGGATATATGGTTGATGCATATCTTCTGTTTTCCATTCAGAATTACGCAGGAAAGCTGCTGGATAGAGAGACATCACCGAAGTATTACTTTATGGATACCGGGCTGCTTGGACTTCTTGTGATGGATTCCAAAACAGCACAGCTGGAAAATCTTATTGCAATTGAACTTCTCAGACGCTATGGCGTAGAGAATGTATTCTATTTTGAGAGGAATGTAGAAATCGATTTTTATGTGCCTGAGGCAAAACTGGCAATTCAGGTAAGTTACAGTATCCTTGGCGATACGGCCACTAAAGAAAGAGAACTGAATGCCTTCAGGAAGCTGCGCAATTTCATTCCGGATGCTGAATGTCTGCTGATCACCAACAGCGAAGAAGCGGACATTGAATACAGCGGCATCCATGTAAGTGCTATACCGGCGTGGAAGTGGCTTCTGAAACCGACGGCGTGAATCGTTTTCCGGAGATAAGGAAGCTTGATGACCTGAAAAAGATCCCCGGTCTCCGGGCCGCAAATCATTGAACATGCAGTTTGTCATCAGAAACCCTTATCTGTTAGAATAATATAGCTAAAGAAATACCTAAGAAAGGCGGTAATTAATATGGCGATTCAATCAGGCGATTTCAAGACCGGTTTAACACTGATCATCGATGGTGACCCGTGGCAGGTGCTGGACTTCCAGCATGTCAAGCCGGGTAAGGGCGCAGCGATCCTGCGCACCAAGATGAAGAACCTGCGCAACGGCAAGACACTGGAAAAGAACTACAGTGCCAACGTTGAATTCGAACAGGCAAACATCACCAGAAGAGCTGCGACATACTCCTATGAAGCAGATGACACTTACTACTTCATGGATACAGAAACTTACGAGACCTACGAGCTGAGCGCGGAAGTCATCGGCGACAACAAGTACTACCTTGTTGAAGGCATGGAACTTTCCCTTGTCTTCTTTGAAGGCGATCTCTTAACAGTCAACGTACCGGATAAGGTCGAACTCGAGATCGTAGAGACCACTCCGGCGATCAAGGGCGCTCCGTCCACACAGACAAAGGACGCTGTCACCAACACCGGTCTGACTCTGCGCGTTCCGCAGTTCATCGACCAGGGTGAAAGGATCATCGTCTCTACAGCAGACGGAAGCTATTCCTCCAGAGCGTAAAGACATGGACCAGGTCGTGCTGATCACCGGCGCGGCGAACGGTATCGGCCGGGCGATCGCGCTGGAATTGGCGAAACATCACTACGATGTCGTGATCAACTACCTCACCTCCGAGGCACGGGCTTTGGAATTGCAGAAAACGATCTCCGAGACTTACGGTGTACGCTGTCTCGCGATCCGGGCCGATATCTCGAAGGAAGAGGAAGTGGACGCGATGGTCAGCGAGATCGAGGAAAAGCTTGGAGGAGTCGATGTCCTCATCAACAATGCCGCGGTCGATCTCTCCAATCTGTTCCATTTAAAAACGGCGGATGAATTCCGCCGCACGCTGGACGTCAATGTCGTCGGCGCCTATAACTGCGCGAAACGGGTCTATCCCCATATGAAGGAAAGGGAGTACGGACGTATCGTCAATATCTCCTCAACCAACGGGATCAACACCTATTATCCGATGTGCTTTGATTATGACGCTTCCAAGGCAGCCCTCAATTCCCTGACCCATGACCTGGCGATGCAGTTCGCGCCCCATATCCATGTGAACGCGATCGCGCCGGGCTTCATCGGCACGGAAAAGGAACTGGAAGGCTACGATGAGGAATTCCTGAAAATGGAGACCGACAAGATCCTGGTGCGCCGCTACGGCGAACCAGAGGAAGTCGCCTACCTCGTACGCTTCCTGATCAGCGATGAGGCGAACTACATCAACAACACGATCCTGCGCATCGACGGCGGCCAGTACGGCAGCTGCTGAGCTCACAGAAAAGCAAAGACATATCTCCGGATATGTCTTTTTGTATGCTTCAGTATTATCTGGACTTGCGCATCGGGATCCCCAGAAGGTTCGCGTCGAAGCCTTTCATGATCTCATCGAAATCCCCGGGGAAGAAACGGTTTTTGGGGTAAGTCTCGTTCCAGATCGCGGAGAGCTTCTCGATAAAGCACTGCGTCGTCTCTCCCTGTTTTTTCGCGGCCGGTCCCAGGAAAAGGGCCATGACCTGCTTGTCGAGGAAGGGGAGCTCCTTCAGCTCTTTTCTGGTAAGGGTCCCGTAGTATTCCTGCATCTTCGCCAGGCATTCCGCCGCGGCTGCTTCCGGATCCTCGATCGAGGAGAAGAGCGGCGCTGCCTTTACGGTGAATTCCGAAAGGGAATCGGGATACAGGTCAAAACTGAAACGGTCGAGCAGACCGCGGGAAGACGTGATGAGTTCGACAAAGTTCATAAGTCACCTCCGTGTCATTTTTATTATATGCTTTGAGTATCGGGTCTGTGTAAGCTAAAATATTAGCATAAAGAATACAGATCCATGTCGAATTACTCCTTACGCAAAAACAATACCGACCCGGAGAAAGCGCCCGTCCTTTCCGAACAGGAAAAGGTCCTTTCACTGGCGGTGATGTCCGTGGTGATGAACGGCTATGACGGGTCAGAGATCTTCGGTGAGACACAGCGCTATCTGGAACAGTATGGCCTCGAGACTCTGCCGGATCCGCAGACAACGGTCGTTACCTTTGATATTCAGGGGACTTATCTGCTTCCTCCGGAAACAGTCGTGCCGGTCAATATGATCCTGCGCCGCAGCTATCCCTGCGGCAGTTTCGTGATGGGCAGGACGATCCATACGCTTCTGTTTTCCCGGGACGGCTTCGCGGAGCTGCATGCGCTTCTGAAAGAGGCCAAGAAAGAGCTCGAGGAAAGTTTCGGCGAGAGCTGCCGGATCGGCGTCGGTTCCTTTAGTGACGCGCCGGTCTCTTTACTCAATATCTGTTTTGAAGCCTATACGGCTGCCCGCTATGACAGCGGCAGCGGCATCACTTTCATGGAGGATATCCGCGAGAAGGTCAACCGCCTGTCCGGGGAAGAACAGCTGGCCACCGATCTTGACCGTCTTCTGGTCTACGGCCGGCGTTCCGAACTGCGCGATTTCCTGATCACCCATCTCGATACCTCGGTCGGGGAGATCGATGTGCTGCAGATCCTTTCGACTGCCGTTACCGTTTTCCGCCTGGGTCTCGGGGAAAAGGAGACCGAGAGACTTTTGCGCCGCTACGATCTTCTCAATCCGCTCAGCAGCGGCCGGAGCGCGGTCGCGCTGCGCCACAATATCCTCGATTTCAGCCTGGAGGGCAGCGACCTGATCTCCAAACGGAAGCAGAACGATATGAAGCTGCTGGTGGAACGGGTCATCGATATCATCAATCACCGTTATATGGATCCCGAGCTCACGCTGAAGCGTCTGAGCGGCTACCTCAACGTTACGCCCAACTATCTTTCGGCGCAGATCCGCAAGTATAAAGACGTCTCCTTCATGGATATCCTGACCGGAAAACGGATGGAGGCGGCGGCGGAACTGCTGCGTATGACCGATCTCAAGGTCGCGGAGATCGCCGAGCGCTGCGGCTACAACGATCCGCATTACTTCAGCTACTGTTATAAGAAGCATTACCGGGAGTCCCCGCTGGACACCCGACGGCAGATCGTGGAATAACGGCTTTAAGCGCTTTCAAAATGTAGAAATCTTAACTTTTCCAAATAAATTTCTCAATTCTAATCTATTAATACAGTTGGTACAATGCAAATGGACGTTTTTTTTCGTCCGTAATTTTGGAGGTTTGAAATGAAAAAATTGCTCGCACTTCTGCTCGCAGTTGCTATGGTCTTCTCCATGGCAGCATGCAATAGCAGCAGCAACACTCCGACACCGTCCGAAGCTCCGGCTGAGGGTGGTTCCGACACAAAGGTTGCTGTCTTCTGGTATGCTTTCTCTGATGCATATCTTTCCACAGTCCGTTCCGCTCTTGATGCTGACCTCGAAGCAGCTGGTATCGAATATCAGGACTTCGACGGCAACAACAACCAGGGCACTCAGCTGGAACAGGTTCAGACTGCTGTTACCAACGGTTTCAATGTCTTAGTCGTTAACCTCGTTACATCCGGTTCCGCAGATGCTGCTCAGCAGATCATCTCCGCTGCTGGTGATGTACCGGTCGTCTTCTTCAACCGTGCAGTTGAAGGCGATGGCGAAGAAGGCGCTGTCTTAGGAAACAACGCTAACGTCGCATTCATCGGTACTGACGCTCCGGAAGCTGGTCATATGCAGGGTAAGATGATCGGTGACTTCTTAGTTGCCAACTACGATGCAACTGACCTGAACGGCGACGGCGCTATCTCCTATGCTATGTTCATGGGTGATGCTGCTAACGTTGAAGCTATCTATCGTACACAGTTCGGTGTTGAAGACGCTAACGCTGTCCTGACCGAAAACGGCAAGCCGGAACTCGTTTACTTCAACGCTGCCAACACAGATAAGTATCAGCTCGACCCGAACGGTGCATGGTCCAACGCTGCTGCGAACGACTTCATGAACACCAACCTGGCTGAATACTCCGAAGCTAACGGCAACATGATCGAGCTCGTCATCGCCAACAACGACGATATGGCTCTTGGTGCTATCGCTGCTCTGCAGTCCGCTGGTTACAACCTCGGCGACGGCAAGAGCGTTAAGATCCCGGTATTCGGTGTCGACGCTACTCAGGCTGCCCAGGATGCGATCAAGGCTGACACAATGACAGGTACTGTCAAGCAGGATGCTGATGGTATGGCTCAGGCGATCTGCACAGCCGTTTCCGCTATCGCTGAAGGCGCTACAGTTGCTGACGCAGCTGCAAAAGTCGTCTCTTCCGGCGACATCTTCACAATGGCTGAAGGCTTCACAAACAAGGTCTTCGTCGCATACGCTCCGTTCACAGAGTAAGCAATACTTAAACGAACGTAGAAGGGCAGCCTCTATGGGCTGCCCTTCTTTGAATTTCTACCCTACTTTCAGGAGGTGATTTTATGGCAGAAGATATCCTCTTGCGCATGAGTGATATCACCAAGACATTCCCCGGTGTCAAAGCGCTGGATCATGTCTCGTTTGAACTGCAGGCCGGGACCGTGCATGCCCTGATGGGTGAGAACGGAGCCGGAAAATCGACACTGATGAAGTGTCTTTTCGGTATTTACGCCAAGGACAGCGGACATATCTATCTCGAAGGGAAAGAGATCGATTTCAAAAGCTCCAAGGAAGCTCTTGAAAACGGTGTTGCCATGGTGCATCAGGAGCTTAACCAGGCTCTGAAGCGTTCGGTCATGGATAATATCTGGCTTGGCCGTTATCCGGTCAAAGGCGGGATCATGGTCGATGAGGCTAAGATGTATAAAGACACCAAGGCTATCTTTGAAGAGCTGGGCATCAACGTCGATCCGAAGCGGATCATGAGCACGATGCCGGTTTCTCAGAGACAAATGGTTGAGATCGCCAAGGCGGTCTCCTACAATTCCAAGGTCATCGTCTTCGATGAACCGACTTCCTCATTAACGGAGGAAGAAGTCGAACATCTCTTCCACATCATCAACATGCTGCGTGACAGAGGTGTCGGTATCATTTACATTTCGCATAAAATGGCTGAGATCAAACGGATCTCGGATTACATCACGATCATGCGTGACGGCGGCTACGTTACCACGAAGCCTTCCAAAGAACTCGAGGTGGCGGACATCATCCGCTACATGGTCGGCCGTGAACTGACGAACCAGTTCCCGCCCAAGGACAATGTCGTCGGCCCGGTATCGCTGGAAGTCGAAGGTCTGACCGCCCAGTACTCGCTCTTGAAGGATGTCAGCTTCGTTGCCCACCAGGGGGAAGTCCTCGGTCTTGCCGGCCTTGACGGTTCCGGCCGTACCGAGACACTGGAGAACATCTTCGGCAACGCGACCCGCAAGAGCGGCACGATCAAGCTTAACGGCAAGGTCTGCCACAACCGCAATCCCCGTGAGTCGATCAAGAACGGCTTCGCCCTGCTGACGGAAGAAAGAAGAGCGACCGGTATCTTCGCGATCGAGAATATCCGTGATAACACTGTTATCTCCAGCCTGAAGAAGCATCTGCATTTCGGTCTGCTGAGTGAGAAATCCATGCGGGAAGACACCCAGTGGTCGATCGACGCGATGCATACAAAAACACCTTCGCAGGAGACGAAGATCCGTGCTCTCTCCGGCGGCAACCAGCAGAAAGTCATCATCGGCCGCTGGCTTCTGACCGAACCGGAAGTGCTGCTGCTCGATGAGCCGACCCGCGGTATCGACGTCGGCGCCAAATACGAGATCTATCAGCTGATCCTGGATCTGGCCAAACGCGGCAAGACCGTACTCGTCGTATCTTCCGAAATGCCTGAGCTCCTCGGTATCTGTGACCGTATCCTGGTCATGTCCGGCGGACGCCTGGCAGGTGAAGTCGATGCCAAGACAGCGACCCAGGAAGAGATCATGACGCTGGCTGCGAAATACGTTTAAGAGGAGGAATAATCGTGAATTATTTTCAGAGAAAGAGAGAGGAATACCTTGCGCTTGATGCGAAAGACCGCCGCCGCTATGTGACGGACGCTCTTTTAAACAACGCTCTGTATATCCTGATGGCGATCTTCATCATCTTCACGGCTGTAGTTAATAAAAACTTCCTGAGCCCGAGCTCGATCGTCAATATCATCACCCTGGCAGCTGTATCCCTGCCGATGGCACTGGGTATCGGCGGCTGTATCGTTCTTACCGGTACCGACCTTTCCGCAGGCCGTGTATTCGGTCTCGCTGCCGGCATCTCCGCTGCGCTCCTGCAGAACCGTGCCGCCAGCAAGCTCATCTTCGAAAATCTGCCGAAGACCAGCGGCGGCTGGATCATCCTGGTCCTTCTGCTCGTCATGTGCGCCGGCGCAGTCATCGGTATGGTCAACGGTTTCTTCGTTTCCAAGTTCTCGCTGCATCCGTTCATCGTTACCCTGGCAACACAGCTGATCACCTACGGTATCATCCTGATGTTCTTCCAGATCAACGGCAACGGCGGCGGCCCGATCAGTAATATTGCCCAGGAATTCAAGGACGCAGTCGCCGGTCCGGCGATCAAGATCGCTGCCTGGAACGTTTCCATTCCGTGGTACGTCATCTTCGCGCTCTTCCTTGTCATCCTGATGTGGTTCATCTGGAACAAGACCCGTTTCGGTAAAAACATGTTCGCGATCGGTTCCAACTCCGAAGCCGCGAAGGTCTCCGGTGTCAACGTCTTCCTGACCACTATCCTGGTCCACACGCTGGCCGGCGCGATGTACGGCTTTGCCGGTTTCGTTGAAGCAGCACGTCTGGGTTCCGTTACCGCGGCTACCGGTCTGAACAACGAAAGTGACGCGATCGCTGCCTGTGTCATCGGCGGTGTCTCCTTCGTCGGTGGTACCGGTAATATCGGCGGTATCGTCCTCGGTGTCTTCGTCCTGCGTATCATCTTCGTCGCCCTGAACATGCTCGGTATCAACCCGAACCTGCAGTACATCATAAAGGGTGCGATCATCCTGTCTGCTGTCTCTCTCGATATGCGTAAGTATCTCGTCAGAAAGTAAGGATAGAAAAACAATTAACGAAAATGCGGACTGTGTCCGCTTTTTCTTTGGCCTGGGGTATAATAGGGAATGTACAAAAGTAACGATCCCTTTGGGAACGGAGGAATAAAGATGAAAAGAAAAGGATTTTACGGCCTTCTGCTGGCAGCGCTGCTGCTCTTCGGTTGTGCCGGTAATAACAGTGAAAGCGGCGATACGAACTCCAAGGCTTCGTATGACCTGGGCGGACGCACCTACTACAACACCGTCAACGAATACAACAACGAGGACCATTCCTGGATCCGTTTCGACAAGGACGGAAACTTCTTCATGACCGACAACGTCGAGCACGGACGCTATGAGATCAGCGGCAAATGGACCCTGAAAGACAAGACCGTCAGCCTCGAGGTCGGCGAAGAATCGACTGCCAAATCCCATTACACCTTTGAAGTGAAAGACGGCAATACCCTGGTCTTAAAGACCGTGATGGGCGGCTCCAAACCGGAGCAGATCTTCTCCACCAGCACTTCCGGCTGGTCGACCTACGATCAGGAAGAGAAGCAGAAACAGGAAGAAGCAGCAGCAGAGAACGAGGAAGAGGGCGGCGAGACCACCTCCGCTGTTCCCTGCCAGGCGATCTCCACCGAATACAAGAGCTACTGGGCCAAGGCCGGTGGCAAACCGTGGAACCTCGATGTTGTCGTCGAACCGAAGAACACGACCGACAAGATCACCTACAAGTCAAATGATGAGAATGTCGTCAAGGTCGATGAAGAAGGCAACGTAAGCGCCATCAACCCGGGCAACACCACGATCGAGATCACCTGCGGCAAGCAGTCGCTGACGATCAAGTTCGAGACGAGAGAATAGGAAATTCTTACATATCTGAACTTTCTGTATCATAAAACCACAGTATAAGCGGAGGGGACCCCTCCGCTTTTCTTATATAATGAAGGTAGACGGAGCATCTCCGTAAGGGGGTTACCATGAAACATAATAAGATCTTTATTCTTCTGGCTGCGCTCTTACTGCTGGTGAGCGCCTGCACAGGCAAACAGAATAACTCCTTCGATCCCTCCGGGAAGACCTTCTACAACACCGTCGAGGAATTCGGAAACAACGATCATTCGCGCGTCTGGTTCGGCAAGGACGGCAGTTTCGTGCTGCGCGACAACTATCCCGGCGGGGCCTACGAGTATAACGGGAAATGGTCCCTGAATTCCGATGTGCTTACTTTGACCGTTTCCGATGGCAGTGATGCGAAGATCCTTTTCGAAGTGAAGGACGCGGACAACCTGATCCTGAAGACGACGCTCGTCGGCTCGCGTTCTGATCAGATCTTCTCGACGCTTGAGACCAAGGGTCCGACTACGAGCAGCGCCCCGGCTCCGACTTCCGGAACTTCTCCGACGCCGACCCCGTCATCCACCTCTTCAACGTCACCCACTCCGACACCGGCTTCTACGACGGATCCTATGGCGGGCTTTACCTATACGAACTACTACAACCTTACCCAGGGCGGGAAGGAGCCTTCGAACGTTGAGATCCGCAGCGACGGAAGCTTCACTTTCATCGAGCGCGGCACCTATGTCAACGAATACAACGGAACGTATACCCGCACGGGCGACACCATCTACCTGAACTACATCAACGGCAAGACCGTCGAGTTCCTGGTCAAGAACGGCAAAGAGATGATCCTGCAGAACGATGTCGGCAGCTGTGCGACCGGCGACATCTTCTCCTGGGAATACCATTACACGGAACCGGCGAGTATTCCCTGCACCGGTCTGAGCTCGCCGTACACCTACTTCTGGGCGATGTCCGGCACTGCGCCCTGGAAGCTCAATGTCACCGTCACTCCGTCCAATACCACCGACAAGATCACCTACAAGTCGGAGGACGAATCGGTCGTCAAAATCGATGAGAACGGCTATGTCTCGGCGCTCAACCCGGGCACGACCAAGATCCATATCACCTGCGGCAGCCAGAGCCTGACCCTCGGTTTCGAGACCCGCTCCAAAGGCGCAACGGACGTTTACTTTAAGACCGGCGCGTTCAAAGGCTATCCGAGCGCTACCATCCAGCTCGAACCGGTCGTTGTGCCGAGCACCGCTCCCCAGAAGGTCTACTACAAGTCGGATGATCCCTCGATCGCGAAAGTCGATTCCAACGGCAAGGTGACCTGCGTCGATATCGGCGCGGTCAAGATCTACGCCACGACCGAGAACGGTCTCTCAACATACGCGAATATCTATGTTGAAGGCGAAAAGGTCACGATCGAGATGGAAAACAACGTCTCTGTCAAGGCGGGCAGCTATCAGACGATCCCGGTCAAAGCCTTTCATTACTCCTACTATGATATGCATCTCAATGCGGAGGACATCCACCACGAGATCGAATTCCATACCGCCTATACCTCCGCCCTCGACTACTGGGGCGGCAATGTCCGGGCGATCGGCGCGGTCTATGACACCGTGGATATCCCGGTCTACTTCACCTGGTCCGACGGCAGCTCGCTCAGCGTGACCTCGGACACCTTCTATGTGCATGTGGAAAAATAGTCTCCTTTGAGATCTTCTCCGTGTCATGGCCCGCCGAAAGAGCGGGCCATTCTTATGTCTGTTTTGGTATTTCCCCTTTTTCTATTAAAATGGGTAATGTAAAAGATGAGAAAAGAAGGAGACGGCAGGTATGAAAGTTGAAACGACACTGGGAAAGATCGAAGGGATCGTAAAAGAAGGATGCGAGCAGTATCTCGGCATTCCGTATGCGGCAGCACCGACCGGGGAGCTGCGTTTTCTGCCGCCTCAGGACGCGCAGCCCTGGGCCGGAGTCCGTGAATGCAGGAAGTACGGTCCTGCCGCGCCCCAGCTCTATGTCCCGGGGCTCACGCATTTCCGCGGGGAAGGGGAGACGCCTTTAAGCGAGGACTGTCTCTATCTCAATGTCACGACCCCGAAAGCCGATGACAGTAAACGTCCGGTGCTGTTCTGGATCCATGGCGGCGCCTTCCAGAAAGGCTCCGCAACTTTAGGGATCGATGAGCTCTCCTTCGCGAAGGAAGGGGTCGTAGTCGTCAACTGCAACTATCGTCTCGGTGTCTTCGGTTTCATGGACTTAAGCGAATATCTCGGTGAGAGATATGCATATATGGCCAATAACGGCCTTCTCGATATCCTCAAGGCCCTTGAATGGACAAAAGCGAATATTGCTTCTTTCGGCGGGGATCCTGACAACGTTACCGTTGCCGGACAGTCCGCCGGCGCCAAGATCACCGGTTTTCTGACCTGCTGCAAAAAGGCGAAAGGACTCTTCCGCAAGGCCATTCTCCTGTCCGGAGGCATACAGTGCCTGCGTGACAAAGAGACCGCCCAGGCGATCGGAAAGCGTTTTATGGAAAGCGCAAAGCTCGATAAGGACAACGCGAAGGAGCTTCTGACGATGCCCTGGGAAACGGTCGTTGAGAAACAGAAGCGGATCTTTGCCGGGCTCAACCTGCACACGGTCGGCGCGGTCTTTGACGGGGAGAACTTCGAAGGAAACAATGCCCTCGACATCGTTCTCAACAAGAGCGGCAACAACGTGCCTCTTCTGCTGCTGACGAACCGCGACGAGATCGATCTTTACTGGCATGTCTACGGTTTCCGCGAGCTTGACGAGACGACTGCCGAGCGTCTTTTCGGAGACTACGGGAAACTCGTAAGAAAGGATCTTTTAAAGAAGCTTGCCGGTCTCGATAAGGATTCGGAAGAATACCACCGGGCTTTCGTCTACTGGATGAGCGAATATATCTATAGAGCCGGCGCCGTGCAGTTTGCCGCCGCGGCAGCCGATGCCGGTCAGCCGGTCTGGCTCTGCCGCAATGACTGGGAAAAGGACAATCAGGACGGAAGCGGGACGGGCTATCTTGCCTGTCATGGTTCGGAATCGCAGTTCCTGTTCGGCAGCGGCGCGGTGCAGGCGCCTTCCTCTAAGGAACACGATCTGCAGGCACGGCTGATGCATGAGTCTGTCCTGCATTTCCTGAAAGAAGGCAGGCCATTTGCCGAAGGACTGCCGGTATGGCCGCGCTTTACCTCCGGCTCCAGGCTGATGATGGTCTTTAACGGAGAGGGACATGTTGAGCGTTCCGCTCTGCCGCAGACCGATCCGCGCATGCCGCACCAGGTCATCTGGCTCGACGAATAATCTTAATATCGTTGAAATAAAAAATACCGCTGTAGAAATACAGCGGTATTTGTGTGTTGTAGCGAGGGATCAGTTCAGGACCTTGGTCAGGGCCAGAAGCACGGAAAGCTTGCCGTATTCCGGGGAAAGACCGCCCTGCTGGTAAAGGGTATAGGGTTCTACGACCGGGGCGTCAGCGCTGAGTTCGATCGTGCTGCCCTGGGTAAAGGTGCCGCAGGCCATGACTTCATCAAAGGGGTAGCCCGGCATCGGTGCGGCCATGACTCTTACGAAGGAATCGATCGGCGAGGACTCCTGGATGCCCTGGGCGAAACGGACGAGGGCTTCCTTGCTGCCGAGCTCGACCGTCTGGATGATATCCGTGCGCGGTTCATCGTATTTCGGGGAAACATTCTTATAGCCGAGCTTCTCCATCATATAGGCGGAGAAAGCCGCGGTCTTAAGGGCGCTGCGTACCGCGCCCGGAGCGCAGTAGATGCCTTTGAAGAAATTGTTGAGCTGGTTGAAGTTGGCACCCTGGTGCTTGCCGATCCCGGGAGCGGTCAGACGTTCCGCGACCATCTCGATCAGATCGGTCCTGCCGGCAACATAGCCGCCGGTGGAGGCGATGCCGCCGCCAAGGTTCTTCATCAGGGAGCCGACGACGATATCGGCACCGACATGACCCGGTTCTCTTTCCTCAACGAGTTCGCCGTAGCAGTTGTCGACCATGATGATGACTTCCTTATTTACTTCACGGATCTTTTTGATCAGGTGCTCGATCCTGTAGAGGTTGAGCGAAGGTCTTGCGGAATAACCGCGGGAGCGCTGGATCTCGACGAGCTTCACGCCGCCGTTTTTCAGTCTTTCAACGATCTTTTCTTCATCGAATTCATAGTTCAGCAGATCGATCTGTTCGTACTTCACCCCGTTCGCCTTTAAGGACTGTGAAGAGTCACCGACCAGGCCTATCATCTCCTGCAGGGAATCGTAGGGCGTGCCGGTCAGCGAGATCATCGTGTCACCCGGTTTTAAAAGGGCGGAGAAGGTGAGGTATAAGGCGTTGGTGCCGCTCATGATCTGGGGGCGGACCAGCGCGTCTTCGGTTCCGAGTACGGTCGCGAAGATCTTCTCAAGCTTGTCGCGTCCGGCATCGTAATCGCCGTAGCCGTTGATGTCGCTGAAGTCGGTGTAGGATACCTTGTTTTCAATGAAGGCGGAAAGGATGCGGTCGGAATTGAAGAGGCAGATCTGATCGATCCGCTCATAAACCTCTTTCAGATCGCTGTCGGACTGCTCGGCAAGAGCGAGCAGACGTTTATCTATCTGGTCTAGTATCATCTGAATTGATCTCCTGTTAAAATCTTCTACTGATTGTGATTGTACGGTATCCCTGCACAAATGACAATCGGCAGAAGGCATGTAAAGTCATATAACTTTGGTTATTATTTAATTCATTGCGGAAACAGATGTAAAATCGAATTGTAACGAAAGGATCTGAAGGAAGCAGGATATGAAATATACAGAACTCGGCAATACCGGGATCGAAGTCTCACGCATCTGTGTCGGCGGCATGTCGTTCGGCAGGGTGCAGGAGACCGGTCACCAGTGGCTTTTGGATAAAACAAGCTGTAAGGAGATGATCGCTCACGCCTATGAGCTCGGCGTCAATTTCATTGATACCGCCAACCAGTACGCAGACGGCACCAGTGAGGAATATATCGGTTCAGCCATAAAGGAGCTCGGCATCCCGCGCGACAAGATCGTCCTCGCGACGAAAGTCTATTTCAACCTGACGACAGCGGAACATCTGAGCCGGAAGGCGATCCTCGCGGAAGTCGAGGGTTCCTTACAGCGTCTCGGGACAGACTATATCGATCTTTACCAGATCCACCGTTTTGACTATGACACACCAGTTGAGGAGACGATGGAGACGCTCGATGAACTCATCAAGGCAGGAAAGGTGCGCGCCATCGGCTGTTCCTCGATGTACGGCTACCAGCTCCATAATATGCAGATCGCCGCCGAGAGAAACGGCTGGACAAAATTCTCCACCATGCAGAACCATTACAACCTCTTATACCGGGAGGATGAACACGAAGTCATCCCGGTCTGTGAGCAGTACGGCATGTCGCTGATCCCGTATTCCCCCTTGGCAGCCGGTCATCTGGCACGGAAGACCTGGGAGAGCGAAAGCGCGCGTTCAAAGACAGACAAGGTCGCTGCAGCCAAGTACGACCGGGCAAAGGAAAACGACATGCAGATCATTGAACGGGTCGCCGAACTGGCCGATGCCTACCAAGTCACGATGTCTGAGATCGCCCTGGCCTGGCTCTACGCGAAAGGCGTGGCCGCGCCGATCGTCGGGGCAACGAAGATCAGCCATTTTGACAGCGCCTGCAAAGCGGTCGACCTTGATCTCAGCCGCGAGGACATCCTCTATCTGGAGGAGCTCTACGCGCCCCACGAGATCGTCAGCCGGGTCAAACCGACGGGGAATGTGTTTTAAAGCAGCAGCGGATTCGCGACATAGATAAGCGGAGCACAAGATGGACCCAATCAATACTGATTACAGGTAAGGTTATATTTGTTAGATCAGCGGTGTCATATAAACCGGAAGATAGACGATACCATCCTTTTCGTTCAAATCAGCTGTATGAAGAACAAATGCTGTGTGAAGGTGTTCCGTGTATTTCCTTCTGAATTTATTTATGGAAGAAAGTGTGTAGTTTTTTCCGGCCTTAACCTCCAACGGCGAAATATTATATGTCTTCGATTATACACACCACGAAATCAAAAATAATAAATTCATATAAACGCACCAAATCAAGAAATATCTTTTTGACAAGTAAAGAAAAGCGCCTCATATGATGTAAAAGGCGCGATTTACTGATGCCAGATTTCTTTGGACCGGTTCTGTTTTTCTAGTCTTCTTCGTGATAGTACAGGGTCAGGTAGTAGGGATCGATCCCTGCTTTCAATAAGACCTCTCTGATCTGACGGAAAAGCCGCAGGACGGTCCATGCGCGTACAGGCTCATTGCCCTGCGCGTCTTTTGCCTCCTTGTCCTCAAAGTACCAGAGATTCTCGGAAGTGATCTCCGTGCTGTTTTCGCCGTCCGCGAAGAGGAGATGGGCTTTCACGCCTTCCAGCTCCGGCGGCTCCTCGGTCCCGCTGATCCGCAGGATCTCCGGATGCTGAAGGAGGATCTCTTTTACCTGGATGATCACCGCAGGGGAGACCGTCATCGTCTCCGGCTTGATGATATCTGTATCGCCATTCCAGGCGCCGTTGTTGAAGCGGTAGACACGTACGTTATTGTTGTCGCGGTCGAGGACTTCGATCCAGGATAAAGGCAGCCCCCAGGCATTCTTCAGACTGTATCGGAATATACATTTTTCTGCCATTTTCTTTTTCCTCATCTCCATTATCCCACAAATGCGGAGAACGGAAGAAAAAAGCGGATGTTTTCTTTGGCGAAAGCTGAGGGCTCGGAAACAGACAGACCGGTCTGTAAAGGATATAATGAGCAGAAAGGAGGCAGTGGCAGATGGAAGAAAACAAAACACAGAACGAACGTCTCGAATTTCTTGTCGAAGCCTTTAAGAAGGATTCGGTCCGTTACCGGGATCTGCGGACACCGGACAGCACTGAAGAGAAACAGGTCTTATTGCGTTCGCTGATGAATATCCGCATGCCGGGAAAGCTTCCGCCGGAAGTGCTCTCCGTGCAGGACAGCTATCTGCAGAGAAGAAATCAGGAAAAGGGGATCGTGACATTAAAGGAGATCCCGTGTAATGAAGAAGGCATCTCCCTCTGGCAGGGTGATATCACCCGTTTAGAGGTCGACGCGATCGTCAACGCGGCGAATTCGCAGATGCTGGGCTGTTTCATTCCCATGCATACCTGCATCGACAACTGTATCCACACCTATGCCGGCGTGCAGTTACGTGAGGAATGCGCGCGGAAGATGGCAGAGCTCAGAAAACGCTACGGGGAGGACTATGAACAGCCGACAGCCGTGCCGCTGCTGACAGAAGGCTATAATCTGCCGGCCAGGAAAGTCATCCATGTGGTCGGACCGGTCGTTGAATACCGGCTGAATGAAAAACTCGAGAAGGAGCTTGCCGACTGCTATTTCAATGTGCTTGAGATGTGCAAGGACACCGGGCTGAAAAGCGTCGCTTTCTGCTGCATCTCGACCGGCGTCTTTCATTTCCCGAACGAGAAGGCGGCAAAGATCGCGGTCAGGACCGTGCGGGAATGGCTGAAAAAGAACCCCGGTAAAATGGAACGGGTGATCTTCAATGTCTTTAAGGACACAGACAGGAGATATTATGAACAGGAACTGGAACGATAAATCAAACGAACAGAAAGAACAGCTGCGGCGGCTGAAAGAGGAGCTGCAGAAGGCGGATGCCGTCGTTCTGGGCGCCGGCGCCGGTCTTTCCACAGCCGCGGGCTATATCTATTCCGGGGAACGTTTTGAAAAGTACTTCTCTGATTTTGCGAAGAAGTACGGTTTTCAGGATATGTATTCCGGCGGCTTTTATGTGCTGCAGTGCCCGCCGGAAGAAATGTGGGCATACTGGAGCAGATACATCTGGATCAACCGCTATATGCCGATCCCGAATGACACCTACGACCGGTTGTATGATCTGGTGAAGGACAAGGACTATTTCGTAATCACCACCAACGTGGATCACTGCTTCCAGCGGTCCGGCTTCGACAAGAAGCGGCTCTTCTATACGCAGGGCGACTACGGACTGCTGCAAAGCTCCAATCCGCATGGCGCATCCGCACACAAGACCTATGAGAACGAAGAAATCATGCGGAAGATGCTCCTGGCTCAGGGATTCGAGATCGGTGAGAACAATGAGCTGATCATTCCGGAAGGCAGAGAGATCTCCATGCGGATCCCCTCAGAGCTGATCCCGTACTGCCCGGATGACGGAGAACCGATGACCACCAATCTTCGCTCGGACGACAAGTTCGTGGAGGATGAAGGCTGGCACCAGGCGGCAGAGAGGTATTCGGAATTCCTTCGCAGACATGAGAATCTGAAGGTCCTGTTCCTGGAAGCGGGAGTCGGCATGAACACGCCAAGTATTATTAAGTTCCAGTTTTGGAAGCTCGTAAACCAGCGGCCGGATGCGACATATGCCTGCCTGAATTACGGCGAGGCCTACGCGCCGGATGGAATCATAAACAGATCCATCTGTATCAACGGAGACATCCGGGATATCCTGATGAAGCTGTAAGCACTGAAAACAACTGAATAGCAAGTACAGGCAGTAAGACGTTTATTTGTTTTGGCTCTCTGCTCCAGTTTGTTTTATTTGCCAAAGGTTTATTTCCAGCACCCCTCATTCGGATCCCATTCAGTTACTGTGGTCTTGGTTTGAGTCAGAAGGGGCGTTACAAATGTCTTGATCCGGACCATAGCATCGTTCATTGAGACTGGGATCAGAGCTTTTTTCTTTTTCAGGAATGAGTTCCATCTGGTCTGATGCATCGAATCACCACGAAACTCATCGCTGAAAGCTGCAGTGTCCATTGTAATGGGAGTTTTCCGGTTTGTGAATGTTTCCATGACAGCGTTGTTCAGTTCTTCATAGTCGAAGGGATACTTCTCTGAGAGGACATAAATATCGTAGAAGTCCTTATAACGGCTGTTCAGGAAACCGTTTTTGACAATAGCTTCCAGTTTCTCAGCAATGGAAGATTCCAAAGAGTATGCATTCACTTTGGGTGCTTCCATATCCAGGATCACGGGGAATTCCATCTCTACGGCATCGGGATAAATCACATCGCCAAATCCGATATCAATCCCGATTGGAATTCTGGTCCGGTCAAGATATGCGACCGCTGAGATATGCAGTCCATGGTACTCTTTGAATTCTGTGATATCTTCAGCTGTAATGGAATCAAGGTCGAAAACAAGAGCATCGTCAGTGTCCAGAGTAAAGATATCGCGGAAGACGGTTTTCATTTCCTCAGCGCTGTTTGAGATACGTCTGGCCAGCAGGTCAACGTCTGTTGTGACACGCTCGTACTTCCTGTCGAAGATGGCATACAGAAAGATGCCGCCTTTCAGAACAAAATGGCTGGCATACGGAGATACTGAGATCCGGTAAATCGTCCGCTCAAGTCCATAATAGACGAGAGCTTCCTGGAACGTGCAGCCGGAGCTGACAGCGAAATTCTTCAGTCTTGCCTTTACGGAATCTGCATTCATGAAACAAGCACCTCCAGATAAGTTCTTACAATAGCTTCGCACCGCAGCATTTTGGCATAGGTGTAGAGCCGGTCGATCTGCCGATCCTTCCTCTTCAGGTAGTTGCGCAGCACCTCTGATGTTTCCTCAATGCCGATCTTATTGCGGTAGTAAATGATATCAACGACAGTCTTTTCAATGTCAAAAATACGGAATGAATCGCCGCCTTCCGTGATTTTCGTGACACCGGTATCCATGCGGGAAGGGTCAAAATAGAATATCTTGATTTCTGGCCAGTCAGGAAGAGTACTGACTTTTTTCTTCCGGTCGATCGCAACATCGATAACATCAGGAAGGAAATTGGTAAGCTCATAATATCGGGCGGCACTCATCAGGCAGATCACACCCTCCGGAACATATGCAGCAGCGTTGATGAAATCATTCTCATCACCTTTATAGGAGAGATTCTCATATGTGGTTCTGTTGATGCGGTGCAGCCTACCGTTTTCTTCCAGCTGGCCAATTTTGTAGTAGGAATAGCCCATGTCTTTCAGTTCACTGGTCGTGTAGTATTTCTGATTTGCATCAAGTGCGATCACAGTCATCACCTCCTTGACCGGAGTATACATCATTCTCATAATAATTTCAACTAAATTCGGCAGATAAAAATAATAGCAGAAAATAATTAAAATACCGCAGGTGCAGATCATGATCCGCGCCGGTCTTAAAAAGGACGGTGACCGGTCGCTTCAGGCGCTAAAATTCAGCTTTCACTGACCCTAAAATTGAAGCCATAAGAGGAGGCTTCCTCCTCTTATGGTGATGTGGATCTTTGAAAACTGAATATCATTCATCAGAT
>JAFRLM010000022.1 GCA_017431225.1 Erysipelotrichaceae bacterium | reverse complement strand
GCAAACCCTGACTCGGATGATGAGTTTTCCTTTGCTAAAGTTTCCTCCTATCAGAAGATCATGGATCAGTTCAATATTCGGAGGGCAATCATCATGCCATTCAATGATCCTTGGCTGATGTCTATGGATTTCACTGTTGATGCGGCACATCAGAACCTGCTTAATATTTGTAAAGAAGATGGCCGATTCAGTTGCTTTTCTGATGTGGATATAAGGAACACTCCGGAAAACACATGTGATCAGATACAGAAAGCTCTTGTACATTCTGAATTCTGTGGCATCAAGCTCCACCCCAATAACAGCGGGATGAATATTGATGACGAATATAATGACATCATTGCGGATCTTGCAGTAAATACCAATTATCCTATAGCAGTTCATTCATATCCTTCCAGTTCAAGAGAGCAAGACAGGAATGACTATTGCGCTCCGAAAAGAATTGAGCACTGGCTGGACAGGCATCCCGGATTGAAAGTCATTGTTTGCCATCTCGGAGGTTTCCAGTGGGAAGATGCTGTCAATCTGGATGTTCATTTTGACATCTCCGCAATTCTTCCGGACTTTGTTGACCGATACGGAATTAAAGAGACAAACAGGATTCTGAGGAAGTTTGGCGTTGACAGACTGTTCTTTGGTACGGATTGGCCCTGCAGCAGAAGTGTTGAACCGACACAGATCATAGAGCGTTATCTTAACATCCTGGATCAAATGGATTTTACAGAAGAGGAGTCGCATCGGATCGGTCATGTAAACGCAGAACTCTTTTTCAGGCTATAATTCGGCAAATTCCTGTTTGCCAGGCGATCCTTATATTTTTCACAGTTTCAGCAGGCATCGGATCTGTCCCGCACGATCCGGGGAACAAAATCAGCGTGACCGCAATGGCCACGCTGATTTTATATTCTATCGAACCTGTGATCGTCGCCGCAAGCAGCTTCCATATTAAACACTGCCTGACGCCGACTCGTTTTCTAAATGATGCTTCCCTTGATCCCGACCTTGTGATAATAGATCGTGATCAGGACCGAAACAACGACCCAGCCGAAGGGATAACCGAGACCGATCGGGATGATCGTGTTGCTGATGAAATGTGAGAAGATGAACAGATAGATCTGACGCGCGATAACATATCCGAAGATCATGATGACCATCGGCGCCTGGGAGTTTCCGGAACCGCGCAGGGCTGCCGCATAGATCTGGCTGAAGACCGCCAGAATCGCGAACGGCGTGATCATACGCAGGAACTGCGCGCCGTATTCCACGACTTCCGGTTTGGAGTTGAAGATCGCGACCGTGTTCGGAGCGAAGATCATGATCGGGATCATGCAGAGTCCGGTAATGATCAGACCGACGATCAGACCCAGACGTACGCCTTCGACTGCCCTTTCCTGCTGTCCTCTTCCGAGGTTCTGTCCGACAACGGTCGTGACCGCCATACCGACGGACTGCATCGGCAGCCAGAGAAGACCATCGACTTTGGAATAGGCGCTCCAGCCGGACATGACATCCGTACCGAAGTAGTTGATATAGGACTGAACAAAGATGTTGGAGAAGGATACGATCGCCAGCTGGAAGGCTGAGGGAATACCGACCCGGATGATCCGTTTCAGGATCTGCCAGTCCATCTTCATTGCTGAAAACTCGAGTTTTACGACAGAGGAAGTTCGGAAGAGCACCACCATCGTCAGGATCGCCGAGATCCCCTGGGAGATGATCGTCGCCCAGGCAACACCGGCAACGCCCATCTGCAGGCGGATGACGAAATACAGGTCAAGGACGATGTTTAAAATAGCTGAGACTGTCAGGAAGTAGAACGGACGTTTCGAGTCGCCTACGGCGCGCAGGATCGCCGAACCCATATTGTAGAACAGCAGTCCGGACAGACCGCCGAAATAGATCGACAGATAACAGGTCGATTCCGGAATGACCTCTGCTGGCGTATTCATCATTCGTACGAAAGCAGGCACCATCGCAATCCCGAGAATAGAGAGCAGGATGCTCAGAACGACTGTCATCAGGACCGAGCTGTGGACTGCCTTTTTCACATCCTCCGGACGTTTGGCGCCATAGTACTGGGAAATGACGACACCACCGCCATTGGCAAGACCGGTGAAAAAGCCGATCAGCATATTGATGACCGGTCCGACCGTGCCGACAGCCGAAAAGGCTTCGTTGGAAACATAGTTTCCGACGACCCAGGTGTCCACCATATTGTAGAATTGCTGGAAGATGTTTCCGACAAGCAGCGGGAGTGAGAAAAGGATGATGTGGTTGAGAATGTTTCCCGTTGTCATATCGGTATCGCGTTTCGCAGCCATGACCTTCCCTCCGTTTCCGCAGATAGTTCTATCATACTCTTATTTCTCCGAAATAGAATTGACATGACCGCAAAAAATGCATATTTTTCCCTGTATAATGAGATGGATAAGGAGGACTGGGCATGAATCTTCCCGGAAGACAAAGACCCGCAGCGGAAAAGATCAAAGCCGATTATGAGAAAGTCGTCCGTGAGTACTATCTGGAGGACGGCAAAGCTCTGATCTCCTGCAAAGTACGCGGTCTGGATGATATCGTCAGCCATTATTCGGTAAAGGACCGGGAAAACATGAATCCCGAGCTTTCCGCCTATCTTGATGACAATATCTTCTACGTCCCGATCTCGCTTCCGATCATCATCCGTTTCTGCGGATGCGAGTTCACCCCGGACGAGAAAGAGATCATACGCCGCACGATCCTGCTGGATTACGAATTCAAGCTGGCTCTGGCGAAGCAGAATCTGAAGCGCAATTATATCTATTCTTTGCTGACGCTGTGCATCGGCATCGTTTTCCTGTTCCTGTATTCCCAAACCAACAGCAGTGGTTCGGTCGGATCTTTGCTGACGGTCTTCTTCTGGTTCTTCCTGTTTGAATTCGGCGGTTCCTGGTGGTCGAAAGGCCTGGCGCTGCGTGATGAGGTCAAGCACGCGCAGCGGATCATGAACGCGGATATCCAGTTCGAGAGCTATCTGCAGTCGCGTTCCGCGAAGGAGAAGGAAAGTGTCTGAGTTTCTTACACCCATGGACAGTGAGACTTTTCTGAAGAACTATCCTGAAAAACCAATAGACGCTTATAAAGGCATGCATGGACGCACGCTTCTGATCGGCGGCAGCTACGGCATGGCCGGAGCCGTCTGTCTGAATATCCTCGGCGCCCAGGCCGCAGGCGCCGATTATATCTGCTGCGCTCTGGATGACTCGATCTACCCTGTCGCCGCTTCCCGTTTCCTCACCCCGGTATTCTTCCCGCTTATTGAAGAGAACTGGAAAGAAATGATCCGGAAAGCGCTGAATGATAAGATCACTGCTGTCGCTTTCGGCAGCGGGATCGACCGGCTTCCCTATAAACAGGAGCTTCTTGTATTCCTGCTTTTGGAATGCAGCGTGCCGCTTCTGCTCGATGCCGGAGCCCTGCAGCTTATCGCCGAAGGCAAAGATCTTTTAAAGAAGGCGCAGTGTCCGCTGATCCTGACGCCTCATATCGGCGAGTTTTCCTCTCTCAGTAACCGAAGCATCGCCGATATCACTGAAGACCGCAGCGCTGCCGCGCTCGCGTTCGCGAAGGAATATAACGTCACGCTCGTCTTAAAAGGCCCGCAGACGATCATCACGGATCCGGAGGGCAGACTGACCCAGAACAACAGCGGAAATCCCGCGCTGGCACAGGCCGGCAGCGGCGATCTTTTAAGCGGGATCACAGCCGGGATGCTGACACTGGTCAGGGACCCCTTTACCGCCGTCAGTATGGCAGTATGGCTTCACGGACACCTTGCGGACAGAGCCCGTAGATTCTATTCTGTCCACGTTTTCCCGCTGGAGGTCTATCCACAGCTGATGAACGCTTTCCTGCTTGAGAACGGCCGCTAAACGGCTCAGAAACAAACAGACGCCGGCAGCGTGCCGGTTTGAATCATAAAAAGAAAAAAGGCGTTAAGCCTTTTTCTTTGTCTGTAATTTGTTATATGTCAGAACGGCAGCTTGATCTTGATGTCCATAAGTTCTATCACGATCTTGCCGATGCTGAGCACAAACAGCAGGATGACGCCAAGATTCAGATATACCGTCGAGAATACAGATCCGGAAGGGATCTCTCTTGGTGTCTCCGGGCAGAAGAAACGTTTTTTCAGGATCCAGCGGATCAGGTTGATGAGACCGGCGATCATCAGAACAGCGACCAGAAGCGCCAGTCCGGCAAGCAGGATGAGCGCGCTGTCTTTCGGCGCGTCTCCTTGGATCAGCGGAAGCACCAGAAGGATCACGGAAGAGAGACCGTTCAGCAGCGCGTGCATGATATAGGTGATCCACATCTTGCCGGTCCGGCAGTAGACATAACCGAGAAACAGACCGACAGAGAAAGCAAAGAGACACTGGGTCAGGTTGCCGTGGAAAAGACCGAAACAGATCGCGGAGAAAACGATCGCTGTCTTCTCGCCGAAGATCCGGGTCCGGTTGATCATCAGTTTGCGGAAAACGATCTCCTCGATCAGCGGTCCGATCGCAGTCGGGATCAGCAGTCCGGCCAGTGTGCCGGAAGTCACCAGGTCTCCGATCAGATTGAGCTGCTGCGACCCTCCGGCAGGAGCGGCTTCGCTGACCTCCAGGCCGATGGTATTCAGGATCAGGGAAACGAAATACATCATCGTGAAGACCTGAATGATATTCCAGAAGCCGAAATGCTCCTCCTCCCCTTTCCAGCGCGGCATATTGCGGACGCAGAGCCAGAAAACGACAGCGCCGATGACGTTCGGCAGATACATCAGCAGGAAGAGCGGCGAGGCTCCGTATTTCAGGAAGAGTTCTTTTACGAGCTCCTGGTTTCTAAATGGTGTCAGCAGAACAAGGCCTGCCACACCGCTCGCGAGGGTCATCACGATCTGCGCGAAGCCCATGCGGTTAAACACTTTTTTCGGAGATACGAAATATTCCAGCATATATATTTCCTTTCAAGTCCAGACTATTATAGCACGCTTGGCCGGACTTCTCTTCCGCTAAAAAAGACCCTGATCACATGGATCAGGGTCTTATGTTTCTTGATTGCGCGATCAGTTCTGGTTCGCGTTCTTGACGATGACGTCGTGAGCGCCGCCTTCCACGATCGAAGTGGAGGATACAACGGTCAGCTTCGCCTTGTCTCTGAATTCCGGCAGTGTCAGCGCGCCGCAGTTGCACATGGTCGATTTGACCTTCAGCATGGTGACGTTGACATTGTCCTTTAAGGACCCGGCATACGGAACGTAAGCGTCAACACCTTCCTCGAAGGAAAGCTTCTTGGCGCCGCCCAGATCGTAACGCTGCCAGTTGCGGGCACGGTTGGAACCTTCGCCCCAGTATTCCTTGTAGTAGGAACCGTTGATCATGACTTTCGCGGTCGGGGATTCTTCGAAACGGGAGAAGTATCTTCCCAGCATGACGAAGTCTGCGCCCATAGCCAGAGCCAGGGAGATGTGGTGGTCGTAAACGATACCGCCGTCAGAGCAGATCGGGACATATTCACCGGTCTTCTCGAAGTATTCGTCTCTTGCGCGGGCAACATCGATAACAGCTGTTGCCTGGCCGCGGCCGATACCCTTTGTCTCACGGGTGATGCAGATGGAACCGCCGCCGATACCGATCTTGATGAAATCCGCGCCGGCATCAGCGAGGAAACGGAAGCCGTCCGCGTCGACAACGTTGCCGGCACCGACTTTGACTTTCTTACCGTATTTCTTCTTGATCCAGGCGATCGTATCTGCCTGGAACTGGGTGAAACCTTCACTGGAGTCGATGCATAATGCGTCAACACCTGCTTTTACGAGAGCCGGAACACGTTCCGCATAGTCTCTGGTATTGATACCGGCACCGACCATGAAGCGCTTATGCGAATCCAGCAGTTCATTCGGGTTGTCCTTGTGGGACTCATAGTCTTTACGGAAGACCATGTAGGCAAGATTGCCTTTTTTATCAACGATCGGCAAAGTATTGAGTTTATGTTCCCAAATGATCTCGTTGCAGTCGCTCAGATCTAGATCTGTGCCGCCGCAGACGAGCTTGCTTTTCGGCGTCATATAGGTGCTGACTTTTTCATCCATCGCGACCTTGCTGAGACGGTAGTCGCGGCTGGTGATGATGCCTTCGAGCTTGCCGTTCGGCTTGCCGTCAGCAGTTACCGCAACAGTGGAATGGCCGGTACGGTCGATCAGGGCGAGCAGCTCGCCGATCGTCTGATCCGGACGGATGTTGGAATCGGAAACAACGAAGCCGGCTTTATATGTCTTGACTTTTCTGACCATTTCAGCCTGATCCTTGATGGTCTGGGAACCGAAGATGAAGCTCATTCCGCCTTCCTTAGCCAGAGCTACCGCCATGCGGTCGTCAGATACGGACTGCATGATCGCGGAGATCATCGGGATCTTTAAGGTAATGGTGCTCTTTTCACCCTTCTTATAACGGAAAAGAGGTGTGCTGAGATCAACGTTTGTCGGTACGCAGCTTGCATCGGAATAACCCGGAACGAGCAGATATTCATTGAACGTTCTGGATACATCAGTAAAATACTTTGCCATGTTCTACCTCACTTTTTGTAAACTATATGATAAGTCTTTTAAAACGTCAAGGCATATTCATTATGATATAATCACAAAGAGGTGGTTATAAGTATGAAACTGAAAGATGCATATTTTTTCACGCTGAGAGAAGACGCTAAAGACGAAGATTCCGTCAGCGGTAATCTCCTGGTAAAAGCAGGTTTTATCAAAAAAGTCAGTGGCGGCGTATACATGATGCTGCCGTTTGGATATCGCGTCCAGGCGAAGGTCGAAGAGATCATCCGCCGTCGAATGAACGAGACCGGGGCGATCGAGGTCAAGATGCCGGCGCTGATCGCGGCAGATTATTATGAGAAATCCGGAAGACTGAAGAACTTCGGTCCGGATCTGTTCAAACTGAAAGACCGTACCGGCAAGGATATGGTCCTGGGCCCGACACACGAGGAACTCTTCGCAGTCGCCGCCAAGTCCGTTATCAGCTCCTACAAGGACATGCCGTTCAATATCTATCAGATCCAGAGCAAGTACCGCGATGAACCGCGTGCCCGCTACGGTCTGATCCGTGTCAAGGAATTCGTCATGAAGGACGCCTACAGCTTCGACAGGGATGAAGCCGGACTCGACGTTTCCTACAAGAAGATGTTCGATGCCTACAAGAAGATCTTTGATGATATCGGCCTCGATTACCGTATCGTTAAAGCAGATACCGGTATGATGGGCGGTCTGCTCTCTGAGGAATTCCAGGCTGTCAGTGAGATCGGTGAGGATGTCCTGGTCCATTGCGACTGCGGTTACTCTTCCAACCTCGAGATCGCGACCCGTCATAAAGGCGAAGCTTCCACAGAAGAAAGAAAAGCGATCGAAGAGATCCCGACACCGAATGTCCGTACGATCGAGGAACTCTGCGCTTTCCTGAATAAGGATCCGCGCGATTTCGTCAAGACGATGATCTACATGGTCAGCGGCCGTCCCTGCGCGGTCGTCGTACGCGGAAACCGTGAAGTCTGCGAAACAAAACTGAAGAAGTTCCTGCGCAGCGATGATATCGCTCTTGCGGATGCGGAAGTCGTTGAAAAGGTCACCGGCGCCAGAGTCGGTTTTGCCGGACCGGTCGGTCTGCGTATCCCGGTCATTCTCGATGAGGAAGTCACCGAAATGCGCAACTTCATCGTCGGCGCCAATAAGGACGATACCCATCTGATCAATGTCAATCTGGAAGACTTCAAACCGGCTGCTGTTATCGATCTGAAGGAAGTTCAGGAAGGCGACAGATGTCCGATCTGCGGTCAGCCGCTGAAATTCGCCAAGGGTATCGAAGTCGGCAATACCTTCAAGCTCGGCACCAAATACTCCAAGGCGCTTGACCTTACCTATCTCGACCAGAACAACCAGACCCAGGATGTCTGGATGGGCTCCTACGGTATCGGACTGGGCAGATGTATCGCCGCTGTCGTCGAGCAGAATCACGACAAGAAAGGCATCCTTTGGCCGGAAGCGATCGCACCGTATAAAGTCATCATCGTTCTGATCAACGGCAAGGACGAAACACAGTCTGCTGTCGCTGAACAGATTTACAACAAGCTCAGCGAGAACGGCGTGGAAGTCCTGCTGGATGACCGTGATGTCCGTGCCGGTGTCAAGTTCGCGGATTCCGAACTGATCGGTATCCCCTACCGTATCACTGTCGGCCGCGGCGCCAAGGACAATCTCGTCGAAGTCAACAAGCGCTGCAGCGATGTCAAGGAAGAGATGAGCGTCGAAGAAGCGATCGCTTACCTCTCCAAATAAGAATCAAAATAAGGGCTGTCCGCAGCCCTTTCTTTTTCGCCTTACAAAAAACGTCAGCCTCTTTCCGCCTAAGCGCAGTGACTGACGTTTTCTTTTATTCAGTGATATTCAGATCAAAGAAGTTCACGGTATTGGCGTAGGCGCTGCTTACCAGTTCTTCCTCGCCGACACCCATGTACTGCGCCAGAGTCGCGGCGACATAGCGGACGTTCTGCGGCACATTCGTCCGTTTCAGTCCCTTTACGTTGCGCGGCGTCAGATATGGCGCGTCCGTTTCCAGCATCACCCGGTCCAGCGGCAGGATCGCTACCGCGTCGCGAAGATCCTGAGCTCTGCGCTCATCGCAGATCCAGCCGGTGATACCGATATAGAATCCCATCGAAAGATAGCGCTCGAGCAGTTTGCGGTCTCCCGTAAAACAGTGTACGACCGCCCTTTTCAGACGCGGGAGATGTTCCTCAAAGATCGGGATGAAATCCACGGAAGCTTCTCTTTCGTGCAGGAAAAGCGGCTTCTGCAGTTCTTCCGCGATCGCGATCTGTTTCAGCAGACAGTCGATCTGCTGCTCTTTGGGAGAGAACATACGGTCATAATCAAGACCGCATTCCCCTACCGCGACGATCCGCGGATTCTGTATCTCGTATTCACGGATACGGCGGAAATCTTCCTCGCGGGCACGGGAGGCGTTATGCGGATGGATCCCGGCTGTGCCCCAGACTTCGTGATCAAGCGTATAACGGAAGACCTTTTCGTTGTCCTCCGCGTCGGAACCGGTCAGGATACAGGCGACCCCGTTTTCCGCCGCATCAGAAAGGACCCTGTCAGGATCCTTGAATGCGTCGCAGAAAAGATTTAAGCCGATATCGATATATCTCATTTCAGTACGACGGTCATCATGACCGGATTGTGGTTGCTGCTGACGAAGCCCAGATCGGCATTTTCCAGTTTTGTCACTTCCACGTTCGAAGAGACGATGAAGCCGTCTGTGAGATAGTACTGGAAATCGTCCTTATCCGCTTCCGCATAGTTCTGATCCAGCGAGCGGGTGCTCGGGACTTCCGAATCCATATGGAAGGAGAATTCGGAGGAGAAGGAAGTGACATCGAGTACGCCCGGCTTCCACATTTCTTCCTTGACCGGATAAAGATCGCCCATATTGGAGAAGATCTGACTGAAATCGCCGCCGGCGATCACATAGTTTCCTTTCGCCGTTTCTTCTTCCATCAGCGCGCGCAGCGCTTCGGTCTGAGCAGCCTTCATATCGCCTTCATCGTATTTCTCAAGATGCAGGTTCACGACAACGAGCTCCTTGTCGCTTCCCTCGATCGGCAGACGGTCGACCAGAAGACAGCGCTTATCGGTGATGACTCTGACCGGCCATTTGTAGGTATTGGGCAGCGCGACCCGGGTCGCGGAATCAACAGCGAATTTGGAGATCGTCATGCTGCCGCTCTGAACTGTGCCTAACGGCGGGAACGGATACGGAACATACAGACAGACATAGTCAAGCGCGAAGGAAGATACATGGTCTGCCAGACTGTCAAAGATGACTCTTTCATCCACACGGTAGGAACGGTCGGAAGACGCGTCAACATCCTGCAGAAGGAGCAGATCCGGATCCTGTTCGCGGATCCAGGTATTCATCGTATTGAGGTTTTCGTTCAGACGCTCATTGGTGGAAGTACGGATCCCCTTGCCGCCATCCCTGTAATAATCGGCATTGTCGCTCAGCGCGCCGTAACCGATGTTCCAGCTTACCAGATCGATCTCTTCGTTCAGTTTGATCTTGGCGGTGGTACTGCCGCTTGTTTCAAGCTGCACGCTCGCTTCCGGCTTATATTCGATCGCTGTCAGGAAACCGACCAAAAGAAGCATCAGGGCAACCCAAAGAAACAGGACGGTCGCCAGAGAACTGAGGATCCTTTTGAAAAGATCCGAATACTTGCTAAGATTCATTTATATCTCCCCTTCGTGAAAAGAAATTCAGGATCGCGTCAAACAGGTAACTGCACAATACGATCAGGATCGTCCAGGCGAATACGCCGGTGGTGTCGAGATTGGCCCGCAGGAAGTACAGCTCATGGCCGATACCCACACGGGTCTGCGCGAACATCTCCGCCATGATCACGATCTTGAAACCGAGAGACAGAGTTGAGCGCAGCGTTTCATAGAGATCCGAACGGATCAGCGGCAGATAGATGCGCCGCAGTTTCAGAAGATAACGGTCCTCGTAGGTATCCGTTTCCTTCAAAAGATCGGGATCGATCTGATCGAAACCGTTCAGGATATTGGAGTAATGGATCGGCAGAACGACCAGCATCACGATCAGCACAGCAGCTTTTTCCTTGCCCAGCCAGATCAGTGCCAGCACGATCACCGTAACGGTCGGCACACTTTTAAAGAGCACGTATAAAGGCTCTAAAAAGGTCCGCAGACCTTTAAAGCGATAAGCCGATGCGGCCAGCAGCAACGCGGCAACAAAACTGATGAAGACCGCGGTAAAGGCGCGGAAGACCGTGTTCAGCAAGGCCGGCAGAAAACCGGCCTGCGTCACGATCGTCCAGAGTTCCTTTACGACTGCCAGAGGCGTCGGCAAAAGAATGTCCTTATTGATCAGCGACGATACGACTGCCCAGAGCACGATCAGAACGACCGCTGATAAAAGGCGCTTGTTTCTCATTTTACATATACTTTTTCTTCGAATTCGATCTCAAAGATCGACAGGAAGTTGCGGATATCCTCCAGGCATTCGCTGGCCAGACGGTAGTTGAGCGCCATCTTCGGATAAGCCTTCTTGATCAGATCCGGGTTCTGGAAACCAAACGCGGTAAGATCGATCTCATCGATACGCTTGCTGAGGACATCGGCGTTTCCGTTGTACTTGGAAATGGACTGCTTGATGATGTTGGTGAATTCAACGACCGAACCGGAGTCTGCTTCAAGCGTCGCCTTGCGGACGAACAGAGCAGCCTGCGGATAGGTCTGGAAACCGGATTTCTCCTGATAGAGTTCCTGCAGATCGTAGGCAACGACGAAATCTTCCTCGTGGTTTTCCTTCCACTTGCCGTGAGCCATCGTCAGGACCGGTTCCGCTAAGACAGCGGCATCATATTCACCGCTCAGGAATGCTGCGGAAGCTTCCTGAACGCTGTTGAACCATTCAAACTCGATACCCTGGAATTCATCGGCCAGATAACCGATGACTTTTCCGGGAACCGCCGCTTCACCGAAGGCAGCGACCTTGGTGCCGGCGAGTCTCGCGGATGTATCCTCATCCTTGGCGACAAGGAAAAGGTTGCCCCAGGTCAGGACCGCCATCAGCTGGTAATTCTCTGTCTTCTGGGAGAGCTTCACACCGAGGTTGATCGGGGCGATGATGAAATCTTTTTCGGCATTGCTGAACTCAGCAGTCAGCGCATCAGCGCCGTCAACGATCTCGATCGTTGTGTTTTCATCGTCTGCCAGATCCAGCAAGGCAAGGGACGGAGCACCGCTCGGGGCGATCACACTGTAGTGTTTTGCCTCCGCCTCTTTCGGTGTTGCCGGTTTGCAGGCGGAAAGGCTCAGCAGCATCAGGGCTGCTAAAAAGGTTACAAGATATTTCTTAATGGACATATTTCTTTTCCTCTACTTCTTTCTTCAGGGAAGCAAGTGCTTCTTCTAACGGCAGGGAAAGGGATTCCTTCTGGCCGTAACGGCGGATATTGACGCTGTTTGCAGCGATCTCGCCTTCACCGACAACGATCTGGACCGGGATATGGCTGGTCTGCGCTTCACGGATACGGAAGCCGAGCTTTTCGTTACGGCTGTCGACATGGATACGGAAGCCCGCCTGACGGAAGAGGTCAGCGACCTTTTCAGCATATTCCAGATGCGCTTCCTGATGGACCGGGATAACGACGATCTGTTCCGGAGAGAGCCATAACGGGAAATTGCCCTTTGTCTCTTCGATCAGGAACGCGGTAAAGCGGTCGAAGGTTCCGAAGATCGCACGGTGCAGAACGACCGGTACAACCTTCTCGCCGTTGGAATCGATGTAGTTCAGTTCAAAACGGCGCGGGAGCAGGAAATCGAGCTGGCAGGTCGACAGTGTGACTTCCGGACCGACAGCCGGCTTGACCTCAACGTCCAGTTTCGGACCGTAGAAGGCAGCTTCGCCGATCGCTTCGAAGTATTCGACGCCCAGACCGTTCAGGACTTCACGCAGACGGGTCTCCGCCTCGTTCCACATCTGATCATCATCAAAGTATTTTTCCTTATCGGCCGGATCGCGCAGGGACAGACGGAATTTGTAGTCCTTGATACCGAAATCGCGGTAGACGTCAAGGATCAGCTTGACGACCTTTTCGAATTC
Source organism: Erysipelotrichaceae bacterium (assembly GCA_017431225.1). Lineage (GTDB taxonomy): Bacteria > Bacillota_I > Bacilli_A > Erysipelotrichales > Erysipelotrichaceae > RGIG5669. The sequence continues at coordinate 124,031 of JAFRLM010000022.1, read as the reverse complement.
GGATGCGATCTGGTCCGGACGGACGAACAGATGTGCGTCGTTCTGGCACATGCAGCGGACTCTTTCGAGACCCTTGACGGCACCGCTGGCTTCATAACGGAAGTCAGTCGCGAACTCGCCGATACGGACCGGCAGATCACGGTAGGAGTGCAGCTTGTTCTTGTAGATCAGCATGTGATGCGGGCAGTTCATCGGACGCAGGACGAATTCCTCGTTATCGACCTTCATCATCGGGAACATGTTTTCCTTGTAGTGGTCCCAGTGACCGGAAGTCTTGTAGAGGTTGACGGTACCGACGCAGGGAGTATAGACGTGCTGGTAACCCAGGGCACGCTCCTTGGCGTAGATATAGTTTTCCAGTTCCTTGCGGATGATCGCGCCGTTGGGCAGCCACATCGGCATACCGGAACCGACCAGCGGGTGATTCATGAAGAGTTCGAGTTCCTTACCGATCTTGCGGTGGTCTCTTTCCTTCGCTTCTTCCAGCATCTTCAGATGTTCCTGCAGTTCCTCTTCCGTGTCGAAGCAGACACCATAGATACGCTGCAGCATCTTGTTATTGGCATCGCCCTTCCAGTAAGCGCCGGAGAACTTGATCAGCTTGAAATGCTTGAGCAGTTTTGTGTTTTCGACATGCGGACCGCGGCAGAGATCGGTAAAGTCGCCCTGTGTGTAGCAGGAGATAACGGTCTCGTTCTCGTCCATACGCTTGATCAGATCGATCTTATAGGGATCGTCTTTGAAACGTTCGAGAGCTTCCTCTTTGGTGAGTTCGTGGCGGACGATATTCTTAGCGGACTTGGCGCATTTCTTCATTTCCTTTTCGATCGCAGTCAGATCATCTTCGGTGATGACTTTATCGCCGAGATCGATATCATAGTAGAAACCGTCTTCGATGACCGGTCCGACCCAGAATTTCGCACCCGGATACAGATGGGAAACGGCCTGTGCCAGCAGGTGAGCACAACTATGGTTCAGCGTGTTGAGATGTTCATCTTCTTTGATGTTGATCATTTCTCTAACCTCCTTCAATAAAAAAGGTGGTCGAAAGTCGCCTTGCGGCGAGGTACCACCTTCGTTTTTCCTTCATACCCTTAACGCGGGCTGCACGGCTTTGATTAAAAGCGCTCATGAGTGGTAATGTTCTCCCGGCAAATGGCCTGTCTTTCACCATGGCGACGGCCTCTCTTGATCTGCCCTCCGGAAAGCATCTTGTCTCAATCGTTGTGTTCTCTCTAATTATAGGAAACTACAGGTAAAAGTCAAACCATGCGCACCCCTTTAACTGCGCCGGTTTTATCAAAGATATGCAATTGAAAAGCCGCGGACAAATGCCGCGGCCTGACTTGAAATATACGTTGTAAATTTCCTATTTTGCGATCTCGTTCGCTCTAGTTTCACGGATGACCGTTACCTTGATCTGACCCGGATACGTAAGCTCGTTTTCGATACGTTCCTTGATCTCATGCGCGATGTAATGGCACTTCGCGTCATCGACCTTTTCCGGAACGACCATGACACGGACTTCACGGCCGGCCTGGATCGCGTACGCCTTCTCGACGCCTTCGTATTCGGAAGCGATCTTCTCGAGGGATTCAAGACGGTTGATGTAGTTCTCGATTCCTTCGTAACGTGCTCCCGGACGGGCAGCGGACAGTGTATCCGCGGCAGCGACCAGATTGGAGATCAGGTTTGTCGGTTCGACATCCCCGTGGTGGGATTCGATCGCGTTGATGACGATCGGATCTTCGCCGTACTTCTTCGCCAGTTTCGCGCCGAGTTCAACGTGGGTGCCGTCAACTTCGAAGTCGACTGCCTTACCGATATCATGCAGCAGGCCTGCGCGCTTCGCGATGACCTGGTTGAGTCCAAGCTCAGCAGCCATCATACCTGCCAGGAAAGCGACTTCCATGGAATGCTGAAGAACGTTTTGGCCGTAGGAATAACGGTATTTCAGACGGCCGATCGTTTTGATCAGTTCCTTGTTCATCTTGCCGATCTGGAGCTTGAAGCAGGCTTCCTCACCGGCTTTCATGATCGTTTCATCGATCTCACGGGTGACCTTGCGGACAACATCCTCGATACGTCCCGGCTGGATGCGGCCGTCACGGATCAGAGTCTCAAGAGACAGACGGGCGATCTCTCTGCGGATCGGGTTGAAGCAGGAGATCGTGATCGCTTCCGGTGTGTCGTCGATAACGAGATCGACGCCGGTCGCCTGTTCGATCGCGCGGATATTGCGTCCTTCACGTCCGATGATCCTGCCCTTCATATCTTCAGAAGGCAGAGCTACGACGGAGACAGTGCGCTCACCGATCTCATCCTGCGAGTAACGCTGGATCGCGGTGGCGATGATCTCCTGCGCATTCTGCTGCGCTTTCTGACGGGCTTCTTCTTCCTGATCACGGATATAGACAGCGATCTCATTCTTGATCTTCTGCTCAACGATGCCCATCAGTTCCGCTTTCGCATCTTCGCGGGACATGTTGGAGACCTGTTCGAGAACCGCCATCTGGCTGTCGATCCGTGTCTGCAGATCTTCTTCCATCTTATTTAACTTGGAAACCTTTTCATCGGCTTCTCTCAGTTTTGCATCGAGTTTCTTTTCGTTTTCTTTGATCGATTTTTCACGGTATTCTAAAGAATCTTCCTTGCGCAAGAGCTTGTTTTCCAGATTCTGTACCTCATTACGACGATCCTTGATCTCCTTTTCTGCCTGGAGCTTCAGATCGTAGGCCTGAGTTTTTCCGTCAAGAACTGCCTGTTTCAGGACAGATTTGGCGTTTGCCTCCGCTTCTTCGACAATTAGTTTAGCTTTTTGTTTGTCTCGATTCAATCCTGCCCGGGAGATCAGCATCATAATCACGATACCGATCAAAACACCGAGTATGCCAAATAGAACGGAAGTAAGGTTTAACTTATCCATAACACTTACCTCCTAAATTAAAACCATTAGGATATAAAATCCATTCATAATTGTAACGTATTTTTTGGTTTCTTGCCATAAAAGAAAACCTGTTTGTTGGAATTTTTCACAAACAGGTTTAATTGTTTTATTCTTTTTCGCTGTTGGACGGGAAGAATTTCTCGCGAACAGCGGCGGTGATCTCCTTGTCGACCTCCGGGTTGGCGATCAGATACGCTCTGACAGCCTGGGAGCCCTGCCCGATCTTCTCTCCCTTATAGGAGTACCAGGCACCGGCCTTATCGATGATCCCGGCTTCGACACCGAGTTCGATGATCTCCGAATAATGGGAGATGCCTTCGCCGTAGTAGATCTCGACCTGCGTCGTTTTGAACGGCGGAGCGACTTTATTCTTGACGACCTTGACATTGACTTTGTTGCCGATGATGTTGGAGCCGTTCTTGATCGCTTCGGACTTACGGACTTCGATTCGGATCGTCGCGTAGAACTTCAGGGCGCGGCCGCCGGTCGTGACTTCCGGGTTGCCGTAGATGACACCGACCTTCTCACGCAGCTGGTTGATGAAGATCGCGGTGCAGTTGTTGCCGCTGATCGCGCCGGCGAGCTTACGCATCGCCTTGCTCATGAGACGGGCATGCAGACCGACATTCTGGTCACCCATTTCCCCATCGAGTTCCGCCTGCGGTACAAGAGCCGCGACCGAGTCGATGACGATCATATCGATCGCGCCGCTGCGGATCAGCAGCTCAGCGATCTCAAGAGCCTGTTCACCGGAGTCCGGCTGGGACAGGATCAGTTCATCGATATCGACACCAAGTGCCTTTGCGTAGGTCGGATCGATCGCGTGTTCCGCGTCGATGAAGGCAGCTTTGCCGCCGGTCTTCTGGCATTCCGCGATGGCATGCAGAGCCAGGGTCGTTTTACCGCTGCTTTCGGGACCAAAGATCTCGACGATACGTCCGCGCGGGAAACCGCCCACACCCAGACATGCGTCGATCGCCAGGGAACCGGAAGAGATCGCATCAACGTCTACGGAACTTCTTTCGCCCAGACGCATGACGGAGCCTTTTCCGTATTGTTTGATGATCTGTTTTAAAGCATCATCCAAAAGCTGTTCTTTGCCGCTTGTTGTTTCTTTCTTATCTGCCATAAAAAATCTATTTTCTCCTCTTATGTTGTTTACGATACCTGAGCGGCTACATCGATTCGAAAACGAATTCGCGAACCTGCATGAAATAGGAATAACCCGATATGACGGAGACGAAGGAAGCGAACCAGATCAGCGTGTCGGCGACCGGGATGTTCCAGAGCTCAAAAGGCAGGTTATTCAGAAGGACGAAGATGATCCCGAACATCTGCAAGACTGTCTTCAGCTTGCCGAAGATACCGGCGGCGATAACGACGCCGTTGCGGGAAGCCAGCATACGGCAGCCGTCAACGATCGTATCACGGGAAAGCATCAGGAAGACCGGTACGACCGGGATCATGCGCTTGACCGCGAGGATCAGAAGCATCGTATTGACCAGCAGTTTATCGGCGATCGGATCAGCGAATTTGCCGAAGGTCGTGACCAGACCCTTTTTACGGGCGATCTGTCCGTCCAGGAAATCTGTGAAACTGGCGACAGCAAAGATCACAAGAACGATGATGTTCAGCAGGGAAAGGGAAATATCCCCGAACTGGTAGACCGGAAGGCTGATGGAAAAATACCCATACGGAAACAGCCAGACCAGCACTGCGATCGGTACCAAAATGATACGGAATAACGTTAACTTATTTGGTAGATTCATAGAACCATTATAGCATGAAAAAAGGACGGCAAGCGTCCTTTACTCTTACAGTTCATAAGCCATGTTCTGTACCTTAAAAAGGTGGCAACCATTTATCTGCATATTGCTATGCCCCCGTCCGACTTCGGTTCGTCTTTCAGGGTTCCCCTACCAAATTTGGGTTTCTCGCTTGCGGGGTTTACCACGTTCCACTCCTTACGTTTCCGTAAGTCTCGTCTCTTTGGCACTTTTACAGGCGCTTCCGTAGTTTCCCTTAGGAAGCTGACCAGCCGTCAGGCATAAGCCTGCCTAAGCTTATCGTTTCGCTTAGCACAAACACTACATCCATCACAGGATGTGCGAGCATGGACTTTCCTCTGGTTTCCCAGCGGTTGCCGAACTGTGATTTATCTGTTTTTAAATACTTCTTCCTCGAGTCTCGAAACTCTCTTTAAAAGATCGACCGAGCTGTAAGATGTCGTATTTGTCAGATCGAAAACTTTCTTTCTCCCCTGCAGTTCGATGTTCTCCTTCTTGAGTTCCTCGATCTGCGCATTCAGAGCACCGATCCGGGCTTCCAGTTCCGCGATGTTGGCATCGTAGTTCTGATAATCCTCCAGCATGATGTCGATGAATTCGTCGACCTGCTGTGCTGAATACCCCTTTAAGTCAATGTCAAATGTCTTATTTAAGATCTCTTCCGGTGTTAAATTAATCTTTTCCATTTCACGTATTCTCCCTGTTTCATTTTAGCGATAAGCTCTGCCTTTGACAAGCGTACTAGTTTTTTAATATAGAAATAGATATAATAATTGAAGGTAAAAAGATGAGGTATCCCAATTCGCGTAAAACGTATCAGAAAGAAGCTCTGCACAATGCATCCCGCCGGGGCATGAGTTTCGAATCGGATATCAATCTGAGTAACCAGTTTTACTTAAGGGAAAACAGGGCTGTCGTTCACAAAAAACCGACACCCATCACGATCGTTAAAGTCGATTATCCCAAGCGATCCGCCGCCAAGATCACCGAAGCCTACTTCAAGATCCCCAGCACGACGGATTACAACGGGATTTATAGAGGGAAATACATCGATTTCGAAGCAAAGGAATGCCAGGCCAAGGCCTCATTCCCGTTTTCGTCCATCCATCCACACCAGGTAGAACACCTGCGTTCCATCATAGAACATGGCGGGATCGCCTTTCTTCTGATCCGGATGGTCGTCTACGGCATCGACTACCTGATCCGGGTCGAGGACTTTCTTGAGTTCTACGATGCGAAGACCAGAAAATCGCTGCCCTATGAATGGATCAAGGAGCATGGTCACGTGCTGCATCCCAGCTACGTGAACCCGGTGCCCTATCTTGATCTGCTGGATAAGCTGTATTTTGAGGAACCTTATGAAAAAAACACAAAAATCGAAGCGCAAGGTCAATAAACTGAACGTTGCGGCTATCATTGTATCTGTTATCTGTCTGATCGAAGTGCTCGGCATCCTGGCGAGCTCTTTGTTTCTGCTGAACAATCTGAAGGACAAACCGGAGCTGAGCATCGACGACTTCCAGAACCAGGAATCCAGTATCGTCTATGATGCGCACGGGGATGTCATTGCCGAGCTGGGCATGACGATCCGCGAGAACGTCGGCTACAACGAGCTGCCGACCTCCCTGATCGACGCCTTCGTCGCGGTCGAAGACTCGCGTTTCTTCTCCCACAACGGTTTTGACGTTCCGCGTTTCACAGCGGCGCTGCTCAACAATATCCGCACGATGAGCTTCTCCCAGGGTGGTTCCACCTTCACCATGCAGCTCGTCAAGAACACCTACTTCGTCGATGATGAAGCAGGCATCAACGCTCCGAAAAAGATCTCCCGTAAGATCCAGGAGATCGCGCTGGCGATGGAGCTGGAAAACGAGACCAGCAAGAAGAACATCTTTGAGCTTTACCTGAACAAGCTGAACTTCGGCGGCAACCGCAACATCCGCGGCGTCGAAAAGGCAGCGGAATACTATTACGGCAAGAGCGTCACCGAGCTCAATCTCGCGGAATCCGCAATGCTGGCAGGTGTCATCAACGCCCCCTACCGTTATAACCCCTTCAACTTCCTCGACAATGCGACCGAGCGCCGCAACGAAGTCCTGCACCAGATGTACCGTCACGGCTATATCACCGCGGAAGAGGAACAGCTCGCCCGTACGATCAAGGTCGAAGATCTCCTGGTCGACGAGCGTGACCGCGCGAAGAACGCTGAAGGCGGCAATGCCTACCAGGCCTATATCGACGCAGTCGTCAGCGAAGTCTATGATCTGACCAATACCGATCCCTACACCACACCGATGAAGATCTACACCTACATGGAACCGAAGGTCCAGTCGCTGATGGATGATATCCAGGCCGAAAGGATCGAAGGACTTGAATTCCCGGATGAATGGATGGAAGTCGCTTCGATCTCGGTCAACACCAAAGACGGTTCGATCAACGCGGTCCTGGGCGGACGCAACTACGCCAAGGGCGGTGAGCTCCTGCTCAACCACGCTGTCGATCAGTACAAGCAGCCGGGCTCCTCGATCAAACCGATCCTCGACTACGCCCCGGCATTTGAGACCCTGGGCTGGTCGACCAGCCACTCTCTGGTAGATAAACCGATCGTCTATCCGGGAACGAACCTCGTCATCCGCAACTTCAGCGGTTACTGGCGCGGCGAAGTCACGATCCGCGACGCACTGGGCAACTCGCTCAATACCACCGCGATCCAGGCGCTGCAGCAGGTCATCGAGGCAAGTTCGGTAGCGGATGTCGTCAACTACATGAACGATATGGGCTTCGATCAGATCACGACCGACAACTTCAATATCCAGTTCGGTATCGGCGGCGGCGAGCTCGCGGTATCGACCTTACAGATGGCCGGCGCCCAGGCAGCCCTGATCAACGGCGGCCAGTACAACAAACCGCATACGATCTCCAAGATCGAATTCATGAACGGACGCAACCCCGTCTACAACGAGACCGCACCGATCCAGGCGATCAGTCCGCAGTCCGCTTATCAGATCTCCGACCTGCTCTACAGTAACGTCTACGGCGGCTACGCCAACCTGATGCAGATCCTGCGTGATGATTATCCGATCTACGCCAAGACCGGTACGACCGACTGGGGCACCGACGGCGCAGCCTACAACATCCCGACCGGAGCGGTCAAGGATTCCTGGGTCATCGCCTCCACGACGGACTACACTGTTGCCACCTGGCTGGGTTATGAAAAGGCCAGCGTCAACCAGCAGTCCTACATCATCTACGATCAGTTCCTGAGCAACCTGCAGGGCAAGATCGCGAACGCGATCTGCGATAAGAACGTGGAAGTCTACGGTATGCCGGAAAGAATCCAGCGTCCCGACGGCCTCACCACGATCACCCACATCATCGGCACCTATCCGTATGCCGCACCGATCTCCGGAATGGATGAACAGTACATCATCTCCGGTCTGATCAATACGAAGTATGCGAAGCTCGTCGACCCGCAGGCATCGACCGTTGAAAAGATCGATGAGGGAAAGACCAGCGTCGCCTTCGATACCTACAACAACGAACTCAAGATCAACTGGCCGGCCTATCCGGATGAATCCAAGACGAAGGTCGACGAGAACCAGCTCGATATCTCGCTGCGCCGTTCCGATGGCAGCGTCATCATCGAAGCCTTCGGCACCAAGCTCTTTGATTACTCCTGGGTGTTCGGTCCGATCCGCTACAAGGCGGACATCAAGGTGAACAACGGCGAAGTCCGCACCGTGACCTCGGAAACGACGGAATACAAGGAAACGCTTGAAGCCAAGCCGGGCGATACAGTCGAAGCCTGCCTCTACTACGCATACGAAAAGCAGCCGACCGTCCGTTCCGAAAACAACGCCTGCTCAAGCTTCACCCTTGAAAACAAGCCGGTCGATCTGCAGCTCCCGAGCGCCAATCTGACCAAGGATCAGATCGCCGCCTTCAAGGTATTCGAAAACTACGGCATCACCGTCAAGTTCGTCGATCAGCCGACCACCAATGACGCCGAAGTCAATACCTACACCTTCACCTTCAGGGATACGACCTACCGTCCGGGTGACACCGTCAAACAGGTACTGATGAGCGACCTCTATGATGCGGAGATCATCTGCACCTATATGGTCCCGGCAGCCAAACCGCTCTCCCTGTCCGCTGACAAGAAGACCGAAGAGATCCGCGCCGGCGATACAGTCCGCTTCAGCGCCACTCTCTCCGATATCACCTGGTCTCTCTACACCGAGTCCGCCGGCATCTCACTGAATGTCGATCCGGAAAACAGCGCTGTCGCGATCCTGACGATCGGCGAGGAAGTTGCTCCGGGTACAGAGATCACGATCACTGTCTACTCAGCTGACCAGTCAAGCAGTGTAAGCTTCAGCACCATCGAATAATACTTTCAAGAAAAAAAGGACTTCCGCATATTCGCGGAAGTCCTTTTTTACGTTCTATAGATCGTGGATATCGATCAGCCGAAACGTTCTTTCAGCCATTCGATCGAAGGAATGCTGGAAGCAGCGCCCTTTTCCTGAACGGTGATCGAAGAAGCGCGGGAAGCAAGATCAAGAGCCTTCTGCACGTCGCCGTCATTCAGATAGGAGGCAAGGTAGAAGCCGCTGAAAGTATCCCCGGCAGCAGTCGTATCGACTGCCTTGACCGGATAGGCATCCTGATGGATCACGGTATCGCCGCAGATATAGTAGGAACCTGCTTCACCGACTGTCAGAACGATCGCCGTTTCCGGATACTGTCTCTGCAGTCCGGCAACGATGTCATCGTAATCATCGCTCTCCACTCCGGCAAGGCCGGCGCCTTCGATCTCGTTGACGATGAAGAGATCGATCATGTCGAGCGGATAGGTAAAGACCTTGCTGTTCATCGGCGCGGTATTGAACGCGATATACATGCCTCTCTCGTGGGCCTTTGTGATCAGATGGGTCATTTCCGAGATCTCATTCTGGATCAGCAGAACGTCTCCCTCTTCGAAATGTTCCAGAGTAGAATCGATCTGTTCCTGATCGATCATCTGGTTCGTCCCGCCGTAAAGAACGATGCGGTTCTCCGCGTTGCAGACCTCGATACGGGCGTGTCCGCTCGCGTTGCGATGGTCTTTGACGAGATATGTCGTATCGACTCCATAGGAATTCAGATAGTCGATGAAGTCCTGTCCGTCATAACCGACCCGGCCGGCATGATAGACATCCAGTCCGGCTTTTTTGAGGGCGATCGACTGGTTCAGTCCCTTACCGCCGAAACCGCGGCTGTAGGAGAGCGAAGACAGCGTCTCCTTTGGCTGAACGAAATGGTCGACTTCATATACATGGTCATAGTTCAGTGATCCGAAATTTAATACTTTCATGAAATACCCTTTCTTTCGTTTACCTTTCCATTATAGCGCAACCCAATAAAAAACTCCTCTTCGCAGAGGAGTTTCCGATTCATTGTTCTTTCGCTTTTTCTTTTTCCTTGGTAAAGAAGCCGGCGATATCCAGGCTGATGTCCTGGCAGTCAATACCGGTCATCTCCAGGATGTTGTCATGTACACGGGTCTGCAGCGCTTCGCAGATCTTGACGACATTGGTTCCCAGCAGAACACGGATCGCGATCGAGACGCTGAGTTTCTTATCCTTGTAGCTGACGTCGATCGGGTCTTTCTTTGCCGCGGTGACGTCTTTTGTCTTTTTCAGCGCAGTCTCTGTTATATCTACGAAAACATCCGTTGAGAACGATGCTTTGCCGTTTACCAGTTCATTACTGTCGATTGCAATATATTCCATAGTAACCTCCAACAATCATTATAACACTCTTCTCAGACCCTTTGGGTACTTATTCTTGAGTTTCCCGGCGGCTGCCTTGCCGAAACCGAGCGGATAACCTTTATAGTCGACTGCGGTATATCCCTGCAGTGCGCAGTCGATCTCAAGACCCTGCACGAACTGCTGATATTCCTCCTCGCTCAGGGAATGCCGGTTGCGGTAATGTCCCTGCAGAACGTTTGCCCGATAGAAGGCATGGGTCGGCTCATAGCGCCCCTTCTTCAGTTCGCCGAGATCGATCCCGTAGCGCAGACAGGAAAGTCCGTAATCATTTTCTTCCCTTAAGGACAGGAAGTAGCGGTCTTTCTCGCGGTAAAGGAAGTACTCCTTGAGATCCGTCTCCTTCTTTAAAAAGTCCTCGATCAGCTTTTCCTTTACCGGACGCTTCTTAGGCAAAGACAGAGCCGGTCTTTCCCCTTTGCGGCGCAGCAGCGCCATGAACTGTCCTTCACTGCCTTCGGTGAAGCTCAGCTTGATCATCCTCTCTTTATACGGAAGATCGCCGCGTACCGGCGTCACGAGTTCAAGATCGGGATGTCGTTTCATGAGTTCTTTGACCTGCAGTTCATCTTCCTCTTCGGCAAAGGTGCAGGTCGAATATAATAACTGTCCGCCGGGGCAGAGACAGCGATAGGCGTCCTCCAGGACGGCTGTCTGCCGTTCGGCATTCAGAGCGATATTGTGTTCATTGTATTCTTCCCGGATCTGCGGATATTTGCGCACCATCCCCTCGCCTGAGCAGGGCGCGTCCACGATCACCAGGTCCACCTTGCCGGAAAGCTTTTCGGCGATGCGGGCAGTCGGCAGCGAAGTCACGGAAACATTGCTGAAGCCGAGACGCTCAAGATTCGAGGAAAGGATCTGGGCCCGGGAGTAGTTCACATCGTTGGCGATCAGCCAGGCGCTTTCGGGAATGCGCGACAGAAGACCGCAGCTTTTCCCGCCCGGAGCCGCGCAGAGATCAACGGCCAGCCGGACATCCGGGTCGATCAGAGTGACCGGCATGCCGGCACTGGGTTCCTGGGAATAGATCAGACCGAGCTCAAAGACCTTTGTCCTGCCGATCCCGGGGGAATCATGATAATAGAGTTCCTCGCTGTACGGGTAGCGCCGCCAGGGAAAATCGCAGAGCGAAAGGATCTCCTCAGCGGAGGCTTTTTTGCGGTTGAGAAAAAAGCCGTTGGTCGGCGGATCGTTCGCCAGTTTCAGGATCTCCTCCGCCTTATCGGGAAAGGATCTTCGGACTGATTCCTCAAAACTCATATACCTGCTCCGAAGTGTTCATGACTGTTTCCCGGTCTTTAACGAGCTGCTCACGCAGTTCTTCAAGGCCGTTGAAGGTGATCTCCGGACGCAGACGCTTCGTAAAATACAGGCATGCTTTCTGTCCGTAAAGATCTTCCCCGGAACCGATCAGATGTGTTTCCAGATGCAGCAGCGGACTCTCACTCACCGTGGGGTTGCTGCCGAGATTGATCATCGCCCGGTAAAACTCTCCCTGCACCTTCGCGTAGCCCGCGTAGACGCCGGTCCGGGGCAGGACGAGCTGCGGATCAAGTTCGATATTCGCCGTCGGAAATCCCATCTTACGGCCGTTCTGCAGGCCGTGGATGACATTCCCTTCAAGATGATAGGTATAACCGAGGAAGCGGTTGACGTTTTCGATCTCTCCCTTTTCCAGGAACTGTTTGACCGCGGTAGAGGAGATCTTCTGTCCGTCCTCGCTGATCTCACCGATCACGCGCACTTCAAAAGGACGGTCCTGCGCTTCTTTTAAAACAGCGGCAGTCCCCTTCCCCTGATAGCCGTAACGGAAATCAAAACCGCAGACAAGCGTTTTCAGATGCAGACGGTAAAGGAAGTTTTTCCGGAAGTCTTCCGCCGGCATCGCCGCGATCTCTTCGCTGAACGGGATCAGGAAGACGGTCTCAACACCGGATCTTTCCAGCATCTCATACAGCGTTTCCCGGCGCAGGATCTGTTTCTGTTTCCTGCCGGTGACCACTTCCAGAGGATCACGGTCAAAGGTGATGACCGCCTTCCCGGAGCCGCTTTCTTCCGCGGCTTCTTTCATTTCACGCAAAAGCGCCTGATGGCCGCGGTGAAGTCCGTCAAAATAGCCGATACAGGCACAGTTCTCTTCACTATAGGATGGATCTTTGCGCGGATCCAGTTCAATGATACGCATCAGAAAAGCCCTCTGACAGAACGGTAGAGTCCGTCGTCCGCGCTGCGTTCGTATACCGCCAGCGGTTCTTCTCCCTGGTAGAAATAGACCTTGTCCGCTTCGCAGTTCAAAGCGACAGCCTTGCCGCTTTTGATATCTTCCGGTCTTTCGCATTCGATCGCGTAATAGCGTTCCTTTAAAAGATCGTGCAGGGAATGCAGATGATAATTCCCTTTGATCACTTCCTCATATGGGTCGCACATGTCGATCGTTACCGTACCGGTGCGGGTGCGCTGCAGATCTTTCAGGGTAGCGAGATTTCCGGTCTTCGCGAAGATGTCGCGGACCAGGGAACGGATATAGGTCCCGCTGCTGACCGAACAGCGCAGAACGATCTCTTTCCCTTCCATCTTTAAAAGCTCGAGTTCATGGATCTCGACATCCCTTTCCGGGATCTCGACTTCCCTGCCTTCGCGCTGGTATTCATATAAGCGTTTCCCCTTGATCCGGACCGCGCTGGTCAGCGGCGGGGTCTGTTTCTGGGGACCGAGAAAGGAAAGCAGGATCTTCTCCAGCTCTTCTCTTCCAAAAGGCAGGACTTCCTTTTCCTGCACGGTATGACCGTCGATATCCAGGGTATCGGTCTCGTACCCCAGCTCAACAGTCGCGATATATTCCTTGCCGACACCGGTCAGAAACTGGTTGGCTTTGGTCGCCTTATCCAGAAGGATGATCATGACGCCGGTCGCGTTGGGATCCAGGGTGCCGGTATGACCGATCGAGCGGGTGCCGAAGACCGGACGCATATCCTTGCACAGGGCAAAGCTCGTCATTCCTTTTGGCTTATCAATAAATAAGACATTCTGCATGGAAAATATTATACCTTGTTTTTGAGTGACTTTATACTAGAATTAGCTTATGAACATGAAACACATTCTCGGGCAGATGCGCCGGGCAGACCACGATTTCCATCTGATCGAAGACGGCGATAAGATCGCGGTCGGTCTTTCCGGCGGCAAGGATTCCTCGCTTCTGCTCTACAGTCTCTATATCTACCAGAAGCTGGCGGAGAAAAGCCTGAACAAGCGTTTTGAGATCCTGGGGATCCATATCGATCTGAATTTCGGGGAGGAGGATTTCACTCCGCTTTGGGATTTCCTCGACAAATACGAGATCCCGCATATCAGCGTCAAAAGCCGGATCGCGGATATCCTCGATCTCTATCTCAAGGACGGCAAGGTGCAGTGCAGCCGCTGCTCACAGCTGAAAAAAGGCGCTGTCGTCAAGACCGCCAAGGAGAACAGCTGCAACAAGATCGCGTACGGCCATCATGCCGATGATGCGGTCGAGACGCTGCTGCTGAATATGATCTACGGCGCCAAGATCGCTTCCTTTGAACCGAATATGTATCTTTCCAGAGAAGACATCCGGTTGATCCGGCCATTCATCTACTGTGAGGAAAAAGATATCCTGAAGACTGTCAAAAGCCTTGAAGTGCCGCGTCTCAAGAGCGGCTGTCCGGTCGACGGCAAGACCAAACGGACGGAGATGAAGGAGCTGCTGAAAAAGATCGAACATGACTATCCCGGCGCCAAAAAGAATCTTCTGACTTCGCTGACGAATACCGCACAGGCGGCTCTGTGGCAGCGAAGCGAAGAAGACGATCCGGAATGAGCTTTCCGCCAGAGCGGAGGCTTTTTATATTGAAAAAGTCTTCCTTCCGGAAGACTCCTGTCTGCTCTTTTCTGCAGGATCACTTATGCAGACTGACGGTGAAGGTCTGCATATCGCTGCGGATATAGGAGATACTGTGAGCAATGACACTTCCCTTTTCGTTATAGAAATCGCATTCCAGCAGGAAGAGAGCCACCTCCTCCGGCATATTCAGCATCTTCCGGATCTTGGAAAAGCCCTTGACGATCCGGAGCGACTGCGTCATCTTCGTGAGGTCGATCCCATAGAAGGACATGATGTCGCGAAACGTGAAAACAGACGAATTGACCGAATCCAGGGAAGGAAGCACTTCCTTCGGTACGAAGAACTCTTCGATCGAAGTCGCGGTGCCGTTGATCGTATGCAGCTGCCGGATATAGTAGATCCCGTCCTCCAGTTCCAGACCGAACAGATTGGCATATTTGTTACCAGCTGCTCTTTCCGTCTTCTGCAGTTCCCTGATCGATAGCCTCGTATCGTTCTTGAAGGAGTCGCTGACAAATCCGGCATGTTCCTCGATCGAGATCTCGTTCTTCTTGCCGACGACGAAAACGCCTTTGCCCTGAACCCGGCGCAGCAGGCCTTCGTTGACCAGAGCATCTACGGCGTTGCGGATCGTAAGCCGGTTCAGTCCGAACGTCTCGGCCAGTTTGTTTTCCGAGGGGATCGCCGTTCCCGGCATATATTCCCCTTCTTCGATCTTGTTTCGGATCAGCTCGCGCAGCTGAAGATAGATCGGCATCTTGTATTCTGCTTTTGCCATGGTTTCCTCAGCTTTCTATCGTACACACGAAGGTGAATTTATCGGAACGGATCAGCTGCTTGTAGAACATGACGGTCTGCTTGTTCTGGTCCAGTGCGACACCGGAGGCAAAGAACAGCGGAGCACCGCTTTCGATATCCAGGATCTCGGCTTCCGCTTCCGTGGCGTAGGCAACGCTGATCTGTTCGGTACCGGAGGTCTCGACCGTATCGTAATGTTCTTCGAAGATCGGATCCATCGACGCGTTTTCGTTGTAATAATCCGTGAAACCGGGATAGCGTTCGACGGCCATATAGGTCGTTTCGATCGTGCAGGGCACGCCGTCGACCTTGCGGCATTTGATGATCTCATACACTTTTGTTCCCAGCCGGACCCGCAGTTTTCTTGAGATCTGTTTGCTGGCTTCGATCACATTCATCGAAAGGATCTCTTTCGTAAGCGTGTGTCCCTGATCCAGCAGGTCACGGACCATCGCGGCAACACCGGCCATATCACGCAGATAATGGGGCTCCGCCACATAGACGCCTTTGTTCGGAATGCGGTAAAGGACACCGTTCTCGACAAGTTCATCCACAGCCTGGCGGAGCGTCGAGCGGCTGATATTCCAAAACTCGCACAGATCCTTTTCACAGGGGATCCTGGTGTGCGCTTTTACACGGTTTACTTTGATGAAATCCTCGATCTTCTCAATCGCTTCCCTCCCGGGGGAGATCTTAACTGCTGCCATGTTCAATAATCCTTGTGACTGTTTGCCGCTTTACAATATTATATAGGTAAAGGAAGAAAAAAAGGAAATGCATATGAAGAAAATAACCCTGAATGACTTTGCCGTCATGACCCCTTCCTACCAGCAATACTCATTTGATTATGTCCTGGACTCACTGCAGTCCATCGGGATACGGAATATCGACTTCTGGGGCGGTATCCCGCATTTTTACCGTTTCGACTATACCGATGAAGGAGCTGCCGCGTTCCTGAAGGAACTTCGTCAGAAAGCCGAAGACCGCGGCATGAAATTCGTCATCTACACACCGGAGACCCTGGCATATCCCTACAGCATCGCCGATCCCAACAGGAAGACCGTCCAGCGAACGATCGACTTCTTCTCGATGAGCATGGATGACGCGCTGACACTCGGCACCGACCGTCTTTTCATCAATACCGGGACCGGTCTCCGTGACCTTCCCAGACAGCAGAGCATGGACATCTGCGTCGATGCGATCGCCCGCATCTGCGCGGAAGCGGAGAAGAAAGGCATCACGATGATGCTGGAACAGCTGCAGCCTTACGAAAGCAATCTCTGCACGACGATCGGAGACATCGAAACGATCCTGAAGGCTGTGGATTCCCCGGCCCTGAAGGTCTGCGTCGACCTCGTGGCGATGAATGTCGCCGGGGAGACGCTCGAGCAGTATTTCGAACGCTTCGGCGGGGAAAAGATCGGATTCATTCACTTCTCCGATGCCCATCACGAGATCTGCGGAAGCGGCAATCTGCCTCTGAAGGAGTATATCGAGACGCTGGAAAGACATGATTACAGTTCGATCGTCGACCTCGAGATCAACGACTCGATCTACTGGTTCGATCCCCATGCCGCCCATAAGCAGACAGTCGACTATCTGCGCACCTTCATCCCGGAACGATAAAGCCGGATCCTCTGAAAGAACAGCGGCTGCAGTTCAGAATCTGCAGCCGCTTTTATTATCCTTATTCGCCTTCGATGATGATGCTGACGGTCCGCTGCGAGGGTCCGTCGTATTCACAGAACCAGATATCCTGGGCACCGCCGGCGACCAGTTCGCCGTCGATGATCGGAAAATGACAGTGGTTCCCGGTCAGCAGCGCCTTGAGATGCCCTGTCGGATTGCCGCCGGTGCTGCCGTAATCCGGCAGCATATGGCAGTGCGAATACGGAGCATTCTCCGGGACAAGCCGGGAAAGAAAGACATCGATGTCGCTTTCAAGGCACTCGAGAGCCTCATTGACGGTGATGCCGGTCGTCGTATGCCGGGTCTCGACCGTCACCATGCCGTTGCGGATGCCGGAGGCGGCGACAGCTTTCTTCACATCTTCCGTGATGATGAAATACTGGTTGTACTCATCGGTCATGATCTTAAGCAGGACGATCTTGATCATTCGGTGCTCCTTTCCGGGTCATAATGCATGAATTCCACGGCATTCCTGCCCATGATCAGTTCCAGCGTGCTCTCCCGGAACCCGAGTTCCGCGATCGCCTTGGCCATGCGGATCATTTCGAAACGCGGATCGTTGGTGCCGAACATCACCTGGTGGCGCAGACTGCGGTCGATCCAGGTCATCGGCACGTCCCGTGTCAGCATCTGAGTATAGAATTCTCGGGCGCTGTCGAAATAGAGAGCGCCGGTATCGGTATAGACATTGGGATACTTCAGCATCAGCATCGCCACTTCGCGGCACCACGGCCAGCCGAAATGCGCGAGCGAGATGCGCAAGCCCGGACGTTTCTCCGCCAGCGGCTCAAATTTCAGCGGATGGCAGTTCTCAGTCAGAGCGTGCGGTTCGAACGAAAGACCGCTGTGAAAGATCACCGGCCGGTCATATTTCTCGCAGATATCATAAAGCGGATCCAGGAGCTTTTCCGCCGGGGCGAAATGCTGACGCGCAGGATGCAGCTTCAGTCCTTTCAGATCGTATTCGGCAAATGCCCGTTCAAGTTTTTCCGGCGCCTTTTTGTCATGCGGATCGACCGACGCGAAACCGATGAAACGGTCCGGCGCGAGGCCGACGAGCCTGCGGACCTCCTCGTTGCTGACGAGCGGTTCTCCGCCGCTTCCGGAACTGTAGTCTTCCGGCAGCAGGCAGACGCGGTCGATGCCGGCGCATTTCATTTTGTTGAAGAAGTGCTTCAGCGGTGCCGTGCCGTTTTTATGCAGGTTCAGTTCATCGTGACGGAGCTGTTCTTTTTCCTCATCTCCGTTGATCGGTTCGAAAAAAGCCGGGTGGACGTGGATATCGATGACCATCAGAAACCCGCCTCTTTCATCATTTCGCGGACGTTGTCGACTGCCCTGCGGGCATAGAAGCGCGGCTCGTTGATATAGCCGGTCACGAGTTCAATCGTTGCGGTGCGGTCGTAATCGATCTCTTTCAGTTCCTTGATCAGCTCGCGCATCGGGATCTGGCCTTCGCCAGGCATTACGTGATCGTCCGAATCCCGGACACCGTCGATCAGATGCAGATGGTACATCTTGTCGCCGAGCTTGTCGAAATAGTCCATGATGCTTTCATACTGGGTAAACGGCGGGACCAGGTCGCACATGCCGACGAGGTTCGGGGAATCGACCGCCTTGAAGAGCTTCTGCAGATCGTTGGCGGATTTGATGACATTGGATTCATAGACGGTCAGTGCTTCCATGACGATCTTCATGCCGATCTTCTCCGCGTGGTCGGTCAGTTCGCGGACGCTTTTGATCAGACGGGACCAGATCTCGTCGTAGGTCGCGCCGTAACCGGCGTGCGCGGCGGAGATCAGCGTATAGTCGGCGCCCATCGCTTTCGCCATGTCAAAGCACAGTTTCAGGTATTCGATGGCATCCTGCCGCATGGCTTCGCTGCCGATCATGTAGTTATAGGGATAGGCGTTGTGTTCCGGGCAGTAGCCGCGGATCTCGACGCCGTATTTGTCGCGCAGACGGAGGATCTCGTTGATATCTCCGTTTTTCAGATCCGGGGCAAAGGCGTGCGGACGGCCGCCCCAGAGTTCGATATAGTCATAGCCAAAGCGTTTCGCATCGATGAAGATGTGTTCAAGATCGTTGCGCTGATAACCGCTTGTAAACATTCCGAGTTTCATCTTATCCCCTCCTTATGAGACCCAGGGCTCAAATACTTGTACGACCGCGGAAGCCACTTCCGCGCCTTTCTGCAGACATTCTTCAACGCTCCAGCCGCTCAGGATCCCGTACAGGAACCCGGCGATGAAACTGTCGCCGGCGCCGACGGTGTTGACAACTTCCTTTGCCGGAACGATCTTTCCTTCATGGAAGCCGTCCTTATCGTATGCCAGCGAGCCTTCCTCACCGAAAGTCGCGACTGCGATCTTCATGCCGCGGTCGACCTTGTCTTTCAGGAATTCCTCAATGAAGGCATCGCGTCCGTGATGGTAGGAATAGAAGCCGTAGCTCACATACGGCAAAGTCTCCTCGACCAGCGGATGGTCCAGACGGTCGGCGTAGTCAAAGGCGACCGGCGTTCCGCTGGCGGCGATCTTCGGCAGCGCTTTTTCCGCCATGCCCCAGAGCGCGCTGTGAACAAGATCATGGGTGCAGGCAAAACGGATGTCCTCTTCGTCGAACACCATGTCCGCCAGGACCCCTTCCACATAATCTCCGTGGACCCGGTCGTTGCCGATCATGTCCATATAGGTCACGGCAGTCGGTCCTTCGGCTACCTTCAGATGGCTGATGTCGAGCCCTTCGCTGCGCAGCGACTCGATCATCCATTTTCCGTTCTCATCGGAGCCGGTCGTCGAAATGATCGAGACTTCCGCTCCCAGTTTTTTCAGATTGACACCGGTATCCACGACGTTTCCGGTCGTGTATTTCCGGTCTAGGCGTTCGTAAAGATCGATACAGTTATCGCCGATCTCTGCTACTTTCATGATCAATACCCTCCCTGATCACAGTTTTCCCCGGATCTTGTATACCTCGTTCATGAATTCTCTGACACGTCTCACGTCGACGTGGTTTTCCAGTTTTCCGTCGAATTTGAATGTCGTTCCGACGACCGCGGCGTCAGCGTAGCGCAGCTTGCGTTCGATCGTATCGACGCGGCATCCGGTGTTGCAGAGCACGACGACTTCCGGGTTCGCCTGTTTGACCGAGATGATCAGTTCATCGTCGACATCCTGGCCGGCAGCGTCTGCGGAAATGCACAGTCCGTCAGGCGCAGCCTTGGCGATCGTCGTCTTCGCGATATCTTTCAGCGGCCGCAGGTCGAGGCTCTGGTCGGATTCCGGATTGATGAAGTACAGCATCTTCAGTTCATCCATATGCAGAGCGTATTTGCGGCGGATGACCTGGGAAAAATCGTTGTTGTAGAAGCCGCCATCGCCGACATAGACGCCGGAAAAGGTGCCGCGCACATAATCGGCGCCGACGCCGGCGGCCAGTTCGATGCAGGCGATGCCGTCGCTGATGGCATCGACACCAAACGGCACTTTCAGCTCGCTTTTCAGGCAGCCGATGACATAGGCCATCGCAGCGACCGTATTGCGGTCCATATTGCGCTGATACGGGAAGCTGAACTCATTGGAAAAGATGATGCCGTCGACACCGCCCTCCTGCAGGGCGAGCAGGTCTTTCCTGGCATCCTCCACGACCTGGTCCATAGTCATCCCGTACTTCCACATCGGATCGCCCGGAAGCGGGTCGAGATGCAGCATTGCGATGATCGGTTTCTTTACTCCGAATAATTCTTCTGTCCACATAGACTGTTTTCTCCTTTTACACAAAGAAGCCGGACGGGCCGGCTTGTATTTCTCAGTAATCGAACTGACGGTAGTAGCGTCTTACCGACAGCGGATGCCGCAGGAACAGCTCCATATAGGCATCCACTCTGGCATTGACTGCCCGCATCACCAGATGCGAGACAGAACCGCGGAATTCCGGGGAGATGCCTTTCAGCTCGAATTCCTTCGTGTCGATGATCGTATAGTTCGCGCAGACCTTCGGCAGGAAACGGGCGACCCGTTCCGACAGCGGACGCTGTTCGTCCTCGCCGATGAACAGTGTGACCGGTGTGTCCGCCAGGACGATCTCCTGCATGGCGTGGAAAAAATCCGGAGCCGACGAATACCGTGTCCTGACCCACATCTGTTCCTCCCAGTAGCACATCGCGTAAGAATAAGCGGCGGCAGCCTGATTGCCGGCGCCGACGAAATAGTGCGGAAGATCCGGGTGTTCCTTCAGGAAAGCGATCTTCTTTTCCGCATAGTCATATGCCCAGGCGTCAGCCTCTTTTTCGACTGTGATCAGCGCTTCCGCGAGACAGCTCTCCATCTCGCTGTTATAGCGTTCATACTCCGGGAATTCCCCGTTCTTGTACATCAGATAATTGGCGACCATGTAGAACTTCAGCTGTTCATTCATCGGGTAGACGACGAGATAATCCCGCTTGTCGCTCTGCGTCAGGGTCGAACCGGGGGTATCGATGAAGGCGAAGACTCTCGCCCCGATCCCTTTGACCTTTTCGACCAGCTGCAACATCTCCTTCGTGTTGCCGGAGACAGAGGAATAGATCAGGACCGAATTCTTTGTGAACTTCCGGTTCCCGGTCGTCAGAAATTCTGCTGCGTTATCGACATAGACCGGCAGCGCGGAACGTCCGCGCATATAGACCTCGACCTGCATGGCGCTGGCCCAGGTACCGCCGATCCCCATGAAATAGATCGCATCAAATCCCTTTTCCCAGATATCATCGACGATCTTTTCGATCTGGCCGCGCAGCGCCAGCGCGCCGTTGATGCTGGTGCGGGTGAAGTTCTCGTCAAAATTCCGGAGACAGGGTCCTTCCTTTTCTTTCCACATTTCTGCTTTATACATAAGAGTTCCCTCCTTAATAGATCCTTGTCGTATTGAGGTCGAGACCGCGGAAGAACATGAAGGCATACTGGACCGCTTTGTCCCAGTACGGCCATTCATGATCTCCGGGTCCCTCGAGATAGATATGTCCGTAGCCCTTTTCTTCCAGGGCTTTACGGAAGATCTGGTTATCGGCATAGAGGAAGTCCTCCGTGCCGCACAGTTGGATCAGCTTCGGTCTGTCAGGATCTTCAGCCGCTTCCATTGCCAGTGAAAGAGGCGTGGTCCCGTCCTCCAGAAGCTCCAGTTCGGAAATGTCCATTTCCGTCCACTCGCTTTCGGCAACGAGCTGTTTAAAGGCGTCATAGTTGAGCACGCCGCTCAGCGACGCGATCCCGGCATAATTCTGTGGGCGGGAAAGGCCGATCTTCACGGCTCCGTAGCCGCCCATGCTCTCGCCGGCGATGAAGGTGTTCTCTCTTGCGGAAGAGATGTTCAGCCAGCGGCGACTGATCTGCGGAAGCTCATCAGCCACATAGTCGAAATAGGCGATCCCGGCCTTCGTGTTGCAGTAGAAACTGCGGTCCGCGGCAGGCGTGATGACGATGAAGTTGTATTTCTTGGCATAGTACTCGATCTTCGAGAAACGCAGCCATTCTTCCTCACTGCCGCTCAGGCCGTGCAGGAGATAGAGCACCTTCGGCTCGTCCTCATAAAGAGGATCGACATCGTTCGAACGGTCGGGAAAGATCACGTTGATGTTCGTGTTGCGCTTCAGACACGCGGAATACGCAGTTCCTCTGAATACAGCCATTTTACCAAGCTCCGAAATACTGCAGCGTATCGGTTGCGGTCGCTGCGCCGAGATGCATGCATTCCTCGACCGGTCTGCCGTCTGCAAGACCTCCCAGGAAACCGGCGATATAGGAATCGCCCGCGCCCATCGTATCGACGACATTGTCGCATTTTACGATGCCGTAGGCATGGAATTCTTTGCCGTCATAGCAGAGACTGCCCTGCGTCCCCAGCATCGCGATAACGAGCTGCGGACCGCGTTTCTGATAGTCTTTCATCTGCTCGCGGAGTTCCGGCGTATCACCGTTGTCCGAGGAGAAGAACAGATAATCGGTATAGGGGATCGCGACCTGCGCATCCTGGTCTTCCGGCCGTGTGGCGCAGTCGAATGCGGTGCGGATGCCTCTTGCCCGGAGTTCCGGGTACTGGATGCCGACCTTGCCCCAGAGATCGCAGACGACCATATCGTGCTGCGCGATGAAATCCATGTCTTCCTCGCTGAGAGTATAGGTCTCCAGCACTCCCTCGTCGTAGTCGCCAAAAACTCTTTCTCCGTCGATCAGTTCCACTTCCGAAACGGCCGTCTTCCCCTCAACGACATGCATATGGGAAACGTCTACGCCTTTGGCGCTGACAGCTTCGACCATCAGTCTGCCGTAATCATCCGTCCCGACCGGACCGATATAGGAAGCCGAACCT
Organism: Erysipelotrichaceae bacterium; assembly: GCA_017431225.1. Taxonomy (GTDB): domain Bacteria; phylum Bacillota_I; class Bacilli_A; order Erysipelotrichales; family Erysipelotrichaceae; genus RGIG5669. The sequence goes on along the minus strand of JAFRLM010000022.1, from coordinate 100,787 downwards.
CCGTTGCGAACGGTATAGACTGCCATGTTGACCGGACCGCCGCCGGGGAAACTCTTTCCTCCGTCAAGGTTGTTATAGTGATCAATGCAATTGCTTCCGACTGCTGCGAGTTTCATCTTGATCCTCCTTGTCTTTATCATATGTGACTTTCAGCTGTTTCCGATACGGGATCGGCGGCAATTGAAAGTCATTATTCGGAATGGCTTTATATCTTGGAATGCAGGACTTTCGAAAACGAAAGTCCTGCATGTGTTTTTTGATTTTCCGGGATCTCAGAACAGCGTAACGGTTACGCCTGTTCAGCCTGCTTCTTGAAGAAGAGGTATGCCGGGACGCCGGTAATGAATGTCAGGGCTGCGCAGATCAGGGACGGGATCGGTGCATAAGTGATCTCGCCGTAGATCAGGGTGCAGGTCATGAAGATCGCGATGATCGGCATGAGCAGTCCGCCCGGGCACTTGTATGTCGGCTTGTAACCGCCGGCTTCGCCTTTTCTGCGGAGGACGAAGATCGTACCGAACGTCAGAGCGTTCTTGGTCAGCGCGATCATTGTGAAGTAACCTAACAGGCTCGCCAGGTTAGACGCGAAGATCAGGATGATACCGAGAGCACACTGAACGATGATCGAGAAATACGGAGTCTCCCATTTCGGATGAACATAGCCGAACTGTTTGAAGAACAGATTGTCTTTCGCCATTGCGTATTCGATACGGGGCTGGAACAGGATACAGGAAGAAAGAGAGCCGAGGACGACGATGATCGCCATGACTGCAACTGCGACACCGGCGATATTGCCAATAACCGGCAGTTTGGAAGCCATCAGAGCGATCGGAGCTTCGGAAGCGGCGATCTCATCGATCGTCAGAAGACCGGAAGCAACGAAGGTCAGGCCGCCGTAGAGAGCCAGAACGATGATCGCTGTCAGGATCAGGCCTCTGGGCATATTCTTATGCGGGTCCTTGATCTCACCGGACATGTAACAGGCAGCACCCATACCGTCATAAGACCAGGTCGTACCGGCGACACCGGCGATCAGGGCTGTCAGACCGAGAGATTTGCCGAAGCCCGCCAGAGGCGCATTCGATAATAACAGGTGGGAGTTGAGGTTGAAGAGGCCGATGCCGATGATCAGAGCGAACGGGATGATCTTGAACGCTGTGATAACCGTCTGGAAAGCACCGCCGCCCTCAACGGATCTGAGATGCAGGAACATGAAGACCAGGACGAAGATGACCGCAACGATTTTCAAAGTCAGGTTGCTCATCGGGACGAAGAACGCCAGATGGTTGACGATCGCCAGAGCCATGATCGAAATGGACGGCGGGTCTGTCGCGAGGATCGAGATCCAGCCGCACAGGAAAGCCAGCATCTTGGAACCGGCTTCGCGGAAATAAACGTACTGGCCGCCGTCTTCCGGATATGCCGAAGCCAGCTCCGAGTAACAGAAGTTTGCCGGGATCTGCAGCAGACCGCCGATGATGAAGGCTAGAAACAGGAACAACATGCTTCCTGAAGCGTTGGCAACTTCAGAAAGCGATGAAAAGATACCTGAACCTACAGTGGTACCGACGCCCAGCGCGATAACTGCCCCTAAGCCTAGTTTTCTGCCGAGCTCTTTCTTGTTTTGAGTTTCCATATAACTCCTCCTAATATGATGTTTCGGAGATCACGAAGGCGTTTCTCCCGGTACGTCTGTGTCGTGATCTTCCTCACTTATCTTCATAATAGTCCTACGTCTTAATTTATGCAAGTTATATTTTTTTCAAACAATATTAGTTATTTTTAATGGCTCTTGTATATTATATTTGGGGTTTTTCAAGTATTTTGATAGATTTTATCTAGTTTTTTATCCCGTTTTCAGGTTAATTTTCCTCCGTTTATTACATACAAGATTATTGATTTATAATACGATAATGTGGTACTTATTAATTGTCTTATATATGTTAGGAGTCATAATCTATGAGTGAAAAACCTGAACTGATCCTCATGTCCGACTGTATTTACACTGCAGCCGGCAGTGCGCCCTTCTCCGGCTATGTTGCTGTTGAGAACGGGATCATCACCGCGGCAGCCGAAGGAACCGTTCCTCCGGAAATGATCGGAAAGGATACCAGAGTCATTCAACTCGGCAGCCGGACGGTCACGCCGGGCTTTATCGACGTGCACTGTTTCTTCACCGGTTACGTCGTTCGTTTTCTCGGCGCCGATCTAAGCGGATGCAGGAATACGAAAGAAGTGATCGGTATATTAAATGCCTGTGCGGAACAGCTTCCCGAACACCATCCCCTTCTCGGTCACGGTCTCCGTTTCGCTATCCCGGCTGACATTCTGGATGATGCATACGAGAAGCAGCCGGTCGTTCTGTTTAACGAAGGCTGTGAGAGCTGCGCGATGAATACCTCGGCGATCGAAGCCTATCATTTCGACCCTGATCACTGCTGGCCGGAAGCCTATGTCGCCATCTTCCCCTATATCCTCGGTGATAAGGAGTTTATCCGTCCGCAGTTCATCGAATACATGAAGATGATGAATTCACACGGCGTGACCTCTATCAAGGAAATGGGTTTCGATGATTTCTACGGTTTCGACAAGGTACTTTCCGAACTGGAAGCGGAAGACGCGCTCACGCTGCGGGTAAACTTCATGTCGCAGCCAGTAGCGCGGGCGATCGACTTCGAATACGGGGAACGGATGCGCGACCATTTTCAGGGGGCAAAAGTCAGTTTCTCCGGCTACAACCAGATGACAGACGGCTCGGTCAGTGAGTATAAGGCAGAACTGAAAAGACCGTACAACGGGACCGACAGCTGCTGCGAGGAAAAGATCGACTGGCAGAAACTTGAAGACTGGACGCTTGAGGCAGACCGTCGCGGCTTCCGTTTCTCGCTGCATGCCCAGGGCGACGGCGCAGTTGCCAGGACCCTGGACATCTTTGAAAAATGCAGACGGGACGAAAACGGCAAGGTGCTTCTGCGACAGGCGATCACCGACCTTGAATTCACTGATCCGGCCGATCTCGAACGGATGGGACGCCTGGGCGTCATCGCGGAGATCTATCCGCAGATCCAGTCGATCGCACAGCGCGACAGCAAGCTCGCCATGATCCGGGAAAAGATCGGCGAGGAAAGAGGCGCTTTCTACTGGAACCGCCGTAAGATGGCGGACAGCGGCGTGACGATCAGCTGTGGCACGGACCTGCCGCTTCTGATCGACGATATCCCCCAGTCTGTCTATCATGCCGTCGGCGGCTATTTCCCTGAAGGTGGAGAGCCTTTCAACCTGAAGAATATGCTGACGCGGAAGGAACTGGTGGATGCCTGGACCCGCGGCGGTGCCTGGAATCTCGGAAAAGAAGACAGCCTCGGCACGCTCGAAGCCGGGAAAAAGGCGGATATCACCGTCCTTAGCGGCGATCTGTTCACTGTCCCGTTTGAAGAGATCCGGGATCTGAAGGTCTGCCTGACCGTCTGTGATGGTAAGATCGTATATAAAGGAGACAATCTATGAGCAAGGCATATTTCATGGGTATCGATACCGGCACCAATTCCTCAAAAGGCGTACTGATCGATGAGACCGGCCGGGTGATCGCGCAGGCTTCCGCCACGCACTCGCTGATGAATCCGGCTCCCGGCCATTACGAACACGATGCCGAAAAAGACTGGTGGGGCGACCTCTGCCTCATCTCGAAAAAACTGATTGCCGACAGCGGCGTCGATCCCGCGGACATCAAGGCGGTCGGCACCAGCGCCCTTGGAGCGGACTGTCTGCCGGTCGATGAAAACTGCCGGCCGTTAAGAAAAGCCATCCTCTACGGCATCGACGCAAGAGCCGTAGACGAGATGGCACAGCTGACCGAGATGTACGGCGAGGAGCAGATCCGCAAATGGTGTACGGACGTCCTCTCTGCTCGAGCGATGTCATGCCCAAGATCCTCTGGATCAAAAACAAGGAACCGGAGGTCTACGCGAAGACCTATAAATTCATTACCGCTTCAACTTACCTGACGGCGAAACTGACCGGCAACTACGTGGTCGACAAGTTCCTCGGCCTGGCTAGTTTCAACCCGCTCTACGGATCAGACTGGAAACCGGTCGAGGAGTACTGCGCGCCGATCTGCCGGCCGGACCAGCTGGCGGAGATCCATGAAGCCACGGACGTCGTCGGCTATGTGACGAAAGAAGCGTCTCTCGAGACCGGACTGGCGGAAGGCACCCCGGTCCTGACCGGAACAGACGATTCCGGAGCCGAAGCGATCAGCGTCGGCGTCGTTTCTCCCGGCAAGATGATGATCCAGATCGGTTCCTCGATCTATATGATCCTGGGAACCTCTTCTCTGATCGATGATGAGAGACTGTGGCGCGAGGAATTCATCGTGCCCGGACTCTGCGATATCTCAGCCGGCACCAATACGGCCGGGTCGCTGACCAAATGGTACCGGGATACCTTGTTTCCGGATGCTCTGGAAAAGGAAAAGTCCGGCGGAGCGGACGCTTATCAGACGATGATGGAAGGCGTAGCGGAGATCGCTCCCGGTTCGGACGGACTGATCACCCTGCCCTACTGGGCCGGGGAACGCACCCCGATCAATGACCCTGACGCCAAGGGCATCGTATTCGGACTGACCCTGTCGCATACCCGCGCGCATCTCTACCGGAGCGCGCTCGAGGGTGTCGCCTTCTCGATCAACCAGCAGCTGAAACTGATGGAAGATCACGATGTTCCGATCGACCAGATCTTCGTGACCGGCGGCGGAACGCTGAACGGGACCTGGATGCAGATCATCGCCGATGTGCTCGGAAAACAGATCAGTTCCCCGCTCGTCAATATCGGCGCAAGCTTCGGCGACGCTCTGATGGCTGCTTCGGCGATACGCTATCCGGGCTTCGAGACCTATGACAAGATGCTCGATTTCATCCGTCCGGGCAGGACCTATCTCCCTGACATGAAGAATCACGATAAGTACAAAGAATATCAGAAGCTCTACGACGAGCTCTACGAAGCGAATAAAGAACTGATGCACCGAGTCCACAGGCTGAGCCTTGGTGAGTGAATCTCCTTAAGAAAAGAAGCGGATACCGCTTCTTTTCATTGTTGTCCGTAATTGCCGCGCGGAACATCTTCCGCTTCCGCCTGTTCCCTGCTCAGGACCGCAATCTCTTTTCCGGTCGCGAGCGCGTCCAGATAGACCGCACAGCTTTCCTCCAGATAAACGGCGGAGCAGAGCGCCTGCTCAAGGTCTTTTCCGTACGCCATGATCCCGTGGTTCTTCAGGATCACGCAGAGAGCCTTTTCGGCATATTCCACGGTCTTTATGCCCATGCCCTCGTCCGAACTGATCGTAAAGGGGGCGACCGGGACCTCTCCCTTGACTTCGTCGACCATCGTCGTCGAGATGATCGGCAGACGGTCGGCAACGAGAGAGAGCGCAACGGCTTTGGGCTGGTGGGTATGGATCACCGCGTTGACTTCCGGCATATGATTCAGGATATAGAGGATCGCCTTCAGATCGCTGGTCGGACGCCGGTTCCCTTCGAGGATATTGCCCTGCAGATCGACGGCGACGATATCATCGATATCCATCGAGTCATACGGCATGGCGGAGGGCGTCACCAGCACGGTCTCTCCGATGCGCAACGAGACGTTTCCGCCGGACATCCTGACCAGACCGTATTTTTCCATCCTGCGGGCGGTCTCCAGCACTTCTTTCCGTTTTTCAGCAAACAGCATTCTCTTTTCTCCCCTTTCCGTTTCTGCCGGCTTCCTTTTCGTAAGCGCGGCCGGCATTCAGATAATGTTCATACGCTTCCCGGAAGTTCTCCGCCTGAAAGACAGCCCGGCCGATGACGACGCCACTGGCGCCGGCTTCCACGACCTCCTTCAGATTTCCGTCGTTGATCCCTCCATCGACCCAGACCGGCAGGTCCGGACCGAAAAGCTCTCTCGCCTGACGGATCTTTTTCAGCACGCCGCGGCGGAACGGCAGCCCTTCCTCGTCGGCTTCGACCGATACCAGCAGAAGCTGGTCAAACTGACCGATATACGGTTCGAGAAAAGACACCGGTGTCTTCAGATTCAAGGCGATGCCTGCTTTTTTGCCGAGATTATGGACCCGGCTCAAAAACAGGGACGGATAATCGAGCACTTCCAGATGGGCGCTGATCAGGCTGACGCCGGCTTTCACCAGACCGTCGACATGATCGAGCGGATTGAGCACCTCAAGATGCGCATCCAGCGGAACAGAGGTCGCTTTTGCGATCTGTTCGACGAGTGCAGTCCCGAAACTGATGCCGCGGACGAAATTGCCGTCATCGATGTCGAGATGGATATGTTCAAAGCCTTCCGCCTCCTTCAGCACCTTCCTCAGGCCAAGCAGATCGGCGGAATAGATCGACGGACTTACGGTAAACATCGTTATTCTCCTTCCCCGGCCAGCAGGTCGACTGCCTTCAGGGCAGCCTCGTAGCGCTGGTATTTTTTCATATAGATCTTTGCGTACTCCTCACGCGGTTCGTACAGTCTGCCAAAACGCACCATCTTCCCGGTCGCTTCCGCGAGATCCCGGAAGATCCCGCAGGCAACGCCCGCGCCGATCGCCGCGCCTTTCGCGCCGGTCTGACTTCCCTCCAGGGTCTGGATCGGGATCTGCAGGGCATCCGCCATCATCTGCGACCAGACTTCCGAATTCGTGATCCCGCCGGACAGTTTAGCGATGCGGTAGGAATCCAGCGGCCGCCGCAGGTTATGGACATGGTGTACACTGGAGAAAACGACCCCTTCGTAAATGGCGCGGATCAGGGATGCCTCATCATCTCCGGCCTGAAGATTCAGGAAAGCGCCGTGCGCTTCCGGCGCGGTGGCACTGGCAAACAGATACGGAACAAAGACAGCGTCCGTATCTTCCGGGGCTTTTTCGGAAACTGCCCGGCTGCAGTGTTCATAGATCTCGGCGCTGCTTAGCGACGGGGCATAGCGGCGGATGATCTTCTCGACGTACCAGTTGAAGTTGCCGGCTGAAGTCGGAGTCGAATCCTCCATCAGATACAAGCCATCCAGATAGGACAGTGTTGCCGTGTTGGTGCGTTTGTCGTATTCCGTCGTCGCTTCTTTCGTCAGATATTCGTTGATCGACCAGGTACCTGCGATCAGACACAGTTCATCGTCGCTGAGGATACCGCTGGCCAGAGCGTTGGCGTCGATGTCGAAGTATCCGGCCGCGACCGGCGTACCTTCCTTAAGACCCGTCAGTTCCGCTGCCTCCTTGTTCAGATATCCGGCGACCGCCGTGCTCTCCAGAACAGGCGGGAATTTGTCGAAGCATTCCTCGATATCCAGGATCCGGAAGAGCTCCGGATCATAGTTTTTGCGGTCCAGCGCGACGAGGCTCGTCGAAGAGGCTTCAGTGAGCTCCCCGTACAGTTCGCCGGTCAGGCGGTAGCGCAGATAGTCTTTGAGCGAAAGGATCCAGCGTGTCCGCTGCAGGATCTCCGGACGGTTTTCCCTGAACCAGGGCAGGAGCACAGCCGGCTGTGCCGACCATACCGTCTGCCTTGTGAAGGGAAAGAGCCTTCTTTCCGTTCCGTCCGCCTTGAACCGCTGCACGAGTTCCGCTGCCCGGTCGTCGGTCGAAACGATCACCGGATAGACCGGCTGCATCTTCCCGTCCAGAAAGACCAGACCGTTGCCGTAGGCGGTGATGCCGATCCCGGCGATCTGTGCGGGATCACAATCCGCTTCCTTCAGCGCCTGACGGATGACAGTCAGATTTGCCTGCCAGACTTCCTCCGCGTCGCGTTCTGTGCATCCCGGTGCGGGTACGCTGACAGGCAGCTGCACTGTGGCGCAGGCAAGTTCCCTGCCCTCCGTGTCGAACAGCGCGCATTTGATGTCGCTGCCGCCGTTGTCGATTCCAAGTAATATCTTATTCATTCTCTTCGACCTCCCTGAGAATGTATCCGATCATTTCTTTTACCGCTTCATGGTTGTTGTCTTCCGCAGTCACATAGCCAGCGGCCTCCTTGACGGGCGTGACCGCATTGGCGACCGCGATCCCCAGGCCAGCCCGCTCGATCATATCAAGATCATTGTAGTAATTGCCTGCTGCGGCGGTCTCGTTCTCTCCGATGCCCAGAAGTTCCGCCAGTGCCCGGATACCGTTCCATTTGGAAACGCCCTGTTTCATGATGTCGATCGTTCCGGGTTCGGAATGCAGGTAACAGAGTTCCGGCAGTTCGCGGTCGATGAATTCCGCGATCGGCTGAAGATCGCCGGTAGCCATGAAGCCTTCGATCGCTTCGGTATCGATCTCGGCAAGCGAGCTGACCGTCTCGGGGATGACACCGAGCAGAGACGCATAGCGCAGTGTGCTTTCGCTCATTTTCGTCACCTGCCACAGCATGCCGCTGACGATGTGCAGCTGCAGATCGTTTTCCAGCGCGTAGCGGATCAGGCGGACGCTCGTTTCCCGGTCGATGCATTCGTTGCGCAGGATCTTTCTGTCTTCGCAACGGATGATCTTTCCGCCGTTGTTGAGGATGTGGTAATCAACGCACCACTGCTCCTCGCCCAGCGTCAGCATGTCGACGTCTCTCCGGCCGCTGACAAAAGCGGTCCTCAGACCGTGTCTGCGCGCTTCTTCGATCGCCGCAATGGCGGAGGGACTGAGCGAATAGTCGTCCGCTACCGCGGTGCCGTCAAGATCCATTGCCAGTAGTTTTCTCTTCATATACATCTGCTTTCGGAACACTGTTTTCCGGCAATCCTGTCCGGGATCCATGAATGATCTTTCAGAATATGCTCTACAGTATTACTATAGCACCCGTTTTACAGCGCTGACAATTATCAGCAGAAAACAAAAAGACCGGTCTTTTGACCGGCCGTTTCCTGCTTTTTCGGAGTCTTGTTCAGTTTTTATCCGCACGCAAAGAGTAAAGTCTTTCGAAGGTGATTGCCCCGATCATCGTCGGCGAAAGTTCCTGCGCGCTCTTTTTGCGGATCGAATAGGTCCGGAAACCTTCCGCGGCACCACCCTTCTCCCGCATCAGGAAGCTGCGATGCAGCGTATTTTTCAGACCGCTGATCTCTTCTTCCGCTTCGGGGTCATAGGTATAGATACTCTGACGGGGATATTTTGCCAGGTATTCTTCGAGTGAAGCGAAGAAAGACAGACGGCAGTGAAAGATCGCCCCCATCGATGCGCGGACGGTTTTGGGATCGAACACATCGGCGTGACAGCCGATCAGCGCGATCTCTTTCTGATCGAAGGAGACCGCGGAACGCAGTGTCGTTCCTAAAAATCCTTCGTCCTCATATTCACACAGCAGGATATGGCAGTTCCCGCGCAGTGTATCTTCAAATTTCTTAAAAACACCGATCGCAAAACAGTTCTCCTTGACGGAGAGCCTGGCGATCCGGCGGTCATCGATCTCGACCGGTACCGCAAGTTTCCGGCAGAGCCGGTGCAGTTCTTCAAGCGACGCGTTTTCCTTCGCCTTTGAAGACAGATAGACTTTTTCGATCACTTCCGGGCGATGACGCAGACCTTCGATCAGTGGCGACATGCCCAGACAGTAACTGGTAGGTGAACTCTTTTCGTATTCCATACCTCTTTTATACCAATTTTCAAAGAAAAGAAAAAGACTGCAGCGCTTACGCGGCTGCAGTCTCATCTTTCTTTTCGGTGACCGTGTAATGGTCTTTGTCGTAGCCGACTTCGATATTCTTCGCTGCCGGGTTCGCGATCACGAAACGAGCGAGCTGGGATTCGACGCTGCGCTGGATATGCCGCTTCATCGGACGTGCGCCGTAGGTCGGATCGTATCCCAGTTCCGCGATCTTCTCGATCGCCTCGTCGGTGAAGGACAGGTTGATGTTGCTGTCTTTCATACGGTCGATCAGCTGACCGAGGAACTTGTAGGCGATCTCCTTGATGACCTTCGCGTTCAGCGGTTCGAAGATGACGATCTCGTCGATACGGTTGACGAACTCCGGTTTGAAGGTCGCCTTGATCAGCGCTTCGTATTCATCGACTTTCTTTTCGTGATCCTTCTCGAAGGCGAATTCGCTGCCGAGGTTGGAGGTCATGATGATGATCGTGTTCTTGAAATCGACAGTGACACCCTTGGAGTCGGTGATCCGGCCGTCATCGAGGATCTGCAGCAGGATGTTGAAGACATCCGGATGCGCTTTTTCGATCTCATCGAGCAGGACGATCGAATACGGTTTACGGCGTACGGCTTCGGTCAGCTGGCCGCCCTCTTCGTATCCGACATATCCCGGAGGAGCACCGATCAGACGGGAGACGGAGAATTTCTCCATGTATTCCGACATATCGATACGGACGATCTTATTCTCATCATCAAAGAGCTGTTCCGCCAGTGCCTTGGCGACTTCCGTCTTACCGACACCGGTCGGACCAAGGAACAGGAAGGAGCCGATCGGACGGTTGAGATCGCCGATCTGCGCCTTATTACGCAGGATCGCGTCACTGACGAGATGTAAAGCTTCGGACTGGCCCATGACTCTCTTGGTCAGGATCTTTTCGAGATTCAGCAGCTTCTCACGTTCACTGGACATCAGCTTGCTGACTTCGATATGGGTCCACTTGGAAACGACTTTGGCGATCGCTTCTTCATCGACGACTTCCTGGATCAGTCTTTCACCGTCGTTCTCCGCTGAGAAGCTCTCGATCTTCTTTTTCAGATTCGGGATCGTCTCATACTGCAGTTTCGCCGCCTCTTCATAGCGGGCGTCGTTCTGCGCGGAGGTGAACGCCAGTTTCGCCTTTTCGAGATCTTCCTTCGCTTTCTTGACCTCTGTCAGCTTTTCTTTTTCCCTGCTCCATTTGTCGTAGAGCTCGTCCTTGCGAGCACGCAGCTGTTTGAGTTCTTTTCTCAGTTCATCCAGACGAAGCTGCGCTTTTTCGTCTTCCTCGTTCTTTAAGGAGACTTCCTCGATCTCAAGCTGACGGATACGGCGGATCATTTCATCGAGTTCCGCCGGCATCGAATCCATCTCGACTCTGGTTGCCGCGCAGGCTTCATCGATCAGGTCGATCGCCTTATCCGGCAGGAAACGGTCGGTGATGTAGCGGTCGCTGAGCACGGAAGCGGCAATGATCGCCTCATCACGGATCTTGACGCCGTGATGGGATTCAAAACGGTCTTTCAGTCCACGCAGGATGGAGATCGTGTCTTCAACACTCGGTTCATCGACATCGATCTTCTGGAAACGTCTCTCAAGAGCCTTATCCTTCTCGATGTATTTACGGTATTCGTCGTAAGTCGTCGAACCGATACACTTGAGCTCGCCTCTTGCCAGCATCGGCTTTAACAGGTTGGCTGCGTCCATGGCGCCGTCTGTCTTGCCGGCACCGACCAGGTTATGCAGCTCATCGATGAACAGGATGATCTGTCCGTCTTTTTCCTTCACGGCTTTCAGGACCGCTTTCAGACGTTCCTCAAATTCACCACGGTATTTCGCACCGGCGATCAGAGCGCCGATATCAAGCTCGATCAGGTCCTTGCCTTTCAGGGAAAGAGGGACATCGCCGTTCATGATACGCCATGCCAGACCTTCAACGATCGCTGTTTTACCGACACCTGGCTCACCGATCAGGACCGGGTTGTTCTTGGTCTTACGGGACAGGATCTCGATCACACGGCGGATCTCATCATCACGTCCGATGACCGGATCGATCTTACCGGATTTAACATCCTCGACCAGATTGCGTCCGTATTTTTCCAGCGGGTTCAGATTGTTTTCCTGGCTCTTATCCTGAATTGTCATAGTATCACCTCTTCCTTCCAATTCTTTTTTCAGTAATTCTTCTTTCGTGCAGGAGATATTCCGGCGCATTTCCTCCGCCACTCCCGAGCTGTTATACAGGAGGCAGATGAAGAAGAGAAATGCTCCCAGATACTGGTCACCGCGTTCCTGTTTCAGTTTCTGCGCCTCGTTGTAAGACGCAAAGACGAGCGGGGACACACGTGGTTCCGACACGACATCGTTGACCGGCAGATCCTGCAGGTATTTTTCCGCGATCTCCTTCAGGCGGGTCGCGGAGATCTGGTTGTTTTCCAGAAAGGACAGGATGTCCTCGTCCTCGAGACACGCACTCAGCAAGTGCTCCGTCGTGATCTCCGGGTTGCGCAGGTCCTGCATCCTCTGTATGGCTTTCATGAAGATCTGCTGGAGTTTTTCCGTCATTTCCTCAATATTCATTCAATACACCTCCTTGGTTTAGCACTTTAATGTTCGAAGTGCTAACGATTTTTGTTTTTTAAGTAAGGGTCTCCCCTTACTTAAAGCTTTTCTTGAAGCGTTCAAAGACAGATTCTTTCTTCTCTCCCTTTTTCGCTAACTGCATATAGAGTTCTCTTTCCTCGCGGGTGATCTTCTTCGGGATCGTGACATCGATCTCGACATATTCATCGCCGCGGTTGCTGCCGCGGAGATCTTTGACACCGTAGCCTTTGATACGCATCTTCTGTTTCGGCTGCGTTCCGGCCGGGATCGTCAGTTCGACATCGCCATGGATCGTCGGTACCTCGATCTCAGTACCCAGAGTCGCGTCGATCGCGGAGATCGGGACAGTGATATGGATATCGTTGCCGTCTCTGCGGAAATACTTATGCGGTAAGACGTTGATCTCGATGTAGAGGTCGCCGTTCGGGCCGCCGTTGCGTCCGCGTTCGCCTTTGCCGCTCACACGGATCTGCTGGCCGGAACTGATTCCTTCCGGGATCGAGATCTCCACCTCTTCGGTCTTGGTGACATAGCCTTCACCATGACAGCTGGAGCAGCGTACTTTGATCCGTTTACCGGTACCGCGACAGTCGGGACATACACCGACCTGCTGCATGACGCCGAAAGCGGTACGTGTCTGGTGAACTGTCCGTCCGCTGCCGCCGCAGGTCGAGCAGGTCTCGATATCTCCGGGGTTCTCAGCGCCGGTCCCGTGACAGTGTTCACAGGGCTGGTCGACTTTCAGACGGATCACTTTATCGACACCATGGACAGCGTCCAGGAAATCGATATCCATCGACATATAACGGTTGTCGCCTTTGATCGGTCCGTTGGATGCGCGGCTGCCGCTGCGCCGTCCTCCGAAGCCGAAATCAGAGAATCCTCCCATTCCTCCCATGAAGGAGTTCAGGATATCTCCCAGATCATCGAAGCCGCCACTGAAGCCCGCGCCTCCGCCACCGAAGTTCATGCCGTCCATTCCGGCAAAGCCGAACTGATCGTAACTTGCCTTCTTCTGCGGGTCGCTCAAGACCTCGTAGGCTTCGTTGATCTCCTTGAATTTTTCCTCAGCACCCGGTTCTTTGTTTATATCCGGGTGATATTTTTTTGCCAGGCGGCGATAGGCTCGTTTGATCTCGTCTTCACTAGCGCCTTTACTGATACCCAGCACTTCATAATAATCTCTTTTATCTGCCATATCGTCACCTTTCAATACTAGCGATGAATGCGTTCAGACCCTGTCCTCCGCTGACACGTACACGCGGGAGCGCGTATATGTCCTGCGAGGGGTCGATCCATCCGTTCTGTGTGGTAAACGCGATCTTAACGCCGGCATCCTTCAGGATCTCGATCGCATGATCGTTATAGTCGCCGAACGGATAACAGTAAGCAAATCCGCCGTCACAGTAATCCAGTGACATCTTGGTATCCTGGACACCTTCCTCATAATCCATACAGAGGATACGGCCGCCGTGCTGCATTCCCTCACAACCGCCCTGATGTGTCAGGAAACCATGTGACTGCAGTTCCATACCGGCTTCACGCATTTCCCAGAAGGAATACGGCATTTCCGGCTCCAGCCAGCCGCAGATCAGAAACAGAGTCGCGTTAAGCTCATATTTCCGGAACAGCGGATACGCGTATTCATAGACGGTAGGATCGCCGTCGTCGATCGTGATGCACACTGCCTTGTCTGGGACCTCCGCCCTCTCCTGCATGAAGTAGAGCGTTTCCCGCATCGTCAAGGTATCGTGACCGTTCTCCTTCAGATAGTTCAGCTGTTCATCAAGTTCATTGACTTCCAGATAGTTCCCGTCATTCGGAGCAGGATCTTTCGTTTCGTCATAGAAGAAGTGGTACATCAGCACCGGAACACTCTCGGCAGCTCCCTGCACCTCGTCCGCGATGAACCCCTGGGCGTCTTCCTTGTTCAGATAGACGACCTGGTTCAGGAACAGAACGCCGTAGCGGGGATCGTCTTCGCTGTCGCGCACGACTACATCGTATAGCGTGCTTTCACTGCCGCTGAAGAGCTTTCTGCCCTTCACGTCATACAGCGAATAGTCAGCGTTCGTCTCTACCGTTCCGAGCTTCAGAAGATGGTTCTCAAAACGATAGTAACGGCCGCTGTTATCGATATCCTTGCCGGAGACATAATACTCCCCGCCTTTCAGTCTGACGTAATTGCCGCGGCTGTCAGAAGAGGTATCGACCAGTGTTCCCTCGCAAAGTGTGCCGACTTCACGGAGTTCCTCTCCTTCAAGACGATAGAGAGGCGCCTCGCGAAGAGCGCCTGCCTTGATGTCCAGGAGCGGTGTGACATCGATCGTTTCTTCGACCGGTTCTTCCTGTACCGGTTCTTCTGTCGCTGCCGGCTCACTGCCGCCGCTGCAGGCGGCGAGCAGTAAGACCAGCAGGAGCGCTACAAGCTTTTTCAAAGCTTAGCCTTTCGTTTTGAAGTCTGCGTCTACGACATCATCGTTGTTCGGTGCGTCGTTCGGATGTACGTTGGAGTAAGCACCGCCGTTCGCGTTCGCGTTGCCGGCAGCCTGCTGCTGATACATAGCCTGAGACATTGCCTGAGCTGCTTTTTCAAGCTCATCCAGTTTTGTCTTCAGAGTAGCGTAGTCATTTGTATCGATCGCCTTGCGGAGTTCATCTCTGAGCTTCTGAACTTCTGCCTTCTGGGCATCATCGACCTTGATCTCCTGGTTGTTCAGAGTGTCGTCGATCTGGGTGATGAAGGCTTCCGCCTTGTTCTTGAGCTCAGCTTCCTCATGACGCTTTTCATCTTCGGCCTTATGTTCTTCCGCTTCTCTGACCATCTTGTCGATCTCAGCATCGCTCAGACCGCTGGAATTGGTGATCGTGATCTCCTGTTTCTTGTTGGTAGCCTTATCGGTCGCGGAAACATGGACGATACCGTTAACGTCGATATCGAATTTAACTTCGATCTGCGGGACACCTCTTCTGGCGGGTGCGATACCTGTCAGCTGGAAGTTACCGAGAAGCTTGTTATCGGGTGCCATCGGACGTTCGCCCTGGTAGACCATGATGTCTACTGCCGGCTGGTTATCCGCAGCTGTGGAGAAGATCTGAGACTTGCTTGTCGGGATCGTTGTGTTACGCGGGATCATAACTGTCATGACATGACCCAGTGTTTCGATACCAAGGCTTAACGGTGTGACATCGAGCAGCAGGACGTCTTTGACATCACCTGCTAAGACACCACCCTGGATCGCAGCACCCATAGCTACGACTTCATCCGGGTTAACAGAACGGTTCGGTTCCTTGCCAAGCTCTCTTCTGACAGCTTCCTGAACGGAGACCATACGTGTGGAACCACCGACTAACAGGACCTGGTCCAGATCGGACGGTGTAAGACCGGCGTCTTTTAATGCCTGACGGACCGGCTCAACAGTCATATCGACCAGATGCTTTGTCATTCTGTCGAATTCAGCTCTTGTAAGGGTTGCTTCGAAATGCAGCGGACCACTTTCGTTTGCGGAAATGAACGGCAGCGAGATCTGTGCCTGTACAGAAGCGGACAGCTCTTTCTTCGCCTTTTCAGCAGCTTCCTTCATTCTCTGCAGAGCCATACGGTCGTTCTTCAGGTTGATGCCGTACTGCTTGCGGAATTCCTCATTGATCCAGTCAACGACGACGTTATCGAAGTCATCGCCGCCGAGCTTGTTGTTACCGGCAGTTGCCAGAACTTCGAAGGTACCGTCAGCAAGATCCAGGATGGAAACATCGAAGGTGCCGCCGCCTAAGTCGTAGACCATGACCTTCTGTTCCTTATCGGTCTTATCGATACCGAATGCCAGAGCTGCGGCAGTCGGTTCGTTGATGATACGTTCAACTTCGAGACCGGCGATCTTACCTGCGTCTTTTGTAGCCTGACGCTGCGCGTCGTTGAAGTAAGCCGGTACAGTGATGACAGCCTTGTCGACTTTTTCACCGAGGTAAGCTTCCGCATATGTCTTCATGTACTGTAAGATCATCGCGGAGATCTCCTGCGGAGTGTATTTCTTGCCGTCGATCTCGACTTTTTCATTGCTGCCCATCAGTCTCTTGATGGAAGAAACGGAATTCGGGTTTGTAACGATCTGACGCTTTGCGGCATCACCGACGATACGTTCGTCACCCTTGAAAGCGACGACAGAAGGAGTTGTACGGTTGCCCTCCGGGTTTGTGATGACCTTCACATCTTTACCTTCCATAACGGCAACACAGCTGTTTGTTGTACCTAAATCAATACCAATAATCTTGCTCATTTTTCATTCCTCCTCATTTATTCAGAAACTTTAACCATAGCGGCTCGTAAAATACGATCCTTAAGCATATATCCTTTTTGTAAGACATCTGTTACGATGCCGGATTCAACGCCTTCCTTTTTCTCAAGCATGATCGCCTGGGAAGTGTTGGCGTCAAACGGTTTGTTGAGAACGTCGATCTCTTCAACTCCCTCGTCCTTCAGGGCTTTGGTGAGCTGTGTGTAGATCATTTCTACGCCCTTGCGGTAACCTTCCGCTTCCTTTGCGCATTCCTGTGACAGGGCTCTTTCGAGGTTGTCCAGGGCAGGCAATACTTCAAGAGCGAAACTCTGGATACGGTATTTCTTTGCCATATCCGCTTCGTTGCGGAGACGGCGCTGCATATTCTCGGTATCCGCATACGCTCTGGCGTATTCGTTTTTCAGACGGTCGACCTCAGCTTTCAGAGTATCGATCTCTTTCTTCAGTGTTTCCATTCCTTTTTCTTCCGGAACTTCCTCACTGTTTTCTTCGTTAAGATCTTCTACGATCTCTTCTGTATCCTCAATCTTATGGATCTCAGGCATGTCTTTTTTCTTTTTGTCCATTACACTCTCCTATTTGCGATAAATCTTCTCGATCTCCCGTCCAATGAAGTCCATCAGACTGACGATCCTTTCGTACTGCATCCGTTTCGGACCGACGACCATCAGCTTCACGGTATCTGCCTTATCATTTACGTGGATATCGTTCGTTATGACGGCCAGATCGTCTTTCCAGACCATCTGTGTGCCGTCTGAGGTTTTCAGCGCCAGATCCGAAGCGTTCTTATCGCTGATCAGATCACGCCACATCTTGGAATCGTTGATCTTGGTGATCAGGGAACGAACACGTTCGATATCGTTGAATTCCGGCTGGTACATCATGTTGCTGGCGCCGCTGATATACATCGTGTCGCTCGCGAATTTCACGAAGGCACCCAGGAAAGCATTGAACAGCATCTCATAGCGTTTGACATGTTCGACCAGCAGCGGTTTGATCGCGGTCAGTCTTTCTGTCAGTTGCGAGAGCGGGATCCCTTTCAGACGGTCATTGATGATATCTGTACATTTCTTGATATCATCCACCGAGATCGCTTCCTCGAAGTGGAACACTTTATGCTCCGTATGGGAAACGTTGGTGATCAGGACACAGACGGCTGTTTTCTCATCTACCGGTATCAGCTGGATATGCTCGAGAGTCTGCTTGGAAGCATCCGGGCCAAGGATTCCGCTGGCCAGATTGGTCATTTCGGAAATGATCGAACAGCTTTCCTTGATCGCCTCCTCAATATTCATCGATTTCTGATCGAAGATATTGCTGATAGCATATTTCACATCCTCGTCCACACTCTTCTCCATCAAATGTTCGCAATAGAACTGATACGCTTTATTTGAAGGAACTCTGCCTGCGGAAGTATGAGGTTTTTCCAGATAGTTCTCCGCTTCCAGCGCGGCCATTTCATTACGGATCGTTGCGCTGGAATAACTAAGGTGATACTTCTGTTGTAGGGTCTTTGAACCAACTGGTTCAGCCGTATCGATAAACTCTTCGATAATCGCTTTTAAGATTTCGATACGTCTGCTTGTCAGCACGGAACTCACCTCCTTTTAGCACTCTTTTTTTCTCACTGCTAACATTTTATAACACCCATTTAGCACTGTCAATAGAAGATTGCTAATTCTGTTTTCTGCCTGAATTCCGCTGTAAAAGCAGCCTTTTGCCGCATAAAAAAGACCGGCCGCAGATGCGACCGATCCCGGGTTTGCAGATCTTATTGTTTTAATGCGAATCCCTGCAGGAACTCTTCAAGATGATTTCCGTCATATACGAAACCGCAGTATTCCGGATCATCAAATCCGTCTCCTACCGTATATTCTGTCGGCAGTAAGCCCGGAATCTTCGCTGGGAAATTGCGCGGCGGAACGATCCCTTTCCGGGGATCGAAGTTCTCCACGATATCCAGAACTTTATCGATCCATTCGGGCTGCATCAGATACGGAACATGGGCCGCGACGATATGATCGAAGGAAAGCTTTTTCGTATGATGCAGGGTCTGCCGGAATTCCTCCAGAGTCGTGGAATTGACCACGCTCAGCAGAACCACTCTTCTGGTGATATTATCGCCGGTAAACAGATAACGGGATTTGCTGTCAAGAAAAGACATCGAGCCTTTGGTGTGTCCGGCACAGTTAAATGCTGTAACGGTACGGTCTCCCAGATCGAAAACGACCCCTTCTTCCAGCGGCAGCCGTTTATACGGTCCATCTACCAGTCTGTCCACATAGTCACCGATATCCTTGGAGTTTCTGCGGGTCTCAAGGCTTGTATGCCAGTCTGCCAGCGCGTAGTCTTTGGGATTCATCCATACTTCATCAAACTGACAGTTGCCGCTCGCGTGATCGATGTGCCCGTGTGTATTGGCGACGATCAGCGGCTTGTCTGTCAGTGTTTCAACATACGCACGGTAATCTCCGATTCCGTAACCGGTATCGATCAGGAGCGCCTTTTCACTGCCGACGATTAGTGAACTGAAGACCCGTCCGGGTCCGGGAGTGTGTCCGGGCATGCGGGTATGATAGATATTGAAGCCAAGATCCAGTGATTCAAACAATACTTCGCTCATTTTTTCCTTCCTTCATCGTTCTGATTTTCAATACAAAGATCTTTTCAGATAAAAGCATTCATAGCAGGATGAATGTTTTCTTTTTTCTATTCTACCGTTTTTTCTGCCGCTGTAAAAACAAGCGGGCCTGATTAATGCGCGAACAGCTGCGAAGCAAATATATTCAGATATATATAGCATCCCTGCTCATCATAGAAAAGGATACCCTCCGGCATCTGATCAAATGTGTAGCGGATCACGGAATCGCCGTTTTTGATCTCGTATTCCAGCGGAAGCTCAAAGGATGTATGCAGGACTCCGTTTGCGAATTCCCAGCCGCCGGTAAACGTCTTTGTCTCTGTTGTCTCAGTGTCACCGGCTACGATCACCAGTCTTCCGTCCGGCAGAAGCTCCAGGCTCTTCAGGTAAGCCATCGGATGATCGGAAGCCGGGCTAAGAACTCCGGTCCAGTTCCCCAGCAGGGAGCCGACTTCAAAGGACAGCGCGTGTGCCTTATCGATATATGTTGTATCAAAGATCCTGGATGATGGCGCAAAGCGCTCCGTTTTCTGTGTGAAGGGATCGTACAGGATCAGAGCATCCTCTTCAATACCGATCTCTCCTTCCGCGCTTACATAATACGCGGTCGAATCGAGAGCCAGTCCGATCGCTTCGGGATAGGCGCCGGACGCGGTGTAGCGCAGGGTTTCGGGATCATATTGAAGCGGGATGAAATACTCACCGTTAAAGAACCAGCCTCTTGCGTTTTCAAAGTGCGCATATGTTTCTCCGGAATAATAGGTTCCCTCTTTCAGAATGACCGTATCCGTTTCCGGGTCCTTTTCGTCCGGCTGTACATTCGAAGCGGGAACGACAGCGGCGTTTGAGGAAGCATCTCCTCTGGAAGAAGGATCACTGAAAAGACCTGTACGCAATGCCAAAGGAAGAATGATCAAAACCGTCGCAGCCAGAGCCAATATCTTACGCAGGCGACGTTTTCTTTTCTTTTTCTTTTCCTCTTCTTCTTCCTTTACCGGTGGTTTATAGCCAAGATTGAATTCCTCCGGCAAGGGACGGAATTCTTTCTTATCCATCAGCCGATCTCAAGCTCCTTGAACTTTTTCAGAAGATAAAGGTTCATCTCTCTTCTGGCGTTATAAATATCTTTCTCTTCCACTTCCTTGGTGAAACGGACGACCGGCTGCTCACCGGAAATATCTTCTACGCCAAGGCATTTGATATCGCCATAATCCGCGGCCAGCACTTTGTCCAGGGATTCATCCGGGACTTCCAGGTCAACGACCGCGATGGACTTGTAGGAAGAGCGGTTCAGAATGTCTTTCATGGATGAGTTGTTGAAGATCTTTTCGTTCCCGGCGTTGTCTTTCAGACAGGTCGTGCGGATACCGATCTCGGTGACCGTGCCCAGAAATTCATCGACTTCGATGATATCGCCTACTTTATACTCCTGCTCAAACAGGATAAAGAGACCTGTAAGCATATCTTCGATAAGACCTTCGGCACTGGTGCCGATGATCAAAGCCAGGATCCCCAGGCCGGCAATGATCCCGTTGATATCTGCTCCGAGGACACGCAGCGACCACACGACGATCAGGATCAGCATCGCATAATCGATCCCGCTTCGCAGGATCGTCACCAGAGTGGCAAGCTTCGGCGCCCTGATCAATGAGACCAGGAACTTCAGCAGATAACCGATCGACAGAAGACCGGTAACGATGATCAGCACCTTCAGCAGTGATTCAAGATCGATATGGAAATTGGAGATGAATCCCCGGATATCCAGTCCGGTGACGTTTGCCAGGCCCAGGCAGATCGCCAGGACAAGCACAGAAGCTATGATTTTCCCAAGGTCTTTTTTCATGATGCGCTCCCCTTTTATTGTTCCGCTCCGCTGCGGATCATTTTTGAAATATAATGCCCTTCACCAATACCGGCGAGTTCCGCGTTTCCCTGCTCCCAGTGTCCGATCTCACCGAGGATCTTTGTCTCGTAATGGCCGACTTCCGCACGGGCATACTGGTCAATGACCTTTACTGTCTCGTCATATGCTTCCCGGTCGACGACCGTGTTGTAGGAAACGATATACCTTTCAATGTCGCCTGCCGCGTTTACGATATTCCCGTCACGGGCTCCGGCAGCAGACAGCGCTTCCTCGTAGGAATAGTATGTTTCCGGAGCAAAAACCGAAGAAGCCGCCGGGAATGTAACGGTCCAGTACCGCCGCTCTCCGTATACCGGCTCCTGGTGCGTGACCGCCTCGTGATGCACTCTCTCGTAGTGACTGATCTCTTCTCTTTCCGGGGAATCGACGATGTAGACCTCTTTCGGTGTTCCCTGCACATCGACGACCCAGAGGTTGTTCTCCTCATTTACGGAGATCCACATGTTCCTGGTCGTGACCGAGGTCCTCGTTCCCTCATGATGCAGTTCCGCCCCGGCTTTCTCCAGTTCGCGCTGAATGCTCTCCCTTACATAGGAGACCAGCGAAAAACGGTCCGGGGAAACACCGGTCAGGGACAGTACGATCGACAGTATCCACAGGTATTTCATGACGGCCTCCCGGTCAGCTGAGCAGACCCTTCTGTTTCAGGTCGTCGAAAATGATCTGATCGACCGCAGAAGTCCTCTCTTTATCTTTATAAGTAAACCAATCCAGTTCCGCGATCTCATTTGCCGGCTTTAATTCGCCTTCAAACTCCGAGGTATAGCAACTCATGCGCACCAGGACGCCCTCCGCCTTTCCGTGCGCCTGCGCTTCAAAAACACCATACGGCGCGAGGGTTTCCGGCAGGATCCGGATGCTGAGTTCCTCCCTCAGTTCACGGATCAGTGTCTCGGCGTCGGTCTCCGTTCCTTCTCTCTTTCCTCCGGGAAGATAGTAGGTATCCTTCCCTTTGGAAAGGGTCATTAAAACCTTTCTGTCTTTCAGATAGATCAAAGCAACTTTATCGATCAGTTTCATAAGCGCTTACTCCTACTTAAATATTACTATACGTACTGCATTCTGAAGGAAAACAACATGTGACAAATCGTCGGAATTTGTCATACTTAACGAAAAAACGGCAGTTTTGCCGTTATTCTTTCGTATTCAATTTTCGTATTACGCTGTCCTTGCGTCACGCAGCGGTCTGTCCCAGAATACCGCAGCGCCGTTCTCCGAAGCCAGATCATTGATCACTGTCTGCAGCTGTTCCAGCAGCAACGCTTCTCTCTTCTTCGAGCGGCGGCCTTTTCCGGAGTACAGGGTCTTCGCGAAATACGCATCGTACGATACTCCGAAGTCTTCTTCGTCATCATGCGGAAAGAATGTTACCGCGGCTTCGTAAGTGATATTCCCCTCAGCGGAATCGCTGATCAGCATGACCAGCGCGGCATGCCTTTCACGGCCGTTGAAGGTTCCTTCCGCCTCGTAATAGCGTTCGTAGACATTAACGTTCATCTTTGCCGTCTCTTTCTTTCTGCAGTGCTTTCCCCGAACGTTTCTCGCGGTTCATCGCCTGCCTTGTCTTCAGCCTTTCATCCTTGTGTGTGGAGAAGGAGAATTTCCCCAGCAGTTCCCCTAAGCCGTAGTATTCACCGTGGCTGTAGGCAACAAGATCCGCTTTCTTAAGATCCAGTCTTCCGTTCTCGTCCAGGATCCTGTCATCGACTGTCGTGGAGACGACTTCCGCAACAAACATATCGTGCGAGCCCAGTTCCAGGACCTGTTTGACTTTGCATTCAAGTGAAACGGGCGATTCCGCGATCGATAAGGCGCCGACTTTCTGCGAAGGACAGCCGGTGATCCGCAGATCGCCTTTCAAAGCGAATTTATCGATATTCCTGCCCGATTTGATCCCCACGAAGTCACACGTCTTGACCATATCGCGGCTGACGAGATTGATCACATATTCTTCACTTTTGGAGATCAGTTCGTGGGAATAACGGCTCTTCCGGATCGAGACCGAGACCATGACAGGGTCTGAGCAGACCGTGCCGCACCAGGCAGCCGTCATGACATTGTGATGTCCTTCGTTGTCGCTGCAGCTGACCATCACGGCCGGTACCGGATTCAGAAGATTGGCCGGTTTCCAGATTTGTTTTGCCATAGGTTCACCTCATACCAGCAGATAAACGTGTTTCGTAAATTCGATATAGCGGAGGAGATCGTCAAAACGGATGGACAGAGTCGTATCGTTGGAATCCGGATGGACGAGCACCCGCTTGTCCTTAAGACTGCCGCTGATGACGACAGTCACCATCCGGTCTTTATCATTGATGACTCCGAGCGGTGTCACACTTCCGGAATCCAGTCCGAGGATCCCCTGCAGGTCTTCTTCCGGGGCAAAGCGCAGCTTCGGTTCATGAAGAAAGGAAGCCAGCTCCTGAAGATCGGCTTTCACATCCCCTTCCAGGAAATACAGGTAATAATTCTGTTTGTTTTTCAGAAAAAGGCTCTTGCATTCGATCCCGTCGATCCTTCCGGGGATGTTCTCTTTCAGCGCTTCCTCGATCGTGTTCACGGGATTGTGTTTCAGGATCTGATACTCGATTTTTAACTCATCAAGAGTTTCCAGCATATTCATTTTTTTCTCCGTATTGTTTTATATATTCGTTCACAGAACGCTGCATCTCTTTACTGAAATCGGAATTGTATTTGCGTTTGCAGAAGGCATTGATCCAGCCGTCAAAGGTCTCCTCGCTGCACTTCTTGAGAAACATCTGTCTGCTTTCTTCTTTTGTAAGACGGTGATAGGAATCCTCGGAGACGATGTATTTCAGATCGACCCGCTCCGGCTTGATCCGTTCTTTCTGCTGCTCCGTCGGATAGCCGAAGACCAGCAGCGCTGCCGGAAAGACATATTCCGGAAGTTTCAACAAAGAGCGAACCTCCTCGCAGTTTTCCATGATGTCTCCGATATAGCAGGAGCCGATCCCCAATGACCAGGCAGCCGTCACGGCATTCTGGGCAGCGATCAGAGCGTCATCGACTGCCAGCAGAAGATCGCCGACACCGGGATCACGCGGTTCACAGCCGTTCTCCTTAAATGCCTCGTACCATTTCAGACAGTCGGCACAGTATACCAGGATCAGCTTTCCTTCGGCGATGAAAGGCTGATGGTCACAGACCTCACTGAGCTTTACTTTCAGTTCCGGATCCTTAACGCGGATGATGGAATACAATTGCTGATTGCCGGCTGTAGGCGCTTCAACAGAACATCTTAAGATCTCCCCGACTGTTTCCTCGGTGATCTCACGATCAGTAAATACCCTGACAGATTTGCGCTCGATCAGCTGTTTGATCACTTCATTATTCATAGACTATCCTCTATATGTTTATTCTAACACATTCGTTTTCCGTCTCTCTTCATGTTAGAATGATGTCGAAAAGAGGTGAGAACGTGAAGAAGAATTAATCATCCCGACTCAGCAATATCGTTTATCTGAGTTGTGTATCACTAAACGAAGATAAAGGAGATTAATTTTTTCATGTTCACAATCAATCATCTAAGAATCGAGACCCTGAAAGGCAGGATCCTGCTGGAGGATTTTTGTTTTACTTTGAATCCGGGTGATAAGATCGCCCTGATCGGCGAGGAAGGAAACGGGAAGAGCACCCTTCTGAAGATCCTTGCCGGTATCGATGTGACGGATTATGTCCGCTGGAGCGGCTCTGTGTATACGGATGAAAAAGTCGCGTATATGCCGCAGTCTCTTTCAGAAGAAGAGCTGAAGACGGGCATCCTCGACTACATTGACGATACCGATCCCGATTACGGGGAATTGTATTCCCTGGCAGTCGATCTGCAGATCGACCCTTCCCTTTTCGGCAATGAGCGGAAGATGAAAAGTCTCAGCGGCGGCGAAAAGGTCAAGATCGCTCTTTTAAAGCTTCTCTACGAAAAACCGGATATTCTGCTTCTGGACGAACCGACGAATGATCTCGATCTGAAGACGCTGATCTTTCTGGAAGAATTCATCCGCCAATGCCGTCAGTCAGTGCTGTTTATTTCTCACGATGAATCGCTGCTTCAGAATTGCGGCACCGGGATCCTGCATCTCGAACAGCTGAAACGGAAAAGCGAAGCCCGGATCTCATTCAGCGGCGAAAACTATGCGGAGTATTCCGCGCATCGCCGGCAGCAGATCGACCGCACGAATCAGATCGCCGCTAAGGAAAAAGCACAGTTGCATAAGCAGATGGAAAAATACCGTCAGATCTACCAGAAAGTCGATCATGCCCAGAAGACCATTTCACGACAGGATCCCCATGGCGGACAGCTTCTCAAAAAGAAGATGCACGCGGTTAAGGCGCTGGAAAAGAACCTGGAGATCAAGAAGGAAAGGATGACGAAAAAATACGAGCCCGAAGAAGCGATCAATATCTTCTTTGAGCCGCTCCAGACGAATCCTCAGCGGATCGTTCTTGATTATCATTGGGATACTCTGACAGCGGGAGACAAGATCCTCAGCAGAGAGATCAGCCTGACAGTCAAAGGCCGGGACAAGATCGTCATCATCGGTGATAACGGCTGCGGTAAAAGCACCCTGCTCAAAGAGATCCGCGACGTGCTGAAGGCGAATGAAAGCCTGAACGTCGCGTATATGCCGCAGAATTACGAAGATATCCTGGATAATCAGATGACGCCGCTCGACTTCCTCAGCACATTCGAAAGCCGCGTAAAGGCAGGCCTGATGCTCGGGGCGCTGAAATATACAAGCGAGGAAATGAATCATACGATCGCCGGGCTTTCCCAGGGACAGCGCTGCAAGCTTCTGATCGCTTCCCTGATCCTGCAGAAAGCGGAAGTGCTGCTGCTGGATGAACCGACCCGGAATCTCTCCCCGCTCTCCAATCCGGAAGTCCGTAAGATCTTAAAAGAGTATCAGGGCTGCATCATCTCCGTCAGCCATGACCGCGCATTTATCGATGATGTCGCCGAAAAAGTATACATGCTCGACCGGGAGGGACTCCATCTGATCGACGATACAACAAAATAGGATCTGCTCAGCGCAGATCCTTTAAAAAGCGTACATCACAGGCAACGTGCCCTGTGTCTCCCAAAGCACGGTCGATCCTCCGGAATCCGTTTCTCCGGTAAAACGCCTGCGCTTCGATCATATTATCCAGTGTCTCAAGGTAACAATAGCGGTAGTGTTTACTGGCAAAAGCGAGCGCTTGATCAAGCAGCGCCTGCGCGATGCCCTTTCCCCGGAATTCCTTCCGGCAGTACATCTTCTGCAGTTCGCAGGTGTCTGCGCTTCCCTCTACCTTTCCGATACCGGCGCCGGCAACGACTTCTCCCCCGGCAAGCGCAACATAATACACAGTCTCCGCTTCCGTATAGACTTCACTCAGACGTCCCAAAAACGGATCTGCCCAGGCAGTACCTTCGTGGTTGGCACCATATTCGATCAGACAGCCGCGGATGACTTTTTCGATCCCGGAGTCATATTCTTTCCGCAATTCGACGATGCTGAATTCCATGCTTTCATAATAAGTTAACTCTTGAGTAAAGCACAAGTTTGCGATAAGATATTCTTACTGGGGCCATAATATAGCGGCTATTATACCACGCTGGCAGCGTGGCTACACGAGTTCGATTCTCGTTGGCTCCACCAATCAGAACGCAGAAGCACCGAAAGATCGGCGCTTTTTTTATGAGTACGAAAAAACGAGACTCATGAGAGTCTCGTTATCGTTTTTGGATCATCAGGGATCTTCAGGATCCTTTGTTCGCGTCTTTCGGTGCACGAGAGCTGCGCAGACCGCGGGCAATGATCTGGTAACAGGATGCAAAGCGGTCGCCGAAATCCCATTTGGGGATGATCAGCGCCTGTTCATCGCCGACATAGACGGCGATCGTTTTCGGTGTCACGGCTGCTCTCTGAACTTCCGTCCAGGGATACAGTCTGGCTGAACCGGCCTGCTCGACAGCGATCCCCTTTTCTTCATCGAAAGTGATATCCATCGGCTGCGCATACAGATCTTCTTTCATCGCTTCCCTTGCCCTGCGGCGGAGCAGGAACGGTGTATAGCCGAGAAAAGCGACGCCGATCACGATATACAGCAGCATCCCCGGTACGCCCGTTCTGCCGGTCACGAAGGACCAGATGCCCATGAAGATCACCGCGAAACCGAGCAGGTTCTGCAGGAATCCGTTGAATTTTGAATAGGCGTGATACAGAAAAAAGTCGAACAGCGTTTCCTCTGTGATCTTTACGGTAATGCGTTCACAGGCAGGAGCCGGCGCTGCCGGCTCCTGTTCTGTCGGAAGTTTTGATTCAGGCTCCATGCGCGTTTATTTCGCTGTGAGCTTCTGACCTTTCTCGTAAGCCCAGCCTTCCGGACTGTAGATACCCTTCTGGTTCTTCATCATGTACTTGTCAAACGAAGCGGTGATGAACGGACACAGGAACAGGGTGATGATCGAAGCGGTCGCACACTGTGCGGTCGCCATCGGGACCATCTCTGTATAGGTCGGGTCGGCTTCCGCGACAGCAGCCGGGGTCATGGCGGAGTTCAGCGCGGTCGTACCGATCGCGGCGCCCATCGCGTTGCGCTCCTTCTTCGGCAGCAGCATGTTGATGATAAAGAAGAACAGGACAGCGGTAGCGGCAGAGATCAGGCCGAGGACGATACCGGAAGCGCCGGCTGTCAGGATGGTCTTGACGTCTGTCTTCGCGCCGATCGAGATCGTCATGAAGAAGGTGACCAGCGGCTGCGCCGTCTTACAGGTATCGCGGAACTTCTCGTCCAGGTTACCCCAGACAAAACCGATCAGCAGCGGGATCAGAACAGCGACAAGGGACTTCAGCGGGATGCTGGCAAGACCGGTCGCGCCGAGAGCGATCAGCGTGAAGAACGGGCCGTCGTTCAGCGACAGGACGGAGATCGCGCCGGTATCGGTCGCGTTACCGAACTGGGATGAAAGTGAGATATAGAGCGAACCGTTGGAGTTCGTGATCGCCGCGATCAGAACGAACGGGGCGATGCCCAGGAATCCGGCCGGACCGCAGATCTTGCCGACGATCACGCCGAGCAGGACGCCGAGCAGGAATTTCGTACCGGTCATGATAACGCCCTTGTAGAGCGGCATACCGACCTGCTTGATATCGATCATGGAACCGCAGACGATCAGGAAGAAACCCATCATACAGGAGTTTCCTTCATAGAACAGGGCTGTGACATAGCCGCCGATCTGGAAGAACTGCGGGAAGAAGGTGGCGATCAGGACCGCGATGACCAGCGGTACGATAACAAGTCCGCCCGGAAGCGAGGCGATCTTATCCATCAGCGGAAAATCGCGGCTTCCGTCTCTTTTTGTGTATTTCGGTTTTTCAGACATGATTCTCTCCTTTATTTGATTCTCGTATCATTTTCGTGTTGCTTCGTGCATCAGACGGTCGACGATCTCGATCGCTGTGGAATTCGTTCCGGTCAGACCGCCCTTGCCGACGATCGGCAGGCCGTCATAGGCGCCGATCAGACGTCCGACGTCGGTCTGCGGAATGACATAGTCGATCACTTCGATGCATTCTACGCCCAGCGTCGTGCAGACGTTGACCATCGTGTCGCCGCCGGTGCAGTAGAGCCCGGCGATCTTTTCCCGGCCGGACCGCTTCAGGACATAGCTGATGATGCGGCCGAGACCGGCATTGATCATATTCGCGCTCTGTCCTCTGACATAGCCGCGTTTGCCGTCTTCCTCGTCCAGATTCAGCAGCGTGCCGTGAAGCGCGGTCTCGAACAGGATCGCCCGCGGCTGTTCCTCTTCCCCGAGGTACCCGCTGGCTTTGTTTGCCGCTTCCTCAATGGCTTCCTCCGCTTCGCCGCCGCCGTTGATCAGCTGGATCGGGTCGATACTGATGCGCTTGACACGTTCGTCAGTGCAGAGGACTTCCATCTGTTTCTTGGTCACCGGCGTTGCGCTTCCGGCTGCGATCAGGACGGTTTTCCCTTCTGCAGGAGCTTCCGTCGGAATATTGGGAGATTCTTCCCCGATCAGGCCGCGGGCCTGTGCCAGTTTGGCGGTGAACGGACCCGGATCGACCGCAAGCACGTTCCAGTTCAGGGCTACGCAGGCTTTGGCGATCGCGGCGACATCCTCGATGGAGATCGCGTCTACAACGATCACTTCCGCCCCGCCTTCACGGGTCTTCAACAGTTCTTCCCGGATCGCGTCTTCGCCCTTCAGGACAGTGCCCAGAGCGACGAGCCCGACTTTGCGGGAAGTCTGCGCCGCAAGCAGTTTCGGAACGTAGTTCTCTTTGACCGGGGTGCGGACATCCTGGGCGACCGGGGTGCGGATCAGAGCGACATTATCGATGACGGAATAACCGCCGACGACGATGCGGCGGGACTGCGGCATCGCCGGTACGACGACCGCGACCGCGTCTTCACCGATCACATCCAGCATGGCGTCGATCTCGTGGCCGATTCCTCCCCGCAGGGTCGTGTCGATACGTTTCGAGAAATAACGGACGCCCATATTCTTCAGCGCGACGGCTGCATCCGTTACATAGGCCTTTGCCTCCGCCGGGGGCAGCGGCCGGGAGTTGGAACTGATAAGGATCGCGTCCAGCGCCGAAACGCCTTCCGCTTTCAGAGCTGCCTTCTCGTTGAAGAAGACAGCGGTCCGGGCTCTGGATCTGGCCAGAAGCACACCGGTAGTCGTGGCGCCGGTAAGATCATCGGCGACAGCTCCGATCAGTGGCATGGTCACCTCTCAGGCTGCTTCGCGCAGATGTTTTTTGACGGCGTATTCCACACAGACCTTGGTCGATTCGATCAGGCTGACGCAGTTCGCGATGCCCTTGCCGGCGATATCGAAGGCGGTACCGTGGTCAACAGAACCGCGGATGAACGGCAGACCCCAGGTGATCGTGACAGATTTGTCGAAATCGAGCGTCTTGCAGGCGATATGGCCCTGGTCATGATACATGGACAGGATCGCGTCGAATTTTCCGGACTTGCCGATATTGAAGATGGAGTCTCCCGGGATCGGGCCGACAGCCTTGATGCCTTCGGCCTGAGCAGCTTCCACTGCCGGGAAAAGCTCGGTGATCTCTTCAGTACCGAAAAGACCGTTGTCGCCGTTATGCGGGTTGATGCCGGCGACCGCGATGACCGGTTCGTCGATACCGACGCCCTTGAGTTCCTTGTTGATATTGCGGATACAGTCGAGGACGACGTCCTTGGTAGCGTAATGAACAGCGTCGATCAGTGACATATGGCGGCTGACGAAGAAGACTCTCAGCTTATGACAGGAGAACATCGTCAAGGCATACGGCGAATTGGTCGCGTTCTGATAGATCTCGGTATGTCCGGGCTCCTTGACACCGACAAGTTTGATCGACTGCTTGTTGATCGGGGCAGTGGATACGGCATCGACTTTGCCGGCAAGCCCCAGTTCGATCGATTTCATGATGAAGTCGACCGCCATCTGACCTGCAAGCGGTTGTACTTCACCCCACTTGATCGAATCGGTATCGTAATCGCCGGTCTCAAGAACGTCGATCTGACCGTATTCGTACAGTGCTTCTTCGGGGTCGCTGATCTTGTGTACGGTGATCTTCTTCCCGAGGACTTCAGCCGCCCTCTCCAGCATTGCCGCGGAACCGATAACAAACGGTTTGCAGCATTCGATGATGGACGGATCCAGCATCGTGCCGACGACGATCTCCGGACCGATGCCGGCCGGATCCCCCATCGTGATCGCTGTGACAGGACGGAATGGTGCGGTTGTGTTGTTCATTTGTGGTCTCCTCCTTTTGACAGATCCAAAAAAACAAAAAAACCAATTCTGATGTGATTGTTTGGATCGATGGAATTGGTGCTGAAGATGGTGCGAATGGTACTGGAAGATGGTACGAGCGTTTCTGGATGATGTTTCTTTTGTGAAATATAAATTTCTACTTATATTTCTGCTTATATTATAATTCCTGCCCTTTCAGCCCGCAATAGCGCCGGCGGAGCGCCTATCTTTGTGTTTATCCTAACGACATCGACTAACTCATCGTTGTATTTAATGCTTACATGACTTCATATCCACCAGAAATAAAAAAAGAAAAAGCATTCCCGGAATGATCTCTTCCGGTAGCTTTTCCCTTATCTCTCTTTCGGCGGGCCGAGAAGCTCTTTGAATAGAAACGAACAGCAGGCATTACGAATAATTTCTATTTGTACCCCCGTTCGTTTTTTACTTTAAGCAACTCTCTTCTGACTTTGTTCCAGGAAAACGTGTATTGCGTCCGGAACTTCGTCTACCCCGATGCCGAGCCCATAGGCCATTTCCTGATGAAGGATCTTGATCGCCTGTGCCTGCTGACGGGCATCAGCGTCATTGATACGTTTTCCGATCTTTTTTCGCTCTTCATCCTTGAGATAAAGCGAACGGATCATCGCTACCAGCTTGTGCGGATTTCCTTCGCGGATCGTCTGTGTGTAGCTGTCCTTGCGTGCTCTGGTCTCATCGATCCATTTCGAGCACAGGTTAGGCATTTCTTCGATCAGCTCAATGATCTCCGTTTTCTGCATAGGAAAACGCATGAGACGTTCGCAACCTTCTACCGGCACAAACGCAGTGTTGTCCTCATCGTAGAGAGAATGGAGAATGTAATACTCTTTTGCAGGTCTGCCGACAACTGATCTATGCTCAATTCCCCGGACCTCACAAATACCAAGAGTATTATGCATGACGACTTCGTGAATATTAAACATACAGAGTTATTCCTTGTTAACATTGTAACATGCGCTTGTACTTACATTTGTGTTCAAGTGATGAAATTTTATGAAAATAAACGACATTTTGGATGTAATATTTTCCATTTTCAAGACGTAATCGTTTTCGAAAAGAAAAGTTGAAGAAATGTCCATTTTAAGCGGATTTCTTCAACTTCATACAGTTCAGTTTTTCAGTCGTTTTCATGCTTCTTTTCAAGAGGAAAAGAAGCAGCGGATCACGCTCAGATCACGATCCCCAGAAGGTCAAAAAGGATGCCTGCGGCAGCCCCGACGGCGTAAAGCGTAAGCACGACCTGCAGGTTTTCCTTACGGTGATGATTGACCCGGAACAGGACCAGCAGACCGACGCCGGCGCTGACAAAGAGACCGCTCATCGCCATGCCGAAGGAGATCAAAGACTGCAGATACAGCTCACTGATAACGATCGACGCGGCGCAGTTCGGGATCAGACCGACCAGCGCTGCCAGCAAATGCCCAAGGATCAGCCGGTCGCTCAGGAAAGAGGCGATCGTTTCCTCGCCTACTGTCTCGACAAGGAAGTTCAGGATCAGGGTGATCACAAAGACGAAGGAGATGATCTTCAGCGTATGCACAAACGCGGCCTTGAGGATATTTCCATCCTCTTCGCAGTGACAGTGTTCCTGTTCACAGAGCTCCTCGATCCGGAAGGATTCATCCCGGTTGCGTTTCAAAGAAAGGATCGCGTCTGCCAGAAAACCGGCAGACATCGCCACCACCGCTTTGAGAAACAGGATCGGAAGGATCCGGCTCAATGGCAGTCCATGGGAAAGAAACAGCGGCAGCATCTCATCGCTTGTCGACAGATAGACTGCCAGTAGCGTTCCGAAACTGATGACTCTTCCCGCAAAAAGATTTGACGCGGCGGAAGAGAAACCGCACTGGGGAATGATCCCCAGAAGTCCGCCGATAAACGGACCAAGCTTTCCTGCCCGGCGGGTCAGCTCCCCTGCTCCGTCTTCCGTCTTCTGTTCCAGGAACTCCATAAAAAGATACGCCGCAAACAGAAACGGCAGGATCTTTAAACAGTCAAGCAGTGCATCTATCAGTAAATCCAACATTGTTACCTCATTTATTGGCCGGTTCTCCGGCTTTTAACGCGGCGATCTCAGCCGCGACATCTGTGATTGTATCATAATCCGGGAAAACGACCGAAAGATTGCTCTCGCCGGAGGCACAGTACGCCGTGCCGACTTCCCCGCTCAGACGGACCGTATCGATCTGCCAGGAGGCGGATGAGCCTAACTGCATGCGGATCAGACCGTACATCTCCTTTACCGCCACATTCGTCAGGAAAGAACCCTGCAGCTCACGCAGAAGACGGTCTGCCTTGACGAGAACAGCAGAAGACATCATCTTGTCCAGGATCGCGTTCAGTACCAGAGTCTGGTGCATGTTTCTGCCAAAGTCGCCGTCCGGCAGTGTGTAGCGCTCGCGGACAAAAGCCAGCGCCTCGTCACCATTCAGTGTCAGCATCCCCTCTTCAAAATAGTAGCCTGTCGGGACGCCGGCTTCAGTCGCCTCGAAGGCATAGGGATTATCGACCTCGATCCCGCCCAGACTGTCGACGATCTTCTTGAAGGAATTGAAGTTCACGATCATATAGTTATCGATCTCTGTGCCGAAAAGCGCCTCGAGCTCATTCATCGTATTGTCAATGCCGTAGATGCCGAGATGGGTCAGCTTATCCTTCTCCTGCCCCAGACAGGGGTTGGGCACATAGAGGTCACGCGGGATCGAGACGATCAGCACTCTTTTTGTCTGCGGATTCACGTTGATCAGCATGTTGACATCAAATCGGCCGGCAGTGCTCAGAAGACCGCTGCGGGTATCGGAACCGGCCAGATAGACCGAGAAACTGTTTCTGTCCATATCCGCCGTTCCGCCGGTGATCGGTTCCGCTTCTACGGACACACTGTAGATCAGCTGAGCCGCATCGTTAAAATCCGCAAAAGCCTCGCTTTCAGCGATCAGCGGCACATAGGCTTCATTCAGGACAAGGACCTGACCGCGGTCGGAATAGAAGGCATTGACCGCTTTTTCAAGGCTGGAGAGCTCCAGGGTCTCCGTTTCGCCAAGCCCGGTCTCCTTACGCATCGCTTCGATCCCCTGCTGCACGACTTCCGGAGTCACATCGTTCTGGGTCAGGAAGATCTCTTCCTGCAGATCCTTTATCTCATAGGAAGGCAGCGGCGTATAGCCGTGTCCGGCACGGTAATCCTCTTTCAGGGCGTAAAAGCCGATCACCGTCTTCTGTGACTGTGAGAAAAGACCGTGGATACGTCCGTTGAGCACCGGCAGATAGACCGAGCAGACGATCAGAAAGACCGTGAGCAGGATATTGAGAACGCCCGGAAACGTGCCCGGCCGGCGGCGGAAGGAACGCTTCAGCGAGAACAGGATCAGGATGAACAGGAAAAAGCCCGCGCCCAGACACCAGAGCAGCGGGAAGACGCCGAAAGTGACGAAAATAATGAAAAAGATCACGGCTGCCAGAGTCATGAAAAACCAGGTGACCCGGATCACGAAGCGGGTATCCGCCTCGAATTCAGCTCTTTCCATCTGTTTGATCTGCTGTTCGAGTTCTTCTTCTGTCATGTTCCCTTCTTTATACCACAGTTTGCCGAAAACGCAAAAAGAAAAGAGCTTGCGCTCTTTTCTGAATTTGATGATGTTCTTACAGGACTTTGTTCTTGTGGTCGCCGTCCAGCCAGCTGCGCAGATTGTCAAATACGATATCCGCGCGGATCGCCATCGCTTCCTTGGTGAAGAAACCGATATGTGGGACAACGATCGTGTTCTTTGCCTTGAGCAGCAGATGATCTGCCGGGAGCGGCGGTTCCTTATCGAAGACATCCAGTCCGGCACCGGCCAGTTTTCCACTTTCAAGAGCGTCGTAGAGATCCTGGTCAACAACGACCGGGCCTCTGGCGGCATTGATCAGGATCGCACCGTCTTTCATCTTGGCGATGTTTTCCTTATTGATCAGACCGCGGGACTGATCGTTGATCGGGCAGTGCAGAACAACGATATCGGAGTTGGCGAGCAGTTCGTCCAGGCTGACCTGTTTGACGTATTCCGCAGCATTCGCATGGAAGGAACGGCTGTAAGCCAGGACTTCCGCGCCGAAGGCATGGAAGAGTTCAGCGGAGCGTCCGCCTATGTTGCCGAGACCGATGATACCGACAGTCTTGCCCTTGATCTCGCTTCCCATGTAACCGCTCTTATCGCCTTCATTACGGCAGCGTGCTTCTGTTTCCTTGACGAAACGCAGAAGGTTGAGCGTTAAGCCGACGCTGAGTTCCGCGACAGCCTCGGTGGAATAGCCGCTGGCGTTGCTGACAGCGATATTCTTGGCAGCAGCAGCCTTCAGGTCGACATGATCCACGCCGGTAAAGGCGATGTCGATGTATTTCAGATTGTTGCAGGCTTCAATGACTTCACCCTTGAACGGCATGTTAGCCAGGATGACCGCATCCGCGTCCGCGGCTTCCTGTTTCAGGACTTCGGGATCGGTGCTGCGCGCATAGTCGGCAAAGCAGTGTCCTTCTTCTTCGAACGGCTTTTTGAGTTCCGCCAGACGTTCCGGTGAAATGCCGAGTGGTTCAAGTAAAACGATCTTCATCTTCTAATCCTCGCTTCTTTTTTTCATTCTATCATGACAAAGCGGCCGTGGGAGACAACTTGTTTAAACAGCTGTTTTAGAGGTATAATAATTCTTCTAAAGAGGAAATACCAATATGATCCATATCTACAATCAGGACAACACGCTCCTGTGCGAATGCGTGTTTCGCGAAAACACCAGCATTGAACAGCTGGTGAAGGATACACTGGGAAAGATACCGGAAAATGTCTATTCCTGCCGTATCCGCAATCATAATCTGGCGCTGAGTGACATCTGCGCAGACGGAGACAAGATCACGCTCTACGGTCTTTCGGATTCCTACGCCTCAACGGTCTATCAGACCTCCCTTTGTTTTCTTTACATCAAGGCTGTTCATGACGTTCTCGGGACCGATATCCCGGTGCGTATCGCCAATACACTCAGCAGCGGTTTTCTGACCAAGCTGCGCAAGGTCACTGTTTCAGAAGAAGACATTGAGAAGATCACCGCCCGGATGAAGGAGCTGGTCGCGCTTGACCTGCCCGTCTCCTGCCGCAAGGTCGGACGTGAGGAACTGATCGCCTTCCTGAAGAAACAGGGACATGAGGAACAGCTGCAGCTCGTTCTCAGTTCCGAGGAAGTCGATTCCGCCTATATCTGTCAGCTCGAAGAGGAAGAACAGTCTTTCTATGTGCCAATGGTCCCCTCAACGGGTTATCTGCAGTCCTTTGAATGCGTCCACTATAAGAACGCGATCATCCTGCGCTATCCTTCCACCCGCAAACAGGGAAAGATCCCGCCGTTCGAGGAACAGCCGCTGATCTATAACGCTTTCTCGGAAGCGACCCGCTGGGACCGTATCATGGGCGTCCATTACGCCTGTGATCTCAATGACAGGATCAAAGCCGGCGGCAGTGAGGATCTGATCCTGATGTCGGAGGCTCTGCATGAAAAAAGGATCGCGGAGATCGCCCAGGCGATCAAGATCCAGAACAAGCGTATCATTCTGATCGCCGGTCCCTCCTCCTCGGGAAAAACGAGTTTTGCCAAGCGTCTGTGCATCCAGTTAAGAGTCATCGGCCTGCGTCCGCTGTATCTGGGGACAGACGACTATTTCTTCAACGATGAAGACAGTCCGGTCCTGGAAAACGGAGAGAAGGACTGGGAAAGCATCCGTGCCGTTGACACAGAGCTCTTCGCATCCAATATGAATGATCTTCTGCGCGGCAAAAAGGTCGACCTGCCGACTTTCGATTTCATTCAGCACCGCAAGGTCTTCGGACAGCGGATCACGACGATCGACTCCAGCCAGCCGATCGTGATCGAGGGGATCCACGGACTGAACCCGAAACTGACCGAAGGCATCGACGATAATGAGAAATTCAAGATCTATGTCAGCCCGCTGATCCAGGTCCGTATCGATATCTACAACCGTATCCCGAATTCCGACCTGCGCTGTCTGCGCCGTATCATCCGTGACCATCAGTTCCGTGACCACAGCGCCGAGAATACCCTGCTGCGCTGGAAATCCGTACGCGACGGAGAAGAGGTCAACATCTTCCCCTACACCGAGCTGGCGGACGAATACTTCAATTCCTGCTGTATCTACGAACCGGCTGTCACCAAGAAATACGCGGCCAAACTGCTGAAACAGATCGGCGACGATTCGCCGGCCTATGGCGAGGCCCAGCGTCTGCTGAACCTTCTGAAGGCGTTCGTACCGATGGAAGATGACAGCGCCGTTCCCAACAACTCACTGATCCGCGAGTTCATCGGCGGCTCAGTGCTGGTACACTGACACAAAAAAAACGATCCCGCGGGATCGTTTTTTATTATCTGATTGCTTTTCCTATTCGCCCATGAATTCGGAGATCCGGTGGAGCCAGGAAGTGATCTCGATCTTCTGCGGGCAGGCGCCTTCGCATTGCAGGCAGCCGATACAGTCAGCGGCGCGGCCGCTGCCTTCACTCAGGACTTCCGCGTACATCTCCTTCGCTGTCTCCGGTTCGCCGAAGACGAGGTTCTGGTTCATCGCCTCAAAGATCTCCGGGATATTGATCTGCATCGGGCAGCCCGGTGTGCAGTAATGGCAGGCAGTACAGGGGATCTGGTCAGTCGACCGGAAGACCTTCTGAGCGCGTTCGATCGTCTTTTCTTCTTCCTCACTCAGCGGTTTGAAGTCTTTCATGAAGGACAGGTTGTCTTCCATCTGCTCGACATTGGACATACCGCTTAAGACAACGAGGATGCCCGGCTTGGAAGCGACATAGCGGATCGCCCAGGATGCCAGCGAGACATCCGGATTCGCTTCGTTGAGGATCTTGCGGACAGTGAGCGGCGGATTCGCGAGCGTTCCGCCCTTGACCGGTTCCATGACAACGATCGGTTTATTGTGACGGCGGCAGATCTCATAGAGCTTGCCGGAATTGACGTTCGGGTTTTCCCAGTCAGCATAGTTGATCTGCAGCTGGACGAATTCCACATCCGGATGTTCGTTCAGAAGCTGTTCGAGGATCTCCGGGGTGTGGTGGAAAGAGAAACCATAGTGTTTGATCTTCCCTTCCGCCTTAAGTTCCTTGACATAATCCCAGATCTTGAACTCATCGTATTTCGGCAGTGTGGCTTCGCCGATCGCGTGCAGCAGGTAGAAATCAAAATAACCGGCCTCCGTGCGGCGCAGACTTTCCTCAAACTGCGCTTTTGCCTCTTCGGCAGTGCTGGCGACACGGCTGTTGAGTTTTGTTGCCAGGTAATAGCTTTCACGCGGATAACGTTTGACCAGTGCTTCGCGGATCGCGTCTTCCGATCCCGGATAAACGAATGCAGTATCAAAATACTTCATTCCGGCAGCCAGGAAACGGTCGACCATCACCTTGGTCTGTTCGACATCGATGGTGTTCTCATCGATACGGGGGAGACGCATCAGACCGAAACCGAGTTTTGGCATTGTTTCAATGATTTCTTTCTCCATTTTCATAAACCTTCCTTATTTTCATTTTATTGGTTTATTAAGCGATTGCACAATGCTTTTTACATTTCCGGAGCGATGACCCGCAGAGCGGAACGCAAAAACTCGCGGATGTAGCCGACTTGCGCATCCTCATAGGAGATCTTTTTGCAGACTTCGAAGGTCTTTTCGAAATCAGCGCGGATATCCTTTAAAGCGTCACAGCGGTAGAGACAGATGCCGTTCTCGAAATTCAGATACAGGCTGCGGTAGTCAAGATTGATCGTGCCGACCGTCGCCAGGACGTCGTCACAGAGGAAGATCTTGGAATGAACGAAGCCCGGAG
The DNA here is from genome assembly GCA_017431225.1 of Erysipelotrichaceae bacterium. Lineage (GTDB taxonomy): Bacteria > Bacillota_I > Bacilli_A > Erysipelotrichales > Erysipelotrichaceae > RGIG5669. The sequence continues at coordinate 61,981 of JAFRLM010000022.1, read as the reverse complement.
TGTATTCATAGATCTCGATCCCCTCATCCATCAGCTGGGTGTAGAAGGATTTGGTGATCTCGTTGGCAATACGCTTGTCGGGAATGCCCGGAAGCACGATCTTCACCTTGACCCCGCGCTTGGCTGCCAGAGTCAGCGCGCTCAGCATCTCGGTATCGATGATCAGGTACGGGGTCATGATATAGACATAGTCCCTTGCCTGACCGAGGATATTCAGATAGATACGTTCGCCGACGTTCTCATTATCAAGAGGCGTATCGGAATAGGGAATGACATAGCCGCTTCCCGGCGTGGATAAAGTATTGCGGTAAATACTGTAATCACTGTCTTCGTGGCGGACCGCGTTCCAGATCGTCAGGAACATGACGGTCAGGCTCCAGACGGCGTTGCCGCGGATCTTGATGACATTGTCCTTCCAGTGACCGAAACGGCGCTTGCGGTTGATGTATTCATCGGCCAGGTTGATGCCGCCGGAAAAGGCGGTATGGCCATCGATGACCAGAATCTTGCGGTGATCGCGGTGGTTCATGATGACATTGATGATCGGGCTGATGCGGTTGAAGGCGATCGCCTTGATCCCCTTCGCCTCGAGCTCGCGCACATAATTCAGAGGCAGCGTGTTCATCGAACCCATATCGTCGTAAAGGACACGGACCTCCACGCCCTGCTTGACCTTCTCTTCCAGGATCGAAACGATCGAATTCCAGACATAGCCGTTGCCGACGATGAAGTACTCTAAGAAGATGAACTGTTTCGCCTTGGCCAGCTCCTCGAGGATCTGGGGGAAACCGAGATCGCCCAGCGGGAAGTATTCCACTTCGGAATGATCATAGACCGGGAAACCGGCGCCTTCAGAGATATAGCGGAACTGTCCGGCTAAAGCAGGATCCTCCGCGCAGGCATTTTCGAGGACTTTCGGCTTCTGTTTGTAGTAGCGCGAAGCCGACAGCATCTCGGTATTGATCGCGTGATAGGTGCGGCTGCTGAAAATGTCTGCGCCGGCGAGCAGATAAAAGATCGTTCCCGGGATCGGCAGGACCGAGATCAAAAGGATCCACATGATATCCGAGGACAGATGTTTGCTTCGTTTTAAGATGACCAGGATGACGATCAGGCTCAGAGCAGTGATCACTGTGTCGATCCAGGCGGCCTGGGCGCGGAAACGCGCGAAGAGAGACCATAGCCAGAAGAATTCGATCACGGCGATCAGGAACATGATGAACATCCGGCTGGTGATTATTTTCAGAATTCTTTTCATCGTATCTTATTGTTTATTTTCCGAGCAGTGCCGGGAAACTGAGGTTGTAGTCACATTTATGATCCAGATAGTCGCGGATCACGATGCTGCCGTCGGCGCCGTTGTAGCAGAGGTTGGCGACCGTGCGGTTATTGTAGGCAGTCAGGAAGATCGAATGGATACGGTCTTCCCCCTGGTAACAGAGGATCTCGCGCAGCTTTTCGCCGGAGGCCTGCTGCGGATCGAGTACGTTGATCCCTTCCTGTGCTTTCGCGGCCCGGAAGAGTGAATTGGGTGAAGCCTTGGCTTCCCCTTCCTTTGCCAGGAAATGGTTGGAGCGCCCGTAAGCGGCGGTGATCTCCGTCTCATACACCCGGTCAAGATCCTTCTCGAAATTGAAGGCTTCCCCGGTCTTAGTGTCGACCACGTTGAAGCTGAAGGGTGAAGCGACCTTCATCTCCTGCAGACGGGAGCGCACCTCGGCGATCCCGGAAGCGGATGTCAGCCAGCGTTCATAGATATAGCGTGATATCTCGCCTGGAGCGGTCTTGTCGGGGAAAAGGAAATTGCTGGAGAAGAGAAGTCCATAGCTGTTGAAACCGAAACAGGAACCGATCACCTTCTCGGCATTGGTATACCCGACGACCCAGTGGTCCGGATAATTGAAACGCACCAGCATCGTATTGTTTTTAAAGAAATTGTCTTCGTCTTCATTGTGGGAGAAGAACACTCTGCCGGCGCTGTCTTTTAAGATCACGGTGGTGCACCCGTCACTCTTGCGGGTCAGCTCCGGGGAATTCAGAAGCAGCAGCGGGAAAAACGGAACGCCTGCGCCCTCCGCCTTGCCGCGGATCTCCTGCAGTGCTTCGGGGAAGGTCTTTTCGAGCTTTTCCGCGATCGCGGTGAGCTTCGCCTGCATCTCCTCACTCATCCATTTTTCTTCTGCCTTGGCGCATCTGCGCTGCAGCACTCTGCGAAAACGGCGTCCGATCTCTCGCCCCATTTCATATGCGGTGCCGCTGACTTCAAATACCTGCATCGTCTACACCTCCGACATATTCCGAATATATTTACTATAGCATTTTCACAGGGCGTTTTGGGCTTTGCGCTCCCGGTGAAAGTGAAAAAACCGCAAATCAGAACAAACTTATCGTAGAAAAGAAACGATCTTTTTATATAATGGGAGATATGTCAAAGGGGAGAGATCTTACCACGCTGCTGCGCAGCGGAAAGACGATCGATCTGAAAGAGCGGTTCCGCCTCGTTTTTCAGCTGAGTCTGCCGGGCATCCTGGCACAGATCTCTGAGATCATCATGCAGTATATCGACGCCGCGATGGTCGGCAAGCTCGGGGCGGGAGCCTCCGCTTCGATAGGTCTCGTCTCCTCGAGCACCTGGCTGATCGGCGGTCTTTTATTCGCGACAGGAGCCGGCTTCTCAGTCCAGGTTGCGCACGCGACCGGTGCCGGGGATACGGAGAGAGTGCGTACGACCTACCGCCAGTCCCTGATCGCCTCGTTTCTGATCGCCGGTACCCTTTCTCTTTTCTGCATCTGGATCAGTTCCTATCTTCCGGTGCTTTTAAAGGCGGACAGCGCGATCCACGCGGACGCCAGCGATTATTTCCGGATCTACGGCATCTTCCTGCTCATCCGCATGTTCTACTATCTCAACCAGTCCATGCTGCAGTGCACCGGCAACATGAAGACACCGAGCATCATCAGCTCCCTGATGTGCATGCTGGACGTGGTATTCAACTTCTTTCTGATCTTCCCTTCCCGGAACGTAACATTCCTGGGAAAAGAGATCACTGTCTGGGGCGCCGGGCTCGGTGTCCGCGGCGCAGCATTGGGGACAGGGCTTTCCTTCCTCTGCGCGCTGCTTCTGATCGGCTGGTCAACGGCTGTTGCTTCCCCGCTTTTAACGCTGCGTGTCAAGGCTTCCTGGAAACTGCGCAAGGAGACGCTTCTCAAAGCGGTGCGTATCGGTATCCCGATGGCACTCGAACAGTCGGCTCTCTGTCTCGCACAGATCCTTTCGACCCGCATCATCGCTCCTTTGGGAACAGTGGCGATCGCCGCCAACTCTTTCGCGATCACCGCGGAATCCTTATGTTACATGCCCGGTTACGGCATCGAATCCGCCGCCACGACGCTTGTCGGACAGGCCGTCGGCGCCAAGCGCAAGGATATTGCCCGCAGCTTTGCCTGGCTGACGACCTTCACCGGGATCGCGATCATGAGCACCACCGCTTTTATCATGTATTTTGGCTGTCCCTATGTCTTCGCTTTCCTCACGCCGGATAAAGAAGTACAGCTTCTGGGAACGCAGGTGCTGCGTTACGAGCTCTTTGCCGAACCGCTCTTCGCGGCTTCGATCGTGGCGACCGGAGCCTTACGGGGAGCCGGGGATACGATCGTGCCCGGGATCTTCAATCTCATCAGCATCTGGGGCGTCCGTCTGACCCTGACCTTCTTCCTCGTCAGAACGCACGGTCTGCCCGGCGCCTGGATCGCCATGGCGATCGAACTGAGCTTCCGCGGCATCCTCTTTCTCATCCGTCTCAAACGGGAGAAATGGCTGGAACGCCTGGATCTCTGATCTTAAGCAAAAACGCGCAATAGCGCGTTTTTTTACGGTCAGGCTTTGACGGAAAGATCGAGCAGCTGGCGCAGTGTCTCCCTGTCTTCCGGGAACAGGAGCTTTAACAGCCGCACGGCGATCGCGACCGTCAGGATCTTCTCCGGGGTAAAGGGAAGCCAGAGCAGCGCCAGATGGCCGCCGCCCACTGTCGTCAGGAACGGCAGATGCAGCGCCGGACCCAGAAGCACAAAGAGATAGGCCCAGCCGTTCGTCAGCATCCAGGCCAGTCCGAAGCAGAGCAGGAAACGGGGCCGGGTGAGAAAGACCAGGATCTTCTTAAGCCGGTTCATCAGGATCTCCCCTTCGCCTCCCGGTAAAGGCGTTTTCTCGAGAAAGTATGGGGGATCGGTTCCCAGGACACAGAAGTGAAAAGCGACAGCAGAGCGATCGGCAGATAGGTCATCATGAACAGCGGGAAGCTGAAGATATAGAGGATCTTTTTAAGCGGCGGACAGTCGATCTTTTTCCATTCGCTGAAAGTCGTGATGGCGCCTAAGACGCAGAACATCAGATAGACGCTGCGCAGTGTCTCCCCGAGAGACTGCAGGACCGTCAGCAGCGCGTTGGGGTCTTTCAGGCTGCAGAGGAGACAGATGCCGTTCAAAAGCAGCGAGAGCGCGGAAAGGAAGAAGGCCGGCATGATCGTATTCAGCATATCGTAGCAGGCAAAACTGCCCCGGAGCGCCCCGGCGATCAGCGCTTTTCCATATTTCTGAAAGACCTGGAAATAGCCCTTGGCCCAGCGCAGCCGCTGTTTATAGGAATGGGTGAAGGTGACCGGCTGCTCATCATAGAGTTCGGCCTCGCGACAGAAGGCGATCTTTCTTCCCTTCAGGATCTGATCGGCGGAGAATTCGATGTCTTCTGTCAGAAGATGGTACGGCCAGCCGCCGTTCTCCTCGGCGATCGCGCGGCTGAAGTAGAAGCCGGTACCGGAGACCGCGCCGCTGCCGGCGCAGAGATAACGGGGATAGTTCAGATAACGGCTTTCCCGGAGAAACCACAGGGCGTAAGCCGCGGAGATCCAGTTATGGGAGTAGTTCTTGGAGTTGCGGTAACTCGTGATCAGCTCATTGCCTTCACAGACCTTTTTATTCATCTGCGTGAAATAATCCTTCTTCAGCAGGTTATCGGCGTCAAAGACGAAGTAGCCTTTGATCTTTGAGGCCACATCCTCCGGGATCTTTTTCAGGAGCTCGTTCAGCGCGTAGCCCTTGCCGACTTCGCGGTTGTTGAAGCGTTCAAAGACGGCCGCGCCGTGTTTCACGGCAGCTTCGGCCGTGGCGTCGGTGCAGTTGTCCGCCATGACGAAACAGTGGATATGCTCCGCGGGATAATCCTGGGCAGCGATACTGTCGAGCAGATCGCCGATGACTTCCTCCTCATTTCGGGCGCAGATCAGGACTGCGTAATCGTGTTCGCGGATCTCCGTGTCCTTTTTCTTTTCTTTGCCGAAAAGCGAGAGCGGGATATACAGAAACTGATAGGCATACGCGGCAACAAACAGCAGGCCGATCAGATAATTGATCATCTTTATCGCATCCATATTCTTTTCTCCTTTTTACACTTTCATTCTAAAAAAGGTCCCGATTAAGAAAAAACGGGCAAAAAGATTAAGGTTTGCTTAAGGAGGACAAAGAAGAACAAACGGTTTTACGCACAAAAAAAGTGTGCCGGAGCACACTTTATTCATTAGATCAGAGGGAAGGTCAGGATCGCCTTGAACAGGTCACCGTCGATCGCGAGCTTCAGGGTGCCGCCCTGCAGTTCCGCCATGCTGCGGGCGATCGAGAGACCGAGGCCGTTGCCTTCGGTATTACGGGAACTGTCACCGCGGGTGAAACGCTCCATCAGTTCTTCTTCCGAGATGTTCAGCGCGTCCCTTGAGGTGTTCTTGAAGGTGATCACGGCATTGCCCTTCTCCTTATCCTCTTCGAGGGAAAGGTAGACGCGGGTTCCGGGCTGCGCGTACTTGCAGATATTGTTCATCAGATTGTCGAAGATACGCCACATCCTTCTGCCGTCGGCCATGATGCGTACCGGATGTTCGGGACGGCTGGTGATCAGTGTCAGCTCAGACTTCTGCAGTTTTTCCTCGTACTCGCCCGATGCCTGCTCCAAGAAGATCGAGGCATCGCTCGGTACCGGATGGACCTCAAGATTGCCGGTCGAGGCTTTGGAAGCTTCGACGAGATCCTCGATCAGCCGTTTCAGCTTATCCGACTGGCGGACCAGGACCTCGGAATATTCGTGGATCTTTTCGTTCTTGGTCCTCTCCTGACCGATCAGGGTCGCGTAGTTGATGATCGAAGTCAGCGGGGTCTTGATGTCATGGGAAACATTGGTGATCAGCTCGGTCTTCATGCGTTCGCTCTTCAATCTCTCGCTGACCGCGATATTCATGCCGCCGGCGATATTATTGAGATTCTCGCCGTGCTGCTTAAAGTCAAACAACATGCCCTTGGTATCCGTGTGGTAGCTCATATCTCCGCTGGCGAGCGCCTCGCCGCCCTTCTGCAGACGGCGCAGCACGATCGCGAGATACAGGATCGCCGGGATGAAGATAAAGTGTTCGGCGATCGCGAGATCTGCGAACCCATAATAGCCTCCCACACCGGCAGCGACCAGTTCCACGACAAGAACAGCAGCGATCAACAGACATGTCTTCCAGACCAGCGGGATACTGCGGACAAAATCCAGCAGACCTTTACCGAAACGGACCAGGAAACGGAGAACGGCTTTCAGGATCTTCCAGATCCACATGAGCAGCCAGTAACAGAAGGATCCTCTGATCAGATTCTTCTGCTTGATCCGGGCAGCCATACTGACGCATAAGCCAAGAGCTCCGGTCAATACCGCGATCATGGATATAACAGCAGCGACGATCTCCTGTCCGTCACTGCCTTCAGCGGCAGTGATCAACGCATAGACAAACAGTCCGACACCGCCGGCGACAGCAGCTGCAAGCAGATCGAAAGGAATACTGTTCAGCGGACCGGGATGCAGTTCCTCATCCAGCGGGGAGCGGGCCGCGGAAGCCATCAGAGCCACAAAGGCAAAGATCGCGAGCGCGCTGAAAAGCGGGATGAAGAAGAGCACATGATAGCGCAGTTCATACACTTTGGAAAGGATCCCGCGGTAAAGACGGTAATCGTCATTCTGCGGAAAACCCTCCAGGAAACGGACATCATAGGTATAGGCTTTCACCCCTTCCTGCTCCGGGACCGGGACATCGTTATAGAAAACTTCACTGGTGTTTCCCTCTTCGCGGAGAGCTCCGAAATAGAGGTGGTACTGCCAGTCCGTGTCCGTTGCGCTCTTTGAGGAAACAAGGACATTGCCCGCGCTGTCAGAGAGACGGAAGACGACATTCCCGTCATCTTCCACGACGATCGTTTCGGGAACGCTTTCCGCTTCCGCTGTGCTCTGGCCGGGCAGCTGTCCGTGTTCGTAGGACCAGACGTCGCTCCAGGCGTCATTGATCAGATGATCGCGGGCGTAGAGGTCATAGTAGAACTGTTCCCCGCTCTTTGCGTACGCCTGCTCCGCGACCAGTGCCGTCGCGGTGAAGGCAGAAGCGGCAAAAGCGCACAGTGACAGCAGGATGACCAGGAACAGGACGGTCTTGCCGACGGCAGTCCGGAAAAACGACTTCATGATACACGACCTTTCTCAAACTTGTAGCCCTGGCCGAAGATCACCTTGATATAGCGCGGGTCGGCCGGGTCGATCTCAAGTTTCTCGCGCAGATGGCGGATATGAACGGCGACCGTATTGTCGGCGCCGTAGGGTTTTTCTTTCCAGACGGTACTGTAGATCTCCTTCGGAGAGAAGACCTGACCGGGGCTGGACATCAGGAATTTCAGGATCTCGTATTCTTTCGGTGTCAGCGCGACCGGCTCACCGTCGACACTGACTTCCTTGGAAAGATCGTTCAGCTCGATGCCGCCGATCGTGATGACTTCCTGACCGGAGACACCGCCTCCCAGTTTCAGATAACGGCGCAGCTGCGAGCGCACCCGGGCCGAGACTTCAAGAGGATTGAACGGTTTGGTGATGTAGTCATCCGCGCCGACATTCAGACCGAGGATCTTATCGGTATCCTCGCTTTTCGCTGTCAGCAGGATGATCGGCAGATTGTGCTCCTCGCGGATCTTTGCCATAGCGGTGATGCCGTCCATGACCGGCATCATGATGTCCATCAGGATCAGATGGATCTCATTGTTTTCAACGATCTCGACCGCCTCCTTGCCGTTGGCCGCGGTGAAGAGCGTATACTCCGGATCGTTCAGGTATATTTTCAGTGCGTTCACGATATCAGTCTCATCGTCGCAGATCAGAATATTGACCATATTGCACCTCTCTTTCTATCTCAAATTTTACTTACGGCAATATTAAAAAGAAAGTTGAAGAACGTTTAAGATTTGCTTAATATCCTGCTTTCGAGAAAGAAAAAAAGCGGCTTTGCCGCTTTTGCTGAACGTTCATTCAGCAGGTTCAGTCATCCGCTTCCTTTTCGACCAGAAGGATCTCGCCGGTATAGGCATCGACATCGATATCATATTCGAAGCCGCCGTTCTTGAAGCCGACCTCGTAGACCTCTTTTCCGTTCTCCCGGTCCGCTTCCACCTTGAGCTCCGTCACTTCAGCCGCGGAGAATCCGGCTTCCGCAAGCGCTTTTTCCTTCGCTTTATCCTCACCGATCTTTTCCTGCACGGTCTCCTTCACCGGCGCCGGTTCCGCCGACTGTCCGGACGGCTGTCCGGATGCCGGTGCGCTGCAGCCCGCAAGCAGGCCCGCTGCCAGCAGAAAGAGGATCATGCCATGAAATGCTCTTTTCATATTTCGCCTCCCGGCTTATAGCCATAATAGAAAACGGTCTCCTCCGGCACTGTCAGGAAGAGACCGTTTCAACTTCATAACGATTATTTCTTTAAAAGTCTCCCTGCGAGCGTCAGGATCAGCAGCAGTATGCCGAAACTCACCAGCAGCGTTGCCAGCATACCGATCGGCGAGAAACGCAGGCTGTGGGTGGTGACAGCGTCGGGTGTCATTCCATAGATGTGGACTGCCCGCAGCGCGAAACCGTGCTCGATTGTGATCTCTCCTCCGTATGTCCGGAAACACAGAAGGAGATGATTGTTTTCCCGGTAATACAGATAGTTGATGAGCGTTCCAACAGCGCAGAACAGCAGCGAAAGGATACCGGCCGCGTAGACTTTTTTCATGTTTTACTTCAGTTCAACGTTCTGGAGGATCGTGACCATCGGGTCCGCCAGCGTTGCTTTATCGGCATCCTGGCAGGCAACGTTCACATCCCAGTAATAGGTGTCGTCCTTGAATAATCCGTAAGTGTAATAGAATTTATCGCTGCCGCTGGTGTAGTCATAGACACCATAGCTCATGCCGTCTTTTTCCTTGATCTCCATGCCCTGATACGCGATCTCAGAGACCTGATCCTCGGTAATACCGTAGGACTGGATATCGGCGATCGCTGTGCGGTTGACGAAGATCACGAGCTTTTCGCCTTCCAGACAGTAATCGAATCCGTCATAGGATGTCTCTTCCATCTTGTAGCTTTCCGGAACGGTGATGGACAGATTTTCGAAAGTAAAGGTCTTGGTTTTTTCTTTCTGGCTGCAGCCGGCGGCTGTCAGCACGAGAAGCAGTGCGGCCAGGACCGCGAATAATTTTTCCATTTTTGTTACTCCTTATCTCTTAGCTTCATTATACATGCACAGGAACGTTTTTATATACCGTTTAGTTCTTCAGCGCCTGCATCGGTGATGGGATGCGGCCGCCGCGGCCAATCAGCACCGCGTTGCCGGTGCGGTTGATATGCATGACATCCCCTTCTCCCAGAAGTCCGCCGAAATTCACGTGTTCGCCTTCCGTTTTGCCGATCGTGGGAATGATACGGACAGCGGTCGTCTTGAGATTCACCATGCCGATCGCTGCCTCATCGGCGATCACGCCGGACAGGATCTCAGCCGGGGTATCCCCGGGCACGATCACCATATCAAGACCGACGGAACAGACAGCGGTCATCGCTTCCAGTTTTTCCAGATTGAGCGTTCCCCGTTTTACAGCGCGGATCATACCGGCATCTTCCGAGACCGGGATAAAGGATCCGGAAAGTCCGCCGACAGCCTGGGCTGCCATGACACCGCCTTTTTTCACCGCGTCATTCAACAGCGCGAGACAGGCCGTTGTTCCGTAGGCGCCGCAGGATTCAAGTCCCATTTCCTCCAGGATCTCCGCGACCGAGTCGCCTTCCGCCGGCGTCGGCGCTAAAGAAAGGTCAACGATGCCGGCCGGGACACCGAGTTTCTGCGAGGCGACCGAGCCGACCAGCTGTCCCATGCGGGTGATCTTGAAAGCCGTGCGCTTGACGAGCTCCGCGATCTCATTCAGAGGAAGCGTCTTGTCCGCTTTGGCCAGGACTGCTCTTACGACACCGGGCCCGGAAACACCGACATGGATCTCCGCGTCCGGTTCACCGACGCCATGGAAGGCACCGGCCATGAAAGGATTGTCTTCCGGAGCGTTGCAGAGAACGACCAGCTTGGCAGCGCCTAAGGAGTCGCGCTCTGCGGTCAGCTCCGCGCATTCACGGACGATCCTGCCCATCATTTTCACCGCGTCCATATTGATACCGGCTTTGGTCGAGCCGACATTGACGGAGGCGCAGATGTGTTCAGTCGCGGCCAGAGCCCGCGGGATCGATTCGATCAGTTCTCTGTCACCGGCCGAGAAACCCTTCTGCACCAGCGCTGAATAACCGCCGATAAAATCGATATTGAGCTCACGTGCGCATTTTTCAAGCGTCAGCGCGTATTCCACGGGGTCGCCCCCGGAGACCGCGCATAATAAAGCGATCGGAGTAACGGAGATCCGCTTGTTGACGACCGGGATACCGTACGTCAGGGAGATCTCCTCTCCCGTTTTTACCAGATCCTTCGCCAGACGCAGGATCTTTTTTTCGATCTTCTCGCAGGAACGGTGAATGTCACTGTCTGCGCAGTCCAAAAGCGAAATGCCCATCGTGATCGTGCGGATGTCCAGGCATTCCTTATCGATCATCTCGATCGTTTCCAGGATCTCACTTGTACGAACTTCGTTCATGGCTACACCCTGTGCATCGAGTCAAAGATCTCTTTATTCATCAGCCGGATGACAAGACCGTTCTTATCGCCCAGCTCCTGCAGATAGGCCGCGAAATCAGAGAGCGGCACGGACAGGGCCTCGGTATCGACGACCATCGTCATCGTAAATATTCCGTCCAAAATCGTCTGTGAGACGTCCAGCACATTGACCTGATTATCCGCGCAGGCATTGGCCATCATCGCCAGGATGCCGATACGGTCCTTGCCTACGGTCGTGATCACTGCTTTCATATACTTTACCTCCCGGTTTTCCCTTTCTATTATAACGAAAGCTCTTCTTCTTTTCTTCTGCGAACGCGGTCTGCAGCAAAGAAAAAGAGACCCGCAGGTCTCTTTGTGATATTTCAGGAAACTCAGTCTTCTTCTTTCTGCATTCTTTCCGGAGCGTTGACACCCAGCAGCCAGAGTGCGTTCTTCAGAGTGATCCTGGTCGCCTCGACCAGAGCCAGTCTCTCGGCGGAAACTTCCGGGTTCTGGGGATCGTTGATCTTGCAGGCGCCGTAGAAGGAATGGAAGTAAGCTGCCAGCTTCTGGACGTAGTTGCAGATCTTGTTCGGGCTTCTGGTCTCCGCGGCATCCGCGATCACATCCGGTAAGGAGTTGATGTGCTTTAAGAGATCAGTCTCCTTGACCGTTGTCAGATGCTGGTAGGAAGGAAGCTTTTCCGGTGCTTTGCCGACCTGGCGCAGAACGCTGCAGATACGGGCATAGGCATACTGGACATAGTAGACCGGGTTCTCGTTGGTCTGGCTTCTGGCCAGGTTCAGATCGAGATCGAGATGGCTGTCCAGCGCTTTGGAAAGGAAGAAGTATCTAGCCGCGTCGAGACCGATATCATCGATCAGCTCACGCAATGTGATGGCGTTGCCGGTACGCTTGGACATCTTGACCTCTTCGCCGTTTTCGATCATACGGACCATCTGGCAGAGATCGACATAAAGATTGTCGGCGTTATAGCCCAGCGCCTTCATCGCAGCTTTCATACGCGGCACATAACCGTGGTGGTCAGCACCCCAGATATTGACTAAGACGTCATAGCCGCGGTCGTACTTGTATTTGTGGTTGGCGATATCCGGTGTCATATAGGTGTAATGACCGTCGGACTTCTTTAAGACTCTGTCCTTCTCATCGCCGTATTTGGAAGCGGCGAACCAGATCGCGCCGTCCTTCTCATAGAGCAGACCCTTGCTGCGCATCTCTTCGACGACCTGCTCGACCATGCCCTGTTCGGTGATCCATTTTTCCGAGATCCAGGAGTCAAAAGCACAGCCGTAGTACTCCAGGTCCTGCTTGATGATTTCAAGCTTGTTGTCGCGGCCGAGCTTTGCCAGGCCTTCAACAGCTTCCTCTTCCGGAAGGTGCAGCCATTTATCACCGTCGCTTGCCTTGATCGCTTTGGCAGTCTCGATGATATCGGCACCGTGATAGCCGTCCTCCGGGAGCGTGAACGGCAGTCCGAAGAGTTCCTTATAACGGGCGTAGATCGAAAGACCAAGGTTGTGGATCTGCGCGCCGGCATCGTTGATGTAGTATTCTCTGGTCGGCTGGTAACCGGCTGCTTTCATAAGACGGACACAGCTGTCACCCCAGACAGCACCGCGGGCATGGCCGCAGTGCAGCGGTCCGGTCGGGTTGGCGCTGACGTATTCTTCAAGCAGTTTGATGCCGTGGCCGGCGTCGCATTTGCCGTAGTCGTCACCCAGATCAATAACGGTGTTGATGACATTGGCAAGCGCGTCCTTCTTCATCCAGAAGTTGATGAAGCCGGGACCGGCGATCTCGATGGATTCGGCTTCCGGAAGCTTCTCCTTCAGTGTTTCCACGATCTCCGCGGCGATCTCCTGCGGACGTCTGCGCAGGATCTTGGTCAGACGCATGGCGATATTGGTGGAATAATCCCCGTTGCTGTTGTCTTTAGGGATCTCGACCATGATCTGTCCCGCTTCGGGCGTGATGTCATATTTCTGCTGAACGGTCTCAGCGATCTTTTCTACCAGGATCTCATCGATTTTCTTCATAGGAATACCTCTTACTGTCTTTCACACAGCCGAAACGCACGCATTTATAAAAAGGTGCTTTCAGCAAGCATACAAATCTTATCATGACAGAGCCGCTTTTTCAAAACAAAAACGGGCGCTGCCCGTTTTGTCTTATTTCAGGATCTTGGCGCTGTCGTAAAACAGCGGCAGGAAGATGAAGCCCTGCTCTTTCAGACCGTCGATGATCGTCGGCAGAGCCTTGTAGGTATTGACCGAATAGTCATGCATCAGCACAACCATCACGTCATAGCCGGCGCTGTTGTCGAGCACACCGTGGATGTATTCCTCAACGGTCCCCGAGTTCTTGCCGTCGCCGGTCGTCGTATCCCAGTCCACATAGCCGTAGCCGATCTCGCGCAGACGGTCGATGATCGGATATTTCAGGCTCCCTGCCTGCGGGGAACCGCCCGGGAAACGCAGGATGTTGGTCGTGTAACCGAACTTGTCCTGAATGTACTGCCGGTTCTCCTCCACTTCGCCGATAAAGGTATCGACCGAGGCGTAGATCGCGTTGCCGCGCAGATTATGGCTTGCCGAGTGGTTCGCCAGCGTATGGCCGCTGTCGATGACCCTCTGATAGATATCATCGTGATCCTCTTTCAGAAGATAGAAGAAGGTCGCCTTGATGTCGTATTCATCAAGGATATCGAGGAAGATGTGGGTGGTGTCCCAGTACGGTCCGTCATCAAAGGTAAAATAGCAGATCTTGACATCGCTCTCGCCGTTCATGACCTTCGTTTCGAGCTCCTTGGCTTTCGCGAAGAAGAGCTCCCTCTCCTTGCGGTTCTTTTCGGCGATATCGGAATAGGAAGCGATCTCCTCCTCTAAAGAAGCGATCTCTGTTTCCTGAACGCTCAGTGTTTCATTCGTATCACTGATCCAGCTGCGCAGCTGTTCCTGTTCCTTCAATGCGCGGTCATAGGAGCGGTAGATGAATAAGAGTGCGGCGATCCCCAGCAGCGCAGCGACGCAGGTCAGCGCAAATACGGTTCGATCTTCTCGATTTCGTGTTCCCATATCCTGTACTCCCTGAGGGCTCCGGCATTCGCCGTTTCAATATCTGTCAACTGCTGCTGCAGATCCTGCAGCTGTTTTCCGTTCTCCTGATAGCGTACCTGAAGCGCGTTCGCTTCTTCCCGGAGCGCGTCTGTTTCCTTTACGACCGCCGCTGTTCTCGTAAACAGATAGGCGCTCAGACCCAGACACAGAATTGTCAGAAAAAGCAATATCTTCTTGATCATTCCTGTCCTTCTTCCCCCTTTGACCGCCCCCGGTCTCTGCCATAAAGACAGAAACTTGACAGCGGTAATCATCAATAGTATAACCCATATCCTTCCATGGGTCGCGCCGGGTATAATAAAAACATGTTAAAAACGCTCCCACCGCTTCTCTTTCTATTGAACCTGTTCAGCTTCCTGCTGTACGGTTTTGACAAATACAGCGCCCGCAACGACCGCTGGCGGATCAGTGAGAAGGTCCTTCTGCTCAGCGCCGTGACCGGGATCTTCGGCGCGCTCCTGGGCAGCCGCTTCTTTCACCACAAGACCCGCAAGCCCCTGTTCCGGATCCTGCTGCCGCTGATTCTCATCGTCGAAACAGCACTGGCAGTCTTTCTCTATCTCCGTTACACCGGCGGGATCTGAAAAATGGCCTTTGCGGCCATTTTATAATTTGATCTTTATATGATGTTTCTTTCCGTCAGGAACGACGCGCGCCCTTTCAACTTTCTCACCATCCAGCAGAACAAGACTGTCGGGACCCATACGGAAGTTTTCGGAAGCATCGATCTCCACGAAGATCTCTGCGTCTCCCGGATCCAGTGTATAGGCAAAATACGGACGGTCACAGACCGGATCGAATTCGATCGCCTTTTCGCTGTAGCGGATACCGCAGACTTCATAAAGCGCCAGGGTGAGCCAGGAAGCCGTCCCGGAAAGGATCGGTCCGATGTTCTCACCGGTCTCGGAATTGTTGTACTGCGTGCAGAAACGGGGATTGCCCTTCAGCCGGAAAGGGTCTTCCAATGTCTTGTAAGGAAGAGTCTTGCGGATCATGAAGAAGGCAAGATCCTTCAGCTCCTGTGCAAGTTTCTTATCCTCGAGCGTTTTCGCTTTCTGCAGACAGGCAACGCTTGCCATCATCGCCGCGTGCTTGAAAACTCCGCCGTTCTCACGGTCGCCGGGGAAGTAGAAGGAAGTGCCGGTCGTGACGCCCAGAAGGTCATAATTGACCAGTGTGCAAAGCTTCAGTCCGGCATCGGTCTTGAGATATCTGTTTACGATATCGAGCATCGATCTTATTTGTTCGGGAGTCGCTGTATCGGATAACAGGCTCCAGCTGAAGGAGTTGAGATAGTAGCTGCCGTCGATCTCCGGATCGGCGGAAAGGCCGTCCTTGCCGGAACCGAGATACTTGTATTTTCGTTCATCATTCAGCAGACAGCGGGCGTAATACCCCTCTATAAAGGCATTTTGACGGGTGTTTTCCCGCATTTTTAAAGCGGCCTTTCCTGCGAATTCCTCGATCTCCGGCTCTCCGCTCAGGGAAGCGAGCTCTTTAAGTTCATCGGCGGCGATCACCAGCAGGAAGGCGTTCATTACGCTCTCGCTCTGGGTATTCTCGAATGCGGCACCGAAACCGTGTCCGGTCTTCTGCAGCTGATGCATATACAGCTCTTCTTTTTCCGGGCCATCAAGCACATCCTTATCAAGACGCAGGGTATCGTTCCAGTCTGCCCTGTCGAGCAGCGGCAGACCGTGTTTCCCGACAGAGATGCAGCCGGAATAGGAGACGATCGCTTTCAGAGTCTCGATCAATGGACGGCTTTGCTGCGAACCGGCGACCGCGAAACGCTGATGCAGGATGCTGCGGTCTCCGCTCAGCTTCACATAGCGGTAGACTGCCTGCACGAGCCACAGCGCGTCATCCGAGCACATGCCCGGCTCCTTGCCGCGGGTCGTGAAATTATGATAGGCATACCCCATTCCGAAGACGTTCTCGATCCAGCTCTGCATCAGCCGTTTGATCAGCGCGTCCTTGCCCTGGGCATGGAGATAATACATCGATGCGTAGATATCCTGGATCTCACGGAAGCCGGTCTCACGGTAGGATTTCTGGGTCCAGGCAAAGGAACGGGATACATAGGTCTGGTATAAGACCTGGAAAGGCAGGTTATTGGAAACATAGGCATCGAGATCCTTCTCCCCTGTCTGCAGCTGCAGGTAGGAGCGGTAGGATACGGCGTCTTCCCTGATCTTCGCGAAAGTCTTCGTAAGATTCGCGCTGTCGCGGTAATAACGATAGAGAGCCCAGAGCTCAAGGTCGAACTCCACATTGATATCGTGATCACCGGCGCTCATGCCGGCAAAACTGTCGACGATCTTCGTCTCTTCCGGTTTCAGGGAAAGAGATCTTGCCATCGCGAAAAAGGCGGCGCCGCGGCGGGAGAACGCGTTATTGAGACGGGCAACGCCTTCAGGATGTTCGATCGTCCCCTTTCCCAAAAAGGAAGAGAGACTGCTCGTATATTCCTCCATCCCCTCACCGTCTGTCAGCAGCATCGCGAAACGCTTTTCGACCTGGCAGTCTTTCGGCTTATGATGCGCGCTCAGCGCGACCGGTCTGCCTTCATAGCTGCACAGCTCGCTTTCAACGACGACATTGGCATAGACGATGTCCCCGCTGATCGTTGCCGGATCGGAGATGCCGAACATTCCGGTCAGGACGATCCGGAGATCACGCGGTGTGTCCGTAAGGTTGCTGATCAGGATGCGCTGCGCCTCAACGGCGGAAGGCATGCCTTTCTGCTGCGGCAGAAGAAAGATCTGCCGTTCGATCTGCAGACCGCATTCGGTGCGGTAAAGGATCTTTGTATAGTTGACACCGTGCGTGGTTTTCGCCTCGGCGACATTGGTAAAGGGGTCTCCCGAATAGAAGATCTGTTTTCCGTTTTCAGTCAGATAGAACTGGCGGTTATAAGGCTCGCCGTTCTCTTCCGGCGAGAGCACATAGCGGGTCGCCAGGACCTGCTTTTCCTGTGCCGCCCGGAAAGAACCGTGTCCCAGCGCGTCCAGAACGCTTTTCGGGGTCGTCTGCAGCGGATCGTCAAATTCTTCGCGGTTGCCCAGCAGAAGATTGACCGGATAATGGGTGCCCACCGGCATGGTCTGCAGATCGATCATCCACTCCCCTTTCTCGTTCAGCTCACCCGGCGCTTTCAGGACTCTCTTCAGCGCTGCTTCCATCATTTCCTGCTGCTCTTCCGTCAGCGAAAGTTCAGCGGAAGCATTGTAAAGACGGAAATGTTCCCCTTCTTTTTTCAGAAGCAGGGAATCTTCTCCCTTCAAAAGCTCCTGTAGTTCATTGAGCCCTGAAAGATATTCCGCAGCCGGCGCGTCATACGGCAGTCCGCTGACGGCGAAGAGCCGCTGGCGTAAGCCGTCAAGATAAACAGCATCGCTGCCTCCGCTCATTTTTCCCGCGAACCGAGCCTGCGCTTCGGAAAGAGGCTTACGGTCAGTGTTTCTGGCGGTTTCGTGTTGAAAAAACATAAGTATTACTCCTTAAAAGCGGAAAAAGACGATCAGCTCGTCTTTTTCCCCAGTATGACTTCGACATTCAGTTCGCTCTCGCCGTTGACTCTGACTTTGTTTCCGGCGATCGCGTTTCCGTTAACACGGAGCTCACGGACACCTTTTTCGATGTGCTCCGGATTGCGTACGTCGATATGCAGCATCGTTCCGCGGAAGCGACGGTCGGCGTGGAAGCCTTCCGAATCTTTCGGGATACAGGGGTCAATGGTGAGTCCGTCATAGTCCGGATGCAGACCGAGCATTCCCTCCGTCACGACGGTGAAGGTCCAGGCAGCCGTTCCGGTCAGCCAGGAGTTCTTGCCTTCGCCGAAGGTCGGCGCGTCTTTGCCGGCGACCATCTGACAGTAGACATAGGGTTCGGTGCGGTGGATCTCCGAGATCTCTTCTAAGAACGCCGGACAGGTCTTTTTATAGAGCTCGTACGCACGGCTGCCATGGCCGACGACTGTTTCGGCGAAGATGATCCAGGGGTTATTGTGACAGAAGATACCGGCATTCTCCTTGTATCCCGGAGGATAGGAGGAGATCTCGCCGAGGTTCAGATGATAGGTCTGATATGCGGGGTTCAGAAGGACGATGCCGTATTTCGTCTCCAGACGCTGCGCGACTGAAGCCAGTGCTTTTTCTGCTTCACCGCTTTCGACACCGATGCCGGCCATGACACACATGCCCTGCGGTTCGATGTAGATCTGTCCTTCCTCGTTTTCGTGCGAGCCGACTTTCTCGCCGTTGGCGTCATAGGCACGCAGGAACCATTCTCCGTCCCAGCCGTCTTTCAGCACGGCTTTTTTCATATCCTCGATCGCTTCACGCGCCTGCGCGGCTTCTTCGTTCAGACCGAGCTTTTCCAGGATCGAAGCGTATTCAGCACCGTATTTGACGAACATGCCGGCGATGAAGACCGATTCTGCGACCGGGCCTTCGGAAGGTCCGGTGATCTGGAAGGATTCACCCGGGTGTTCGGAGAAACAGTTCAGATTCAGACAGTCATTCCAGTCCGCTCTTCCGATCAGTGGCAATGCGTGCGGACCAAGATTGTTCAGGGTATAGCGGAAACTGCGGCGCAGATGTTCGAGCAGCGGCTTTTCGCTTCCCTCGCGGTTATCGAACTGGACTTCTTCCTCTAAGATCGACCAGTCGCCGGTCTCCCGGATATAGGCGTCCGTACAGGCGATCAGCCAGAGCGGGTCGTCATTGAAACCGC
The DNA here is from genome assembly GCA_017431225.1 of Erysipelotrichaceae bacterium. Classification (GTDB taxonomy): domain Bacteria; phylum Bacillota_I; class Bacilli_A; order Erysipelotrichales; family Erysipelotrichaceae; genus RGIG5669. The sequence continues at coordinate 43,100 of JAFRLM010000022.1, read as the reverse complement.
CGCCGATATCGGAGTTGCCCTTCTTGGTCAGAGGCTGGTACTGGTGATAGGCACCGCCGTCTTCCTTCTGGGTCGCGGCGATATCCAGGATCCTCTCTCTGGCCTTTTCCGGGATCATATGGACAAAGCCCAGAAGATCCTGACAGGAATCGCGGAAGCCCATGCCGCGGCCGATACCGGATTCATAGTAGGATGCGGAACGCGACATATTGAAGGTGACCATACACTGGTAGGCATTCCAGATATTGACCATACGGTCGAGTTTTTCGCTCCCCGTGCGGATCTGGAACCCGGAAAGGAGTGTGTTCCAGAACGCACGGAGCTCATTCAATGCCTGATCGAACTGATCGTTTCGGGAATATTTTGCGATCAGCTCTTTTGCATAGGATTTGTTGATGACGTTCAAGGAGGTGAATTTCTCCGCGACCGGCACTTCCACATAGGCCAGTCCGAAGATCACATCGTAGTTTTCCTGCGGCTGCAGTTCGATATGGAAATGATGGGCGCCGACCGGCTGCCAGCCGTGGGCGATCGAGTCCGAACATTTTCCCTTCAGCACCGCCTGCGGTTCCGCCGGCGAGCCGTATGTGCCCATAAAGGCTTCTCTCTGGGTATCGAACCCGCTGATCTTCTTATTGGTATAGAACACCGCGTAATGATCACGGCGCTCACGGTATTCGGTCTTGTGATAGATCGCGCCATCCTCGACCTCAACTTCCCCGGTCGAATAGTTGCGCTGGAAGTTCGTGGAATCATCCATCGCGTCCCAGAGACAGAATTCAACGAAACTGAAGAGATCGACGGTCTTTGCCTCTGCGGAAGCGTTCGTCAGTGTCAGACGCTGCAGCAGGATATTGTCCTTCTTCGGAACGAAGAGCTCCTGTCTGGCCTGCAGACCGTTTTTGGAAGACTCAATGACGGTATAGCCGAGACCGTGACGGCAGCGGTAGCTGTCGAGTTCCGTACGGGTCGGCTGCCAGCCCGGGTTCCAGACTGTCTCCCCATCCTTTATATAAAGATGGAAGCCATCCTGATCGAGCGGCAGATTGTTGTAGCGGTAACGGGTGATACGGCGCAGTCTGGCATCCTTATAAAAGCAGTAGCCGCCGGCCGTATTGGACAAAAGCGTGAAAAAGCTGTCACTTCCCAGATAGTTGATCCACGGAAGCGGTGTCCGGTAATCCGTAATGATATATTCCCTGTCCTGATCATTGAAATAACCGTATTTCATACCAATCTCCTGTTTTTTTAATTAATCTTAAACGTTTTCGGACATTTTTATCCTTAATTCAAGATAAGAATACGTGATTTCTCTGCCGAAAACAAGACAAACTTGATGAATTGATAAAAATTATTTGAATTGTAAGCGTTTTCTAAAAAAAGTATTTGCATTTCGAAAAAATGTGTTATACTGAAGTTGCGAAAACGTTTAAGTAAGTAAGTACAAAGGAAAAAATATGGTATCGCTGAAAGACATTGCAGAACGATGCGACGTTTCGGTAGCTACTGTATCCAAAGCTCTGAACGGCAAAGACGACATCGGCAAAAGCACGAGAGAAAAGATCCGCAGGATCGCGGAAGAAATGGGCTATTTGTCGAATGCTTCCGCCCGGGCTCTCAAAACAAAACGAACCTATAATATCGGCGTCCTCTTCATCGATCAGAAAGAAGCAGGACTGGCGCACGAATACTTCTCCAAGATCCTCGAAAGCTTCAAATCCAGTGCCGAAGACAACGGATATGACATTACCTTCATCAACCGGACAGTCGGCGGCAAGGATTCCTCTTATCTGAAGCACTGCATCTACCGCAACTTCGATGGCGTCGCAGTCATCTGCGCAGACTTCGCGGATCCCCAGATCCGGGAGCTAGCCGGATCCGGCATCCCGATCGTTACCGTCGACTACACCTACCCCGAGTGTCCGTCGGTCATCTCCGATAACACAAAGGGACTTCAGGAGCTGACGAATTACGCGATCTCCCGCGGTCACCGCCGCATCGCCTATATCTACGGTGATGACACCGAAGTCACAAAGAAGCGTCTGATGGGTTATTACGATTCCCTTCATTCCGCCAATATCCCGATCCGGGAGGAATATGTCCTGGCCGGTCAGTACCACGATATCGATATCGCGGAAGCGGCCACCAAAAAACTGTTGCAGCTCAGCGAACCGCCGACCTGCATCATCTTCCCGGATGACTACTCCTACTTCGGAGGCCGCAAGGCGATCTTCGAAGCAGGCCTCTCCATCCCCAATGACATTTCCGTCATCGGCTACGATGGAATCCAGACGGCTAAGATCTACGGACTGACCACCTACGCACAGGATACGGAGTCCCTCGGAAAGATCGCCTGCCGGAAGCTGCTCGATGCGATCGAAGGCAACAGCCTCAGCAATGACTGCTCGATCGTCAGCGGATCACTCTTCCCCGGCAATACCGTCGCACAGATCTAGGTTTTAACCGGAAACGGTTAAACGTTTGCAAGGCAAACAAATAAAATAGCAATACAGGAGGAAACAAAATGAAAAAGCTATTTACAGCGATGATCGCACTGCTCATGGTTATCTCCCTGGCAGCCTGCACATCCAAACCGGCCGAGCCGACAACCCCGACCGAAGAACCGTCCGCAGAAGTCGCAGAAGGTAAAGTCCTGAACGTCTGGACTTGGAACACCGAATTCTGGGATTTCTTAGGAAAGTACTATGCTGACGAAGTCGTTGATGAGTACACACTGAAGAAGGGTGATGTCACCATCAAGCGTACGACTTATCCGTCCGACGGCGGCGCTTACCAGGATGCTCTGGACGCTGCACTGCTGAACCAGGCAAATGCTGCGGATGATGAAAAAGTCGACCTCTTCCTCGCAGAAGCTGACTACATCCTCAAGTACACAAACTCCGACGCAACAATGGATGTCAAGACGATCGGCGTAACCGATTTCTCCAACACATATCCGTACACTGTTGAAGCTGCTTCCGACGCTAACGGTGTTGTCAAGGGCGTTTCCTTCCAGTGCTGCCCGGCTGCTGTTATCTACAGACGTTCCATCGCTAAGGACGTTCTGGGCACAGATGATCCGGCAGAAGTTCAGGCTGCTATGTCTGACTGGGATAAATTCAACGAAGTCGCTGCCGCTGCAAAGGCAAAAGGCTACTACATGATCCCGACAACAAACGCTACTTACCGTGTATACTCCAACAACGCTACCAGCCCGTGGGTCGTTGACGGCAAACTGAACATCGATGCCAACATCGAAAAATGGATGGATCAGTCTGAAGAATACGTCAAGAACGGCTACACAGCTTACACTTCCAACATCTGGGGTGATGAAGCTACATCCGAAATGTTCGCAAGCGGCAAGTCCCTCTGCTTCTTCGGACCGGCTTGGTACTTCAACTTCTCTATGACAAACGCACAGGATCCTGAAAAGGGTTGCTCCGGTGACTGGGCGATCTGCCAGGGCCCGCAGGCTTGGTTCTGGGGCGGAACTTGGATGCTCGCAGCTACAGGTACCGATAACCCGACAATGGTCGCTGAGATCATGAACACATTCATCAACGATGAAAAAGTATGTGATGCTCTTGTCGTTAACGAAGCTCAGTTCTCCAACAACCAGAAGGTCAACAACAAGTACGCTACAGATCCGAACTTCGGTTCCGAATTCTTAGGCGGACAGAACCCGAACGAAGTCTTTGCTGAACTCGCAAAGAACATCAAGTTCCAGAACGTTACTTCTTACGACCAGCTCTGCAACGAAGGTCTCCAGACTTACTTCACTGAATACCTCGATGGCCAGGTCGCTACAAGAGAAGACGCGATCAACAACTTCAAAGACTATATCCGTACAACTTACCCGAGCATAACTGTCGAGTAGTTTCTGATCAGACAACTGTGGCAGGACTCCCCTGCCACAGTTTTTTAAATAAATTTCAAAACACGCTTTTGGAACTTATTTAAAAAAAGAAAGGGAAAATGCACTATGGAAAAAGGTACCTCTTCGCCGAAGACAAGATCCATATCCTATGCAAAATGGGGCTATATCTTCATTCTCCCGTTTTTCATCGTCTATGCGATCTTTACCCTGTATCCGCAGCTTTTGACCGTCTACAACAGTTTCTTTGAATACTATCGTGACGGCCTGACGGTCGTAGGACCGAATTTTGTCGGACTGGCGAACTACAAAGCTCTCTTCACCGCAAACTCCGCCGGTTATGTGCCGATCTTCAAATTCCTCGGCAACACCATCTGGCTGTGGGTCATCGGTGCCCTGCCCCAGTTCACGATCGCGATGCTGCTGGCGCTCTTCTTCACGAGCACGCGCCTCAACATCAAAGGACAGCAGTTCTTCAAGACAGTCATCTATATGCCGAACCTGATCATGGCCTCGGCCTTCGCGATGCTGTTCTTCGCTCTGTTCTCCCAGGTCGGCCCGGTCAACCAGCTGCTGGTCTCCTCGGGGATCACCCAGCAGCCGATCAACTTCCTGGGCATGCGTATCTACGTCCAGTCTCTGATCGGTCTGATGAACTTCCTGATGTGGTTCGGTAATACCACGATCCTGCTGATGGCAGGTATCCAGGGCATTGACGAGAGCCTGTTCGAATCCGCCCGTCTGGACGGTTCGACTTCGACGCAGGTCTTCTTCAATATCACGATGCCGCTGCTGATGCCGATCTTCATCTATGTCTTCATCACTTCCATGATCGGCGGTATCCAGATGTTCGATGTTCCGCAAGTCTTAACGAACGGCCACGGCATCCCGGATAACACCTCAACGACACTGATCATGTACCTGAACAATTTCTTAGGCATTTCCAAGAACTATGGTATGGCCGGCGCCGTATCCATGCTGCTGTTTGTGATCACCGCTGTCTTATCGACCTTCGTCTTTAAGACCATTAATAAGAAGTAGGAGGAAGAACCATGAAAAAAGATGCTAACCAGAGCGCAAAGATCAAGCTGTTCATCTCCAGGCTCGTCGTTTACGCCATCCTGATCTTCCTTTCCTTCCTCTGCCTCTTCTTCTTCTATCTGATGATCATCAACTCCTCGCGTTCCAATGCCCAACTGAAGACCGGTTTTACGATCATCCCGGGCGGGAACTTCCTGAAGAACCTCTACAACGCATGGCATGACGGCGATATCAATATCCCGGTCGGCATGAAGAACAGTTTCATCATCGCGATGTGCTCCGCTATTCTGACGACCTATTTCTCCGCCATGACCGCGTACGGGACCTATGTCTATGACTTCAAATACAAGAAGTTCGTCCATCTGTTCATCCTGGCGATCATGATGATCCCTTCCCAGGTATCCGCTGTCGGTTTCATCCAGCTGGCCTTCAAATACAATCTGACCAATAAGCTGTGGATGCTGATCATTCCTTCGATCGCCGCTCCGGCCGTCTACTTCTACATGCGGCAGTATCTGGAAGCGACGCTCCCGCTGGAAATGGTCGAAGCTGCCCGGATCGACGGTTCCAACGAATTCAAGATCTTCAACCAGATCGTTCTGCCGATCATGAAGCCGGCGATCGCGGTCCAGATGATCTTCTCTTTCGTCGGTTCCTGGAACAACTACTTCATGCCTTCCCTGCTGTTAAACAAGGCGGACAAGAAGACCGTACCGATCATGATCGCGACTCTGCGAAGCGCGGACTACTCCAAGTTCGACATGGGCAAGGTCTACATGCTGATGCTGATGGCGATCCTGCCGGTCATGGTCATCTATATCATTCTCTCGAAATCCATCATTAAAGGCGTCACTTCAGGTAGTGTGAAAGGATAAATATCATGGCAGAAGTAATTTTAAAGAATATCAAGAAGGTATATCCGAACAGTGAACCGAAAGAAAAGAAAGGTCTGTTCGGCAAAAAGAAAAAAGACGATGAGGAGAAACCGCATCACACACATCATCTGCAGATCACAGATGAGGGCGTCGTAGCTGTTCAGGAATTCTCCTTGAATATCAAGGATAAGGAATTCATCGTTCTGGTCGGACCTTCCGGCTGTGGTAAATCCACTACGCTGCGTATGGTCGCGGGACTTGAAGAGATCTCCGGCGGCGAGCTCTATATCGACGGTGTCCTGATGAACTCCGTTGAGCCGAAAGACCGCGATATCGCCATGGTCTTCCAGTCCTACGCCCTTTATCCGCACATGACTGTCTACGACAACATGGCCTATTCCCTGAAGATCAAGAACGTCCCGAAAGCTGAGATCGATAAAAAGGTCCGCGAAGCTGCCGAGATCCTCGATATCACCCAGTATCTCAACCGTAAGCCGAAAGCTCTTTCCGGCGGTCAGAGACAGCGTGTCGCGATCGGACGTGCGATCGTCCGTAACCCGAAAGTCCTGCTGATGGACGAACCGCTCAGTAACCTCGATGCGAAGCTGCGTAACCAGATGCGCGCTGAGATCATCAAGCTCCGTCAGCGTATCAATACGACCTTCATCTACGTCACCCATGACCAGACCGAAGCGATGACTCTGGGCGACCGTATCGTCGTTATGAAAGACGGTTTCATCATGCAGATCGGCACTCCGCAGGAAGTCTTCGATCATCCGGCTAACCTCTTCGTCGCCGGCTTCATCGGCACTCCGCAGATGAACTTCTTCGACGCGAAACTGGCGATCCATAACGGTGACTACTATGTGGAGACCGAAGACGTCAGCGTGAAGCTCTCCGACAGCAAGCAGAAACGCCTAAAAGAGAAAGGCGTCAAGGAACAGCCGGTAACTCTCGGTGTCCGTCCGGAACATATGGAGATCGCTGAGACCGGTATTCCCGGCAAGATCGATGTCACCGAACTGATGGGTTCCTCCAGCCACCTGCATATGACGATCAAAGGCAAAGACGCGATCGTTATCGTCCCCCGCAGCGACAGCCAGGAAAACCACATGGGCGAAGAGATCCATCTCAGTTTCGACGGCAGCAATGCCCACGTCTTCTCTCTGGAAGATCAGCACAATCTCGAATACTGATCCTCCGTCCTATAAATGAAAAAATCCTTTCCGCCCTTCTCCTCGGAAAGGATTTTTGTTTACCACCCCGTAGTGCCGGAAAAGCCCACTACTTTAGTGGTGGGATGAAAGGCATTTATTCTTTTATTCTTTTTCTGCTTCTCCTTCTTCGAAATGAATATGTAATGTTGTATAATATACACATGAACGATCAGTATCGCCGCACGGCAACAACAGTATCTCTCATTAACTATCATTTTGTGTTTTGCCCGCGGTATCGCCGAAAGATCTTTGATATTTCGGGGATCGAAGACCGCTTTAAGGAACTGGTCAGAGGAATCTGCCGGACGCATTTATTGGAGATTCTGGCAATGGAATGTCACCATGACCACGTTCATCTGTTTTTAAGCTGTCTGCCATCTGACAGTCCGTCTGATATTATGAAATACATCAAGGGCGGAACATCCCATACCCTGCGCCGCGAATTCCCTCAGCTGTCAAAGATGCCGAGTCTCTGGACGAGAAGTTTCTTTGTCTCGACTGCCGGAAATGTCAGTTCCGAAACGATCCGATGGTATGTTCAGACCCAGAAAACGAGGTCGTAAGTTGTTGACTCAGAAAGGTTATCGCTTCCGCATATATCCGAACAAGAAGCAGGAAGAGCTGATTTCTTCCTTTTTCGGGTGCTGCCGGTATGTCTACAACATCTGTCTGACATACCGGAAAGATCTGTATGTCTCAGAAAAGAGGAACGTGTCCAGGTATGAGTGCATGCGTAAAATCACCCTGATGCGCAGCGACCCGGAAACTCCCTGGCTGAAAGACTGCGACAGTATGGCTCTTCAGGAATCCGTCAAAGATCTCGACAGGGCATATGAAAACTTCTTCGGGAAGCGCTCCGGCTACCCGAAGTACCATAAAAAGCACAGTTCTGTTCAATCCTACCGCACCAGAAATCAGAACAACTCCATCCGTTTCGAAGGGAACCGTCTCCACCTCCCGAAGCTTGGTCTTGTCAGGATCAAAAAGTCGAGAGAGGTCTGTGGAAAGATATTGAACGCGACCGTTTCCCGTTCGGCGTCCGGGAAGTATTTTGTCTCCCTGTGCGCCCAGACGGAAGCAAGTCCTATGCCTGGCAGCGGTGCTGAAGTCGGGATCGATGTCGGGATCCGCTCTTTCTATACCGACAGCAACGGGAATACGATCAAGAGTCCTGCGCCGTTATGCGCGTATGAGAAAAAACTTATCCGCGAGCAAAGGAAGCTGTCCCGGATGATCAACGCCGATATCTGCAGATATACCAAAAACCGCAGGCCGGTGTATAAGCGCCCCCTCTCTGAATGCAGGAACATACAGAAACAGCGGCAGAAGCTTGCGCGCATACATGAGAAGATCGCGGATATCCGGAATGATTTTCTGCACAAGGAATCCACAAAGCTGGTGAGCGAGAACCAAGTCATTGGCATTGAGGATCTGAATGTGAAAGGAATGCTTCATAACCGTTTTTTGTCAGGACCGATCGCGGATATGTCGTGGAGCAGTTTTGTATGTATGTTGGAGTATAAGTCAGCGGAATACGGAACAACGATCGTAAAAGTTCCCCGCTTTTATGCATCCAGTCAGATCTGTTCCTGCTGCGGATATAAAAACCCGGATGTCAGGGATCTGACTGTCAGGAAATGGATATGTCCGGAATGCGGGACAAATCACGACCGGGATCATAACGCGGCAGTCAATATCCTGAACCAGGCATTGTCGATGATGTAAAACAATACAGTACCGTGGGGCACACGGGAACTCAACGCTTGCGGAGATCGTGTAAGACGGATCCGGTTCGCCGGAGACGCAGTGGTCGTAGAAGCAAGAATCCCACTACTTTAGTGGTGGGAGTGTCAATCTGTTTCGCAGCTGATCACGAGTCCCTTGCGCTCCATGTAGTAGCTGCATAAGCCGCGGGTCGGATAGATCAGGACCTCCGCCTGCGGGTATTCCTGCAGGACCGCTTCCTTTAAATGTGCAGCGCCTTCCTCATGTTCCACATGGGTGATGATCACCCTGCCGCCGGCATAGCCGGCTTTTTTCATATCGTTCAGCAGGACTGCGTTGACCTTTTTCTCACCTCTGGCTTTTCCGGTGACACTGATCTTTCCTTCTTCACTGGCTGTTCCGGTCACGCTGATCCTGAGCACGCTCAGAGCAGCGGCGACCGTCTTGTTGACACGGCCGTTCTGGGTCAGATTATGCAGGGAGATAAAGGCAAAGAAGAGCCTTGTGTGTTTCTGATAGGCACGGATCTCCTGATCGATCGTTTCGAAATCCTTTCCGGAACGGATGAGCTCGGAGAGCTTCAGCAGAAGCAGGACTTCCTCGCCGCCCGTGGACAGCGAATCGATGATCGAGATCTTCGCTTCCGGAACTTTTTCACGGTACATGTCCGCGGCGCTCAGCGCACTGTTGTAGGAACCGGACAGAGCACTGGTCACGGTCATCACAAAGATCTCCTTCTCCCCTTCAAAAGCCGTCTGCCAGGCATCGATCGAGGGGCAGGAGGTATAGGATCTGCCTTTGTAATTCGCAAGATAATCCAGCATTTCCGTTACATTTAAGGACGGATCATCCAGGAAACTGCGTTCATCTGTATAGACCGTAAGCGGAACTGTGCGGAAATCCACACCTTGAAGATCATAGAGATCGCAGGACGAATCGGCAACGATACGCATAAAAAATCCTCCGTGATACTAACGTGAATTGTATGCGGGAATGAACCATGATAAAATGTACAAAGAAGCGAATACTGTAACAGTTTTTACAATAAAGGTGTATATGTAACATTTATGAAGATCAAGACAAATCCCAACAGCCGCACCAGGGCTACCCGCATCGCGATCGGCGATGCCATTCTGGACGAACTTGAACATAAGGAATTCTCAAAGATCAAGGTGGCGGATGTCGTCCGCAACGCCAAAGTATCTAGAATGTCCTTTTACCGTTATTATGAGAATCTTTACGACGCGCTCTGTGATTATCTGAACATCATCGTCAACGGCTATATGATCGAAGGCGGTGAGATCAACGATCCGGGCATCTACATGAAGCTCGAACACATCGAATTCTCGCTGAATTATTTTGACCGCTACTCCCGCTATTTCCTGACGCTCAACAAACACGGTCTTTATGAGGTCATGATCGACGCCGTCAACGAATACATGGTCAAGAATATCCTGCCGCAGAAAAAGCTTCATATGTATGAGCTTTACGCTTATGCCGGCGGCCTGCTGAACTCGTTCCTGAAATGGGAGGAGGAAGGCAAGAAAGAAAGCGCCCACAATGTCGCCTCGATGATCTACCGTCTGTACAATCACAGTGAAGCTGACGGTACCCACGAGATCTGAAGTCGTAATGATCCGCCTGCGGGCGGATCTTTTCATGAAAAAAATGACAAAGACAGCCATTCTGTAACTCTGTGATTCTGTTCGGTATTCCCTGAATACTATAGAATGAAAGAAATGCTGATCGGACTGCTGTTATACCGCATCCTGCATACCTACGATCCGAACACCTTGTATTACTGGGTGATGCTTTTGATCTGCGCTGCTTTCAGCGTTTTTTCTCTAACCGGAAAATGGAAGATCCTCAAAAAAGCCGGTAAGACACCCTGGCACTGCCTTGTCCCCGTACTGGGCGATCACGCGCTCTATGACGTGAGCTGGCACGGAGGCTACGGCATTCTCGCGGGGATCCTGTACATCTGCGCCCTGCTTTTAAAACTGTCCTCAAGGCCGACCTTCCTTTTCATCAGCCAGGCAAAGCTGCTGGTCTTCTGTTATGCCGTCATCTATCTTCTAATGATCCCCATGAAGATCAAGCTCAGCCTCTCTTTCGGTTTCGGAAGCGCCATGGCTTTCGGACTGATCGTCATGGAACCGGTCTTTTACTGCGTTCTCGGTTTTTTCGACGCGCAGTATCTGGGAAAGACACTGCGCCGCTACAATCCGGCAAAACAGGAAGAGGAGGAAGACAGTATCCGGCACACCGGAAACGCCGATCTGATCTCACTCTACCGTTCCCGCAGCACGATCGCCCTTTCCGCCTGTGTGCTGACCTTTTTCCTTTGTATGTACGCTGTCGCGGGAGGTCTGGTCGAGGAGCCGAGCGCCCTGACACCGGAACGCGGAAGCCAGTTATTTCATCTTTTTACCGTGAATTCCAATCTTTTGGCGGCCGTGGCCGCTGCCCTCACGATGCCTTTTGCGGTGGAGGGCGTGCGCAATAAGCGCTTTACCTATCCCAACTGGGTCCAGCTTCTGCAATACAGCGGCGCGATCTGCACGACTCTGACCTTCGTTTTTGCGGTCTTTCTGATCCTGCCGACCAGAGGCCTGTATTTCGCGTTCGGCGAAATGAATTTCTGGCTGCATCTCGTCTGTCCGATCATGAACCTGTTTCTTTTATTCAGCGTGGAGACCGACGTCCGGATCACGCTGGACGAATCCTTCTTCAGCATGATGCCTTTCTTCATGTACGCGGCGGTCTATCTGCTCAATGTCGTCTTTCTGGGAGAGGAACACGGCGGCTGGCGTGATATCTACATGCTGGCGACTTATATGCCGCCGGAGCTGACGGCACCGATGATGTTTCTGCTTGGTTTCGGGATCTCCCAGGTCCTGCGCTCTGTATACAACCGTCTGGCGGTCGCCCGCAGCCGGATCATGCGCCGGCGCTGGAGCGAGGATATCACTGCCCCGGAGATCGTTGCCGAGGTATATGACTTAGGTCATTACACAGGTCTGCATGACGAAGACACCAGCATCACGATCCCGATCGACATTTTCAGTGAACTGTCGGAACGTTATGGCGTAGAACTCGGCGAGCTCGCGAAGATCTTTTCGACCGGGGTCGCCGACGGATTGAAAGACCGCGACGCGAAACTGGGGAAACGGCGTGATGAGCTGAGCCGGCTCTTCGGAACGCCGGAAAAAGCTGATCCCGGCAGTAAGCTCTCCCGCCCGGAAAACAGCTGATCTTTCGACATTCAGGCTCGCATTACTATGCGGGCCTTCTTTTTCTGCGCGCAAACGGTATAAGAAAATTGTGCTAATATGAAAACGTAAGAAACGACTACATCATTCAGATAAATACATCTTAAGGAGGTGGCATTTATGAGCTGGACAAAAGAAGATGTCCATTCTGCCGTCGAAAAACAGAGAGAGTTTTTCCGTACCAACCTGACCCTCGATGTGCCCTGGCGCATCGAGCAGCTGAAGAAGCTGAAAAAAGCATTGATCGAGTGGAGCCCGCAGCTGCAGCAGGCGCTTTTTGAAGATCTCGGAAGAAGCGAGACCGAAGCGTATATCCTGGATATCGGTGACGTCATCATGGAAGTCAATGAGTGTATCGCCGGTCTGAAAAGATGGGCAAGACCGGAGATCCATTTCTCGGGACTGACCTGCTTCCCGAGCACGATCACCAAAGTCTATAAGATGCCTTACGGCGTCACCCTGATCATCAGCCCCTTCAATTTCCCGGTACTGTTGTCGATGGGCGTGCTTGCCGCCAGCATTTCCGGCGGCAATACCGCTGTTCTGAAGATGAGCTCCAAGTCCGCCGCCTGCACAAAAGTCCTGCAGGATATGATCGCGAATACCTTCCCTCCGGAATATGTAACAGTCATTGACGGCGGACATGATGTTGCCGATCACTGTCTCGAAGAGCGTTTCGATAAGATCTTCTATACCGGCTCCCCGAATGTCGCCGTCCACGTCATGGAAATGGCGGCGAAGAATCTCACTCCGGTCGCGCTGGAGCTGGGAGGCGAGACGGGCAACTGGGCGATCGTCCGCAAAGACGCAGATATAAAAGACACGGCCCGCAAGATCGCTTTCTTCAAGATCTGCAATTCCGGACAGATCTGTATCAATATCAATCAGGTCGCTGTTGCCGAAGAGATCGCTGAGGAATTCCTCGCGGCGCTCAAGGCGGAGATCATCCGCCAGATCGGCGAACATCCCCATCTCAATCCGGAATATCCGCGTCTGATCGCGAAAAAAGCATACGAAAGCTGCGCTGCGGAAGCAGAACTATACCGTGAACGCATCCTGTTTGGCGGCGAAGGTGATCCGGAGACCCTCAAATACGATACAACGGTCATCTACCCGGTCGGGATCGATGAGCCGATCGTCAAACACGAGCTCTTCTCTCCCCTGCTGCCGGTCGTTCCCTACAAAGACAGCGAGATCGATAAGCTTCTGGATACGATCGCCAGACGCGAACACGGGCTGGCGCTTTATCTCTTCACGAAAGATCTGGCCTGGGCAAACAGAACGATGCAGACGCAGCAGTACGGCGGCGGCTGCATCAATGAAGTCTGTATGCATCTATTGGTCAAGGGCGTGCCTTTCAACGGCACCGGCCACTCCGGCATGGGCGCTTATCACGGGGAATGGGGATTCCGTGAATTCACGCATCCCTCTACCGTCCTGCAGGGTTCAACATTCTTCAATCTGCCGTTAAGGGAACATCCCTACTCCGGAAAGAAAAACGAGTACAAACTGAAACTGCTCAAGCTCTTTGAACGCTGATGGCAGACAGATCTTCTTTCAAAAAACATGATAAAAACCGCTGCCGGGAGAGGCAGCGGTCTTGCGTTCGTTCAGATCTTCTTATTCTTTTTCGATCCTGGAGAGGATCTCGCGGAGTGAAAGACCTGTCTTTTCCGCGATCGCGGAAAGATCATCGTATTCATATTTTATTCTTTCCGCACCGTAACCAAAGCTTCTTTTATAGCGGACTTCGCCGAACTCCGTATCCTTTTTCTCAAGGACCCGGTCCAGCACATAGCGGTTTTTGACTGTTTCGCGGACACCGATCGTGGATGTATTTCTGAATAACGTCTGCAGGATCTGCAGCTTTTTGTTTTCACGGCAGACCGCGTGGATCATGATCCCCGGACGTCCTTTTTTCATACCGATCGGCACGGTAAAGGCATCGAGCGCGCCATTTTCCATCAGTTTGCCGAGAGCGTAACCGATCTCCTCCCCAGTCATATCGTCGACATTGCAGGAAAGCTCGACGACCTGGTCTTCGAGATCCGGAGAAGTGCCAAAGAAAACACGCAGGCAGTTGATCTGGGTAAAATCCTTCTTGCCCATGCCCTGACCGATCTTCTCGACCGTCATCGGCGGCATCGCTTTAAAGGACTTCACGAAGTATTTGAGGAGCGCCGCGCCGGTCGGTGTGCATAATTCGCCGACGATATTCTCCTTGGAATAGATCGGTACCCCTTTCAGGATCTGAGCGGTCGCCGGAGCCGGCACCGGCAGGATCCCGTGAGCGCATTTGACTGTTCCCTGGCCGACATGGATCGGGGAAGCGATGATCTCTTCGACCTGCAGTTTCTCCAGCATATAACAGACAGCGGTGATATCCGCGATGGCGTCGGCGGTTCCGACTTCGTGGAAATGGATATCGCTGACCTCCACACCATGAACGTGGCTTTCCGCTTCCGCAATGATCTGATAGACGTTCATGACGTCGTTTTTGACTTTTTCACTTGCGCTGATATGATCCTTAACGATATGCGCGATCCCATGCATTCCGTTGTGGCTGTGATGGTGACCGTCATGATGGTGGTGATGTTCTTCCTCGTGATGGTGATGGTGGTGTTCATGCATCTCTTCGGATTCTTCCTCATCATCGGCATAGACATGCATCTGGGTCCCGCTGACACCGCATTTCGAAACGGTCTCCGCCTCATAACGGACATGTGGGATCTGCAGGTCGTTCAGCTCGCGCAGAAGCGCTTCCCTGTCGTCAAACAGCTCAAACAGAGCGGCACTCAGCATGTCGCCGGCTACGCCCATATCGCAGGATATATACAGTGTTTTCATAAACTTACCTCGTTAGCTAACATTCTATCGTATTGTGCATCAGAATACGAGCGGAAAACTCTGTCCCAACTGGCAGCAAAAAAGCCTGTCGGAAACAGACTTTTATGTGTTTAATGATCAGTAATCCAGCCAGTCCAGCATGAGGGTGACGGTCACATCCCCTTCTCCCAGGATATCCAGGAGCTCCTGGCGGGTATAACCGACGATCTTCCCCAGCGGGGTGAAGTTCCAGGTATTCGTATCATAATAGATCGAGATCTTATTTCCCTCAAAAAGGATCAGATCCGCGGGCTTGGTGGTGATCTCCTCATCATTCCGCGGCAGTTCCCAGGGCAGGTCGCCGACTTTTTCAAAATTCCCGAAATCATGGAGTTCAAGCGTTACCGGTCCCTCTTTATCGAGTTTTTCGATCAGCGCCTCAGCAGAGGAATTCCCGTAAAGAGACGCGTTCATCTGTATGTCGTTGGCTTCGATGATCAGCTGCGGACGCTGCTGCGGATATTCAAAAGGTTCCATCGTTATCTCTCCTTCCCAGTTCTGTATGCCGCCGAAATCATAAATGTGTGTATAGCCGAGTGCTGTCAGTTTTTCCGCTGCCAGTCGGCTGCGCCGGCCGCTGCGGCAGTAGACGAGGATGACCTGTTCCCTGTCCGGAAGTTCCTCCGGCAGCTCCTGCCCGATCGTTTCGTTGGGGATGCAGACCGCTCCCGGGATATGACCTTCGTTGTATTCCTCATACGTGCGGACGTCGACAATGATATAGCCCTCTTCTTTCTCCATCATCTCCGCCGCTTCCCCGGCGGTGATGGTCTGAAAGGAAGGCTCTGTCTTCGCGGAACAGCCTGCCGAGAACAACAGCAGCAGAACCATAAGCAGGAACAGTGGTCTTTTCATCGTTTTGCCGCAGCCGGAGCGCGTCTTTCCGAACAGGAAAGCGGACAGCCGCTGCAGCTTCCGCCGCAGGTAGTCCTGCCGGCTTTCTTTTCGTTAAGGATATGTCTTGCTGCCAGGGCAACTGCTGCGCAGATTAGCAGGGTCAGCAGGATATCGTAGATATTCATGCGCCCACCCCCAGAAGGATCAGCACCAGCCGGACGAGGAAGGTAACGATCCAGGCAACGACGCACTGCCAGAGCACGACGCCCCAGGCCCATTTTCTGCCCATTTCCCGGCGTACCGCAGCAACAGCTGCCACGCACGGCGTGTAAAGCAGCGTGAAGACAAGCAGCGACGCCGCGGATAAAGTGCTCAGAACGCTCGTGATGTTCTGACCGAAGAGGACCTGCATGGTCGCGACAACGCTTTCCTTCGCCATGAAGCCGCTGACCAGAGATGTGCAGATACGCCAATCACCCAGGCCGATCGGACGCATGAGCGGTACAAGGAAGCCCGAAAGGACGGAAAGGATACTGGTGCGGGAATCGCTGATCAGGTTGAAGCGCAGGTCAAAACTCTGCAGGAACCAGATGACGATCGTCGCGATCATGATCACCGAGAAAGCGCGCTGCAGGAAGTCTTTCGCCTTTTCCCAGAGCAGACGGACGACGTTCTGCGCGGAAGGCATACGGTAGTTCGGAAGCTCCATGACAAAGGGTGCGGCTTCTCCTTTGAAAAGCGTTCCCTTGAACACATACGCGATCAGGATCGCGGTGATGATACCCAAAAGATAAAGACCGACGAGGATCAGCCAGCCGTTCTTCGGGAAGAAGGCGGCGATGAAGAAGGTATAGATCGGCACTTTGGCGCTGCAGCTCATGAATGGTGTCAGAAGAATCGTCATACGGCGGTCTCTTTCACTCGGAAGCGTGCGGGTCGCCATGACTGCCGGGACGGTGCAGCCGAATCCCACCAGCATCGGAACGATACTGCGTCCGGAAAGACCGATCTTGCGCAGAAGCTTATCCATAAAGAAGGCAACACGGGCGATATAGCCGCTGTCTTCAAGGATCGATAAAAAGAAGAATAAGGTAACGATGATCGGCAGGAAACTGAGGACGCTGCCGACACCGGCAAAGATGCCGTTGATGATCAGACCGTGGATCACCTCATTGACTCCGGCTGCCGTCAGTGCGGCATCCGCAAGCACGCTCAGATACGCGATCAGCGATTCAAGAAGTCCCTGCAGCCAGGCGCCGATCACATTGAATGTCAAGAAAAAGACAAGACCCATGATCCCGATGAAAGCCGGGATCGCGGTGTATTTTCCGGTCAGGAAGCGGTCGATCTTTTCGCTGCGCAGGCGTTCCCTGCTTTCCACCGGCTTGATGACCGTCTGCTCGCAGACTTTCTGAATGAAGGCGAAACGCATATCGGCGATCGCCGCGCTGCTGTCGAGTCCCCTTTCGTTCTCCATCTGCAGGATGATATGACGGATCGTTTTCTTTTCGTTTTCATCCAGCTGCAGCTGTTCGGCGACCAGAGGATCGCCCTCGATGATCTTTGTAGCCGCGAAGCGCAGAGGCAGACCGACACGCTGCGCATGGTCCTGGATCAGATGCGCGATCGCGTGCAGACAACGGTGAACGGCACCGCCGTGCTCATCCTCGCTGCAGAAATCCTGACGGACCGGTTTTTCCTGATAGCGCGCTATATGGATCGCGTGGTCGATCAGTTCCTCGATGCCCTCGTTCTTGGCAGCCGAGATCGCGACGACCGGCGTCCCGAGCAGCGCCTCCATATGGTTGACATCTATGCTGCCGCCGTTGGCTGTCATCTCATCCATCATATTCAGAGCGACGACGACCGGGATATCCATCTCCAGAAGCTGGATCGTCAGATACAGGTTCCGTTCGATATTGGTGGCGTCGACGATATTGATGATCGCCTGCGGTTTTTCCTCCAGTACGAAATTACGGGAGACGATCTCCTCACTGCTGTAGGGAGACATCGAATAGATACCGGGCAGATCGGTCACGATGACATTCGGATGTCCCTGGATCTTTCCGTCTTTTCTGTCGACGGTCACGCCCGGGAAGTTGCCTACATGTTGATTGGAACCGGTGAGCCGGTTAAAAAGCGTCGTTTTGCCGGAATTCTGGTTTCCGACCAGACCGAAAAGCAGCTGCGCGTCTTTTGCATAGACTTCGACATCGCTTTTACTGTGGTATTTACCGCCTTCCCCGAGACCGGGATGGCTGATCTTTGTCTTTTTCTGCGGGTGGTCCTTTGTCTGCGTGCTCACGCTCAAAGGCTCCACTTCGATCCGGGCCGCATCCTCCAGACGCAGCGTCAGTTCGTAGCCGTGGATCATCAGCTCGATCGGATCGCCCAGCGGGGCATATTTGATCACTGTGACCTCTGCCCCGGGGATCACACCCATATCCAGGAAATGCTGCCGCAGAGCGCCGTCACCGCCGACTTTGGTGATGCGCGCTGTCTGCAGGATCTCCATATCTTTAATCGTCATGTATCTGTATCTCCTCGTCCCCTCTCCCTTATACAGAGGGGGACCGTACTGTAAAACTCAGTATCTATATTCTAATCTAAAACTCCCGATATTCACAGTTGAAACAGGAAGATATACGGGAAGCATAATTATACTTGATTTACTCGGATATCAGCTTTTTTGTTAAAAATATCTCAAGTATTGTATTAGAATGATAATGGAGAAATATGGAGGATACTATGATCCCAGAGAATCTAAAGAACTACATGTTCAATGAACAGGATTTTTTCAATGAAGACTATGTCTGCACAGATCCTGAAAAAGAACAGTTAGTCAAGGAACTAGCTAACATGATCACAGACGACATCCAGGTCCACAGCGCCAAGGATGTTGATGTGCACTCTCCGGACTTCTGGCTGCTGGACCGCCTGCTCACCAAGGAACAGGTCCGTTTCATGCTGTCATTCAAGAAGAAGAGAGTCGTAAAACTGCTTCCGGAACAGATGGCGGAAAGAAACCACATGACCCCGGAAGAAGCCGAAAAGATGGCATTCGAGATCTGCGAGATCGGTCTGATGGAATTTGACCGTGAGAATCCGGAACACCGCCGTCAGTATTTCATCCCGAAATGGGTCGTCGGTTCCGGCGAGTACATGATGATGAATTCCAAGCTGCTGAAGGATCATCCGGAAGTCGCTACGTTCTTCAACTATCAGTCCAGTGTGCCGGTCGGCAAAGTCGCCCGCTTCGTTCCTCCGGGAGGAGGCGGACTGGGCATGCATGTCATCCCGGTCGAAAAAGCGATCGAGCATGAAAGCAAGTCGGTCAGCGTGGAACACCTCTCCCACTGGCTGAAGAAGTACGACAAATTCTGTGTCGACGTATGTTCCTGCCGCAGACAGCAGGCAATGCGCGGCGAAGGTGTCGGTGACATCGAAGGCTATATGTGTCTTGCGGTCGGCGACATGGCGGAATACATTGTTGAGACCCACAAGGACGCTTACTACATCACTTACGACGAAGTCATGGAGATCCTGGAACGTTCCGAAAAGAAAGGTTTCGTTCACCAGATCACCAACCTCGACGGCGAAGACAAGATCGTCGGTATCTGCAACTGCTCACCGGGCACCTGCAACGCGATCCGTACATCCCAGCTCTTCAACACCCCGAACATGTCCGCTTCCGCGTACCGTGCCCATGTCGATAAGGAAAAATGTGTCGCCTGCGGCAAGTGTGTCGAAGTCTGTCCGGTCGGTGCTGCCAAGCTCGGCCAGAAGCTCTGCCTGAAAGACGGCAGCAGCGTCGTTTATCCGAAGACTGAACTGCCGGATGCCCAGAAATGGGGACCGGATAAATGGAACAAGAACTTTCGTGAAGACGCGAAGCTCAATGTCTACGATACCGGTACCGCTCCGTGTAAGACCGCCTGCCCTGCCCACCTGGCAGTCCAGGGTTACATCCGCATGGCGGCGGAAGGAAGATATCTCGATGCCCTGAAGCTCATCAAGCAGGACAACCCGTTCCCGGCTGTCTGCGGTATGGTCTGCAACAAGCGCTGTGAAGAGCGCTGCACCAGAGGCACGATCGACCGTCCGGTCGCGATCGATGAGATCAAGAAGTTCATCGCTCTGCAGGAGCTGAACGCGGATACACGCTATGTTCCGGAATGCTACAACGATGTCGGCGAACAGTGGGACGACTACAAGATCGCTGTTATCGGTGCCGGTCCGGCAGGTCTCTCCGCCGCTTACTATCTGCGCAAACAGGGCTATCCGGTCACTGTCTTCGAAAAAGAAGAAAGACCGGGCGGCATGCTGCGCTACGGTATCCCGAACTTCCGTCTTGAAAAAGATGTCATTGACGCTGAGATCGAAGTCATCCGCATGATGGGTGCTGATATCCGCTGCGGTGTGGAAGTCGGTAAGGACATCACGATCGAAGACCTCCGCAAGGAAGGCTACAAAGCATTCTATGTCGCCATCGGTATGCAGACAGGCAGAAAAGCCGGTATCCCGAATGAGGAATACGCAGTCAGCGGTGTCGACTTCTTAAGAGAAGCAAACAAGACCTGCAGCGATTCGATCCTGCACGGTAAGACAGTCGTCATCGGCGGCGGCAACGTCGCGATCGATGTCGCCAGAACCGCTCTCCGCGCCGGCGCAACGAACGTTGAGATGTACTGTCTTGAAGGACCGGATGAAATGCCGGCTGCCAAAGACGAGATCGCCGAAGCGACTGCCGAAGGCGTTACCATCAAGAACTGCTGGGGTCCGAAAGAGATCCTGGTCGAAGACGGCAAGATCAAGGGCATCGTTATGAAACAGTGTGTCCAGGTCTATGACGCCAACAAGAAATTCAACCCGGTCTACGACGAAAACGAACTCAAGACCGTCGAATGCGACCATGTTCTCATGTCCATCGGCCAGGCTGCGGTCTGGGGCGATCTGCTCAAGGGAACGAAAGTCGAAGTTCGTCCGAACGGTACGGCTGTTGCCGATCCGGTCACCTGCCAGACAGGCGAAGCCGATATCTTTGTCGGTGGTGATGTCTTCAAAGGTGCCAGATTCGCGATCGACGCAATCGCCGAAGGCAGAGAGGGATTCGTCTCCATCAACCGTTTCGTCCATTACGGTCAGAGCTTAACGATCGGACGTGATCTGCGTCAGTTCAAGGAACTCGACAGAGATGATATCGCTCTGGAATCCTACGATAACGCGCAGCGTCAGGTACCGGGCTACAAGCCGGGTGATGCCGCTCATACATACGAAGATCTGCGTCTTGCCCTGACAGAAGAACAAGTACGGGCAGAAGCGAACCGCTGTCTGAAGTGCGGTGCTTCCTACGTCGATGTCAACCGTTGTATCGGCTGCGGTCTGTGCACGACCCGCTGTGAATTCGACGCGATCCATCTGACAAGAGACATGCCGAAAGCTTCCCGCATGTATACGGCGGAAGACGGCAAGCTCAAAGCGATCCTGCCGAACATCGCGGCCCGCGGTGTACGCATCCTGCTCAACAATCACAAGAAATAAAAGAAAGGAGGAACCGGATGGTTCCTCCTTTTTATTCGTTTTCTGCTTCGATCTCTTTGATGTTGCATTCATTGCCCTGCAGCAGATAGGTATGTTCGCTGTGGCAGTACGGGCAGATTCTGCCGTACTCGATCGTCTTATACTCCTGCTTGCAGTCTTCACAGAACGTGATGGCGTCGATCGTTTCAAGTTTCAGCTCCGCTTCCTTGAGAAGCGGATGTTTTACTTTGAAGTAATTCCAGCAGTCGACGAAGTAATCGGTGATGATGCCGGATACTTCTCCGATCTCCAGAGTCACCGAGCCGATCTTCGTCAGCTTGTTTTCCTCCGCGATCTCGTCCAGCGTTTTGGCGACGTGAGTCACGATACTCAGTTCATGCATGATCTATTCCTTCCAGGCTTTGATCTCTTTCCGGAGCCAGTCTTCCCATTTTTCCATCCCCTCTCCGGTCTTCGCAGATACAGGATAGATCTCGATCTTCGGATTTAGATAGCGGGCACGCTCAATGCATTTATCGACATCAAAATTGAAGAAGCTGATCGTGTCCATCTTCGTGATCAGCAGAACGTCGCTTGTCTGGAACATCAGCGGGTATTTCAGCGGCTTGTCGTCCCCTTCCGGCACGGAAAGGATCATGACATTCCTGCTGGCGCCGGTCGCGAATTCTGCCGGGCAGATAAGGTTCCCGATATTCTCCAGAAAAGCGAGATCGATCCCTTCCAGACCCATTTCCTCAAGACCCTGGCGGGTCATGCCGGCGTCCATATGGCACATGCCGTCGGTATGGACCTGGATCGATCTGGCACCAAGCGCCTCGATCTTTTCCGCGTCGACTTTGGCTTCGATATCCGCTTCCAGCACCGCGATCTGATATTCATCCTTCAGATCGGTGATCGTGCGGCTGAGGAGCGTTGTCTTGCCGCTTCCGGCAGCCGACATCAGATTTACGAAGAAGACGCCTTTTTCCTTTAATTCATTGCGCAGGATCTCCGCGTCACGGTCATTGGATTCCGTAACGGAACGATGCAGTTCGATCACTTTCATGCGTTCTTCCTCCAGTTTTCGACCGCTTCTTCAAGATACGCAGTCCAGGCGCCGACATTCTCGCCAGTCAGAGCGCTCAGATAGATGACCGGTGCTTTTTCATTACGGGTCTTCACATTTCTTTCAAACCGTTCTTTATCAAAATCAAAGACCGGCAGCGCGTCGATCTTATTGACGAGCACAACATTGCTTACCTGAAACATCAGCGGATACTTCAGCGGTTTGTCATCCCCTTCCGGTACTGACAGGATCATCGCTTTCATCTGGGCGCCGACATCGAATTCTGCCGGGCAGACGAGATTTCCGATATTCTCGAGGAATACCAGATCCAGCCCGCTCAGGTCAAGTTTCTCCAGTCCGCGCTGGGTCATGTCCGCATCCATGTGGCAAAGACCTCCGGAATGCAGCTGGATCACCCGGACACCGGTCTTTTCGATTTCGGCAGCATCGACTGCGGAATCCACATCCGCTTCCATGACGCCGATACGGTACTTATCCTTCAGGGCAGCGATCGTCTGTTTCAGCAAAGTCGTTTTACCGGCTCCCGGAGAAGCCATCAGGTTCACAAAAAAAGTTTTATTTTCTTTCAGTTTTTCTCTGGTCTCCGCCGCGGCTTTCTCATTGTCGGCGGTGACTCTTTCCTTTGTTTCGTAGATCTCTAACATGGTTTAATTATACCATTTCACCGGGAGTACATTCTTATTGTTTGCGGATGACGGCAACTGCGCAGGGGATCCTTCCTTCTGCAAGCCGGATCTTTACATCGCTGTATCCCGCCTCGCGAAAGAAATCTTCATATTCCGCAAAAGTGAAATCATGTTTGAAATCGGCACCGGCTTTCCCGACCGTTTCCGAGAACGCATCCGGTCTCTGCCCTTTTTCTTTATTCATATAGGTCGGGATGATCAGCATCCCTCCCGGTCTGCAGACGCGTTCCAGCTCTTTGAGCGCATGCAGCGGATCATCCAAAAGATGGATCACATTCGCGGCTATCACTTTGTCGAAAGACCCGTCCACAAAAGCGAGCTGATCGATATCCGCCTTGGCAAAGGAAACATTCGTATACTGACGGCATTTCTTCTCCGCCCTCTTCAGCATCTTACCGGAAAGATCCGTCGCGGTGATATGCGCGCATTTTGGCGCGATCACTTCCGTCAGCATTCCCGTCCCGCAGGCGCACTCCAGCACCTCGTCCCCCGGTCCGATCAGATCCGCGACGATCTTCTTTAGGGCATTATGTGTTTTACGGTTGATGACTTCGACAAAGACATCGTATACAAAAGCTACGCGGTCCCAGAACATAGGCATCCTCCTGTATGGTCAATAT
Source organism: Erysipelotrichaceae bacterium (assembly GCA_017431225.1). GTDB lineage: Bacteria > Bacillota_I > Bacilli_A > Erysipelotrichales > Erysipelotrichaceae > RGIG5669. The sequence goes on along the minus strand of JAFRLM010000022.1, from coordinate 19,460 downwards.
GTTAGGTATAACTAACTAATTATAGCACTTTTTTCGCTTTCTTTATATAAACGGTTCACTTTGCATATTCCCCGATAACGGCAGATACCTTATAATCTAAATAGATGAAACACTTCTGGACACATAAAGAAACCATGCCCGAGGGCGTGGGATATGGCCAGTTCCGACCAGGACATTTCATATGGTTGGCGATCACAGCCGCAATGGTGATCGGCACTGCCTTTCTCTACGGCAGATGCGCTCCGGCAGAAAAGACTTTTCTTCTGCGCTCGATCGGCATCACCCTGATGGTGATCGAAGTTATAAAGATGGTGCTGATCGGCTTTTCCGAGGTCAAGCTTACGGATTATCTCCCTCTGGAGATCTGCAGCTTCGCCGCCTATTTCATCGTCTGCGATTCCTTCTGGACCGGCAATACGGTCTTCCCGGATATGCTGCTGACGTTGTTCCTTCCGGCAGCGATCATGGCGATACTGTTTCCGACGACATCCACCCTGCCGGCATGCAACTTCTATACGATCCATCAGTTCGTCTATCACGGACTGATCATCGCCTATATCCTGACCCGCTTCGTTTACGGGGAGATCCCGCTCACCTACGCGGGCGTCTGGAGATCCATCTTCAACGTCATCCTGCTGGCGGCGGTGATCTACGTGATCGATGTGGTATTCAATAAGAATTTCATGTTTTTACGCGATACCTACGGCAACCCGCTGCTGGAAGTGATCTGGAACAAGACGAAAGGCGGCTTCGCCTATACGATCGGTCTCGTATGCTTCTGCATTGTGATGATCCATATATTCTTTATCTTTTTCAAAGGTATCTCCTTGCTCTTCCTTTAACAGAACAAAGCCGGATGATTTCCGGCTTTGTTCGTTCATAGATCATTGTTCCGCGCAAAACGCGGATTTTTTAGTCTTTCCAGATTTCCTTGGCCAGGCGGAAGACAGGCCAGCCCTTCGGCCAGCCGGTGTACATCGTCGCATGGGTAATGATCGCGGCGATCTCTTCTTTGGTAACACCATGCGCTTTCGCGTTCTGCAGATGGTAATTCAGAGAGGAATCAGTGATCCCTGAAGCCATCAGGGAAACGACCGTAACGATGCATTTCGTTTTGACATCGATCGCGTCTTCGTTCCATACTTCCCCAAAAAGCACATCATCGTTGAGATGGGCGAACATCGGCGCGAATTCACCAAGCTGCTCACGTCCGGCTGTCTGTACGATCTTCTCTTTCTTTTCTTTTTCGTTCATTTTTCTGTCCTTTCTGTCATCTATCGTTCCTTTATTATTCAGATCAGGATCCCTTCCAGATGGTCACACTCATGCTGGACGATCTGGGCGGTCTGTCCGCTGAACTCCTGCGTATGCCATTTCAGCTCCTCGTCCTGGTAGCGGACACTGATCCGCTGATAGCGTGTCGCTGTCCGCACTCCCGCAAGGGAAAGACACCCCTCTTCTGCCTTGTAAGTCTCTTTCTTTTCCGTGATCACCGGATTCAGCATCACCAGATCAAAGAAACCGAGCGAGACGATGATGATCCGCTTTGGAAAGCCGATCATATTCGCCGCCATGCCGACGCAGTTGTTCCGGTGCGCGGAAAGCGTATCCCGCAGATCCTGCGCGATCGTAAGATCGGCTTTTGTTGCCGACGAAGCTTTTTTGGATAACAGAAAACGGTCACGGACGATCGGTCTTATCATATTTCTATACTAACGCATTTTGCCCGAAAAGAAGAAACAAGCAGCTGAGCTGCCTGTTTCCCTTTCTTGTTTCGGTCGTTTATTTTTTGTAGACGGATCTGCCGCCGACGAATGTTTCCTTGACCGTCGCGTTGACGCTCCAGCCGTCAAACGGTGTGTTCCGTCCTTTGGAGAAGAAATCCTTCGCTTTGATCCTTCTCTCACTGCTGAGGTCCGCCAGGATCAGGTCCGCATCCCAGCCGGCTTCGATCTTTCCTCTTTTGCCGAGACCAAAGCGTTTCGCGGGCAGATAGGACATCCAGTCGATCAGCTGCGCAAGCGTCCAGCGCTTCTCGCGGACAACAAATTCGGTATACAGCAGAGCGAAGCTTGTCTCCAGAGAGACGATCCCGAATGCTGCCGCAGCCATCGGCTTATCCTTATCCGCTTCTGTGTGCGGCGCGTGGTCGCTGGCAATGAAATCAAGGGTCCCGTCTTCCAGCGCTTCGATCAGCGACATTCTGTCTTCGTGAGTGCGTAACGGCGGGTTCATTTTCCAGTTCGTGCCGCGCACATCGGTATTCTCGAGAAGCAGATGATGCGCGGTGACCTCCGCGGAAACATCCGCTCCTTCTCTTTTTACTTTCCGTAAAGCTTCAACGCTTTCGATCGCGGAGATGTGACAGCCATGATAACGCAGACCGATCTCTTTCGCGATCTTCAGATCGCGGATTAGCTGCGCGCTTTCACAGGCGGAAGGAATTCCGAGCCATCCCATCTTTTCCGCAAAGGCAGCTTCATGGACAGAAGCGCCGGGTTTGCGGTAATTCATATCTTCAGTATGACAGGCAAAAAGGACATCCGCCGCTTTTGCCTTTGTCATTGCTTCACGCATGACAGCTTCATCGGCTACCCCTACCCCGTCATCCGAGAACCAGCGGATGCCGAGAGCTTTCAGACCTTCGTAGTCCGCCGGGATCCTGCCGGCTTCTTTGCAGGTAATCGTACCATAGGGAAGCACATTCACGACAGCGTCGCTTTCGATCTTTTTCAGATAAGCTGAGGCCGTTTCGATATTGTCCGGAAAGGGGTCGATATTCGGCATCGCCATGATCGTCGTAAAACCGCCTGCCGCGGCTGCTCTGGAGCCGCTGGCGATCGTTTCTTTTTCCTCGTGACCCGGTTCACGCAGATGGGCGTGGACATCGATCAGTCCCGGCAGCAGGGTCAGGCCGCTGCCGTCGATCTCTTCCGCTTCCGCTTCCACATGGTCGGCGACTTCAAGGATCATCGTCTCATCGAAGAGGACCTCTTTTTTCTGCAGACGTCCTTCGTAAAGGACTTCCGCATTGCGGATCACTTTTTTCATTCAAAGCTCTCGAAGCCGAAGGCTCTTTTGATGACAGCCTTTCTGACGAGAACGCCATTGGACATCTGCGGGAAGATACGGCTCTTTTCCGCTTCGACGAGATCGGTGTCGATCTCGACACCGCGGTTGACCGGTGCCGGATGCATGACGATCGCGGTATCTTTCAGTTTTGCGTAGCGGGCTTTGGAAAGACCGTATTTCTCAAGATAGGATTCATCGTCCTTCATATCGGTCAGAGCAGCGCCTCTTTCGCGCTGGATGCGCAGCATCATGACAACGTCGACTTCGGAGATCACCTCATCGAGATCAACGACCGGGAAACCTTCTCTCTGCCATTCCTTCGGTCCGGCAAAACGGACGGTGGAGCCGAGCTTTTCCAGAGCTTCCTTATTGCTGGAAGCGACACGGCTGTGCAGGATGTCGCCGCAGATGACGACATTCAGTCCCTTCAGGGTACCGAATTCCTTGTACATCGTCAGAAGATCGAGCAGGCACTGGGTCGGATGATCGCCGGCGCCGTCGCCGCCGTTGAGGATCGGGATTTTCACATTTTCGAGTTCTTTATAGTATGCGTCCTGAGGATGACGGATCACGACTGCGTCGTAACCGACCGCCTCGAGGGTCTTGACTGTGTCATAGAGCGTTTCACCCTTGGTGACAGAGCTCTGGGATACAGCGATGTCAGCGACCTTGCAGCCAAGCTGGAGCTCAGCGCTTTCAAAGGAATAATGGGTGCGGGTCGATGACTCATAAAAAAGATTGGCTACCAATGCCTTCCGGCAAGGTAATTGCCAATCCTGATATTTTTCATCGAATAATAAAGCATCATTGAGGATCGTCATGATCTCTTCTGCGCTCAGATCGCGCATGGACAAAAGGGAATTTTTGTTCATATAATCTCCTCCAAGATAAGGTCTCAGCTCTTATCTGAATAGATTATACAGAAAACCCATAGCCTTGAAAATGGATTTTCTTTCACACAGGAAGAATTCTTTCTTCCGTGGTCGGAAGACGATCGGAAATGACTGTTTAACGGGGATAATCGGAGCACTCCAGCATGTCTTCATAGAAGGAATAGGGAACGAAAAGATCACCCCTGCCCTCACCCAGTTCGATCCAGGGTTTGGTCTTGCCGTGATAGTCCGAGCCACCGCTCTGCTTGATCCCGAACTTCTCCGCCAGACTGACAGCGATCCCGGTCATCTCTTCGGTGAATTCGGTGTAATGGGTCTCCATCGCGTCCAGACCGGCTTCCTTCATCTCCGGCAGGAAGACCTCAAGCTCCTCCGGCGTCAGGTTGAGCAGAGGATGCGCCACGATCGCGGTGGCTTTATAGGTCTTGATGAAACGGACCGCCATCGCCGACTGGATACGCTTGGCCGGGAAATAGAAACCGTTGCCTTCCTTGAGCAGAGTCTCAAAGGCTTCGGAAACGCTTTTCACATAGCCCTTAACCATCAGGACCCGGGCGACATGGGCGCGGTTGTAGTTGCCGTCCGTCAGCGCGGCGACTTCTTCAACGCTGATCTCATACCCAGCTTTGTTCAGATTCTCGATCAGACGGTTGTTGCTGTTGAGCTTGGCGATCTTTGCCAGTTCCATAAAGTCCTCGATCTCGTTCCAGTATTCCTCACGGAAGAAAAGACCGACGATATGAACTTCCTTTCCGTGCCATTCCGTTGTGAACTCGCAGCCGGGCACCGTGATCACCTTGCTGTTCTTTCCGGCATCCATAAAATCCTTCAGGCCGCTGGAAGTATTGTGGTCTGTCAGCGCAAGCGCCGAGATCCCTTTCTCTTCGGCGAGTTTCACAAGTTCGGCAGGCGTCAGTGTCCCGTCGGAAAACAGGGAATGACAGTGGAGATCGCATTTCTTTTTCATACCTTACCATTTTACTACATCCAAAGGGATACAGCCACAGACGGTGCCCGGCATGCCGGTCAAAAAAACAGACCTTCAGTGAAGGTCTGTTCGTTTCAGGATAAAACTTCTGATCAGGCGTCGATCGTGGAAACGCGCAGGGTGATCTCCTCAAGAACATCCAGCAGCGCCGCTACGGTATCGAGCGAAGTGAAGATCGTCGTGTTGTTCTCGGTAGCGCACTTGCGGATCTCCGCGCCGTCATTGAATGCCGTCATCGAGCCCATATTTCTGGTGTTGATGACATAAGCGATATGACCCTGACGGATCGCCGTCTTGATGTCTTCGGGATCCTTGGAGATCTTCTGACGGACGTGTGTGCGGATACCGTGCTCCTTGAGGAATCTGGCGGTTCCCGGGGTAGCTTCGATGTTGAAGCCGAGGTCATAGAAACGGCGGATCAGCGGAAGTGCCTCTTCCTTATCCGCGTTTGCGATCGTCGCGAAGACGGTGCCGTAATTCTTCAGTTTCATGCCGGAAGCCTGCAGCGCCTTGTAAAGCGCGCGGTTGAGGTGGTCATCATAGCCGATCGCTTCGCCGGTCGATTTCATTTCCGGAGAGAGGTATGCGTCGATGCCCTTGATCTTGTTGAAGGAGAAGACCGGGACTTTGACGTAATAGCGTTTCTTTTCCTCCGGATAGATACTGAAGATCCCCTGCTCTTTCAGGCTCTTGCCCAGGATGACTTCGGTAGCGATATCCGCCAGCGAATAACCGGTGGCTTTGGAGAGGAAAGGAACCGTTCTCGAGGAACGCGGATTGACTTCGATGACATAGACATTATCGTCTTTATCGACGATGAACTGGATATTGAAGATGCCGATGATCCCGATCCCGAGACCGAGCTTCTTCGCATACTGCAGGATCACACCTTTGACTTTATCGGAGATCGAGTAAGTCGGATAGACACTGATCGAGTCACCGGAGTGGATACCTGTTCTTTCGACCAATTCCATGATGCCCGGGACAAAGACGTCGACGCCGTCGCAGATCGCGTCGATCTCAACTTCCTTGCCTACGATATATTTGTCGACGAGGACCGGCTTGTCCTCATCGATCTCAACAGCTGTCCGCAGGTATTGGCGCAGCTGCTCGTTGTTGCTGACGATCTGCATCGCTCTCCCGCCTAAGACGAAGCTCGGACGGACAAGTACCGGATAACCGACTTCCTCGGCGGCGGCAATGCCGTCTTCGATCGTCGTGACGGCTTTTCCCGGAGGATGCAGGATATCAAGCTCTTCCAGCACTCTCTCAAAACTGTCGCGGTTCTCGGCTCTGTCGATCGCTTCGACATCGGTGCCGATGATCTTAACACCTCTTTTGTCCAGCGCATCCGCGAGGTTGATCGCGGTCTGGCCGCCCAGGGTGGCGATCACGCCGTCGGCATTCTCCAGCCGCTGGATGTTAAGGATATCTTCCGGTGTCAGCGGCTCGAAATAGAGCTTATCGGAACAGGTGTAGTCTGTGGAGACAGTCTCCGGGTTATTGTTGATGATGATGGCCTCGTAGCCGGCTTTCTGGATCGTCTGGACCGCATGGACAGTCGAATAGTCGAATTCCACGCCCTGGCCGATACGGATCGGCCCGGCGCCGAGAACGATGATCTTCTTTCTGTCAGAGATCCGGGATTCGTTCTCACCGGTATAGGAGGAGTAGAGATAAGCGATATATTTGCCGGTATGCAGTGTGTCGACCATTTTGTATACCGGGAAGAGATCATTTTTCGCACGGAAGTCGAAGACTTCAGTTTCCTTGCAGTTCCATAAAGATGCGATGAAAGGGTCTGAGAAACCCATCTTCTTGGCGGAAGTCAGCACTTCAAGATCAAAGGGATGCGCCGCAAGTTCCTTTTCCTTGTCGGTGATCTTCTTAAGACTTTCGAGGAAAAGTCCGGTGATCATCGTGACTTCATGAAGCTTATCGAGATCCTCTCCCCTTCTGATCAGTTCAGTGACCGCGAAGATCGTATCGGATTTGAATTCCTTAAGGTATTCATAGATCTCTTCGCTGCTCATCGCGCTGAATTTGGGAAGCAGGAGATGATTGCAGCCGATCTCAAGCGAACGGACCGACTTCAGCATGCATTCCTCAAGATTGGCACCGATGCCCATGACTTCACCGGTCGCTTTCATCTGTGTGCCTAAGACGTTCGGAACCGTTGTGAATTTATCAAACGGGAAACGCGGGAACTTGCCGACGATGTAGTCGAGGGAGGGCTCGATCGCCGCGGTCCCGCCGGCTACCTCGATCTCATCCAAAGTCATGCCCATAGCGACCTTGGCGGTGACGCGGGCGATCGGATAACCGCTGGCTTTGGAAGCCAGGGCACTGGAACGGGATACACGGGGATTGACCTCGATCAGGTAGTACTCGCTGCTGTTGGGATTTAAAGCGAACTGAACATTGCAGCCGCCTTCGATCTTTAATTCGCGGATGATCTTGATCGCGCTCTCGTTGAGCATCTTCAGATCGTGCTCATTTAAAGAAAGGATCGGCGCGACGACCACGGAGTCGCCGGTATGAACGCCGACCGGATCGACATTCTCCATGCCGCAGATCGTGATCGCGCGGTCAGACGCGTCGCGCATGACCTCGAATTCGATCTCTTTATAGCCTTTTACACTTTTCTCGATCAGGACCTGATGGACCGGGGACAGCTCAAAAGCATTGACCGCCAGTTCCTTCAGTTCGGTCTCACTGTAGGCAAAACCGCCGCCGGTCCCGCCGAGGGTGAAGGCCGGACGCAGGACGACCGGATAACCGATATGCTTCGCCGCTTCCACAGCTTCTTCGATGCTGTAGGTGATCTCCGAAGGGATCGTGGGTTCGCCGATCGTTTCGCACATCTCCTTGAACAGCTGTCTGTCTTCCGCTCTTTCGATACTCTCTCTTGAGGTGCCCATGAGCTTTACACCGCACTCCTGCAGAACGCCCTTCTTGTCCAGCTGGATCGCCAGATTCAGTCCGGTCTGTCCGCCGATACCGGGGATGATCGCGTCCGGACGTTCGTAACGCAGGATCTTCGCGACATATTCAAGTGTCAGGGGTTCCATATAGACCTTGTCCGCCAGCGCGGTATCGGTCATGATGGTGGCCGGATTGCAGTTGCAGAGAATGACCTCATAGCCCTCCTCTTTGAGAGCCAGGATCGCCTGGGTGCCGGCATAGTCAAATTCTGCCGCCTGACCGATCACGATCGGCCCGGAGCCGATGATCAGTACTTTCTTGATATCTGTTCTTTTTGCCATATTTCCCTCCTGAAACTATGTTTTCAAAGTTTTTTAGACAACCGTGATATAAAAAAACCGGCTGCCAGGTCTACGACCTGAACAACCGGAAAAAAGAGAAGACAAAGCCATTTCCATGACCGCTGTGATCATCATTTCTGAACTTCGTCCCTCTGGAATCCATATGCGCCTCCCGATAAAAAAGTCCTGCCACTCGACAAGACCTGTTTTTCCGTTATTCAACTTCCAACACTCTTGCCGATCTCTCTGTATCGTTTAAAGATTTGTTGCCTGACCTAATTTAACATGCCAACTACTGTCTGTCAAATATCGGTGGCGTAAAAGAAGGATCGTCTTCCCTTAACGCGGCAAACGCGCTCGGGAAACTTCTTCCAAGACAATTATAATGCTTTTAACGGAGTGTTAGAATAAGTATATATGCATTCCCTGATCAAACAGTATACCGGCTTGCGCAAAGAGCTTTATATCCTTTTTATCGGCAGGATCGTCACCTCGATGGGGTCGATGGTCTATCCGATGCTGACCCTGATCCTGAACCAGAAAATGGGCTGGAACGCAAGCACGATCTCATTCGTGATCCTTCTTTTCGGTTTCCTGCAGATGCCGATGACCTGGATCGGCGGAAAGCTTGCCGATTCAGCCAACAAGCGGAATATCATCATCGTTTTCGATCTGCTTTCGGTCCTTTGTTTTCTGATCTCCGCTTCGCTGCCGATCAGTTTCATTTCTGTCATCCTTCTGGGTCTGGCAGGCATGTTCCAGACTGTTGAAAACGCGAGCTATGATGCGCTGATCGCCGATCTCAGTCTGACCAGAGACCGGGAAAGAGCGTACTCCCTGATGTATCTCGGAGGTAATTTCGGCATGATCCTTTCCCCGGTGATCAGCGGACTGCTGTTTAAGAATCATCTGCGCCTGGCTTTCGCGATCAGCGGAATATCCGTCGGTTTCTCGACGCTTCTGATCTTTCTCTTTGTCAAAGACATCACCAGAATCGAGGAAAAAGGAGAAGACAGTGTCTATCAGCAGACAAACGAAAGGATCAGCACCCTGGAGATCCTCAGAAAGGCGCCGGCCCTCTGTCTTTTTCTTGTCATGTCGCAGCTTTACTGGGCGCTGTATTCCCAGCACAGTTATCTGCTGCCGCTCGATATGGCCAGGGTCCACGGCGAGGACGGCGCGGCGATCTACGGTACTGTCTCCTCGATCAATTGTATCGTCGTTGTCGTTTTCACCCCTTTACTGACAAAACTTGCCGCCAGAAGAAGCCATCCGGAGAACTATCTGGCCGGAGAGATCTTTACGGCCGGCGGCTATCTGACCTTCCTGCTGTTTCTGGGCAGGATCCCCCTCTATTATCCGGCGATGGTACTTTTCACTTTCGGCGAGATCCTCTGCACGATCGTCAACGGTCCCTACCTGACGAGCCGGATACCAGCCTCTCACCGGGGCAGAGTCTCCTCTTTTGCCAACATACTCGGTTCTCTGCTTTTTTCAGCCACACAGCTTTCAAGCGGATTTTTATATGACACAAGACCGGAATACGCCTGGTATATGCTTCTCGGATTGTTTATCGTCACTTTTGTCCTGACGGCGGTCCTGATCCGGAAAGACAGAAAGGAATACCCGGCGCTCTATCTCAACGGAGGAAAAACAAATGAGTAAAAACAAAACAGATGTTTTATGCATCGGAACCGCCCTGATCGATTCGATCATTAAAGGCTTTGATCCGACACCGGTCTCCGCCTCCGGCTACCGGGCCGCTTCCGGCTCTCTGCATGTCGGCGGGGAAGCTGTCAATGAATCGATGGCGCTTGCCAAACTCGGTAAGAACACCGCGATCTTCTGCTCGCTGGGAAACGACCAGGCAGGAAATCTTGTCGTGTCCGAACTTGAGCGGGCAGGTGTGGATACTTCACTGATCCTCCGCAGCGAACACCCGACACCGGTGACGACGATGTTCGTGAAAGAGGATGGCGGCAGACAGTCGATCACCAATGGCGCCCACTTTTACAATTTTCATCCCGAGAAATATCTTTCCGGATTTTCCGTACCGAAAGCCATGATCCTGGGATCGCTCTTCCGCGCTCCTTTTGATGATCCGGAGATCATCCGGAGCGTTCTGCGTTACGCAAAGGAAAACAGCATTCCTGTTTTTGCCGATACGAAACTTCCGAATTTCCGGAAGCTGACTCTTGAAGATATCAAAGACTCTCTGCCTCTGATCGACTTCATCACGCCAAACGAAGACGAAGCCCGCTATTATACGCATAAAGATACGCCGGAAGAAATGGCGGATGTCTTCCTGTCTTACGGGGTCAGAAATGTCATCATCAAGCTCGGCGGAAAAGGCTGCTATTTCAAAAACAAAGAAAAGACCATCCTTCTTGATGCCTATCCGATCGAAGCGGTCGACGCGACCGGTGCCGGGGATAATTTCCTTGCCGGGCTGGTGGCAGAACTGTCTGATCAGCGGGACATCGAAGAAGCACTGCGTTTCGCGAATGCCTGCGGAGCGATCTGCACGACAGCCGCCGGCGCTTCAACAGCTCTTAAAAACAGGGAACAGGTCCTGGATTTTCTTGAAAAGCATTCCTGAACAAAAGATTCTCTCCGGAAGGAGAGAATCTTTCTTATTCAAAAGTCTGCGCGACTTTCTGCAGCAGTTCCCGGATCGGCAGATGCTGCGGGCATACCCGCTCACACATACCGCATTTGATACAGGCGGAGGCTTTGCCGTGTTCGCTGTCGGTCAAAACGCTGTTGTAATAGAAACCGGTGTTCCACTGTTATATTGAGATCGCCGCGAGTCATCCTTTTGCGAAACTATCTTCAATCGAAGTTGCCGACCTGAAGAACACGACCTGTATCCTCGTCACAGGCTACGAGCAGAGACAAACAGAATCTGAGTATTACCGGAACATCGTCGGCTTCACATCCGATCACATCTACGCCGACACTCTGCCCGATGCCCGTATCCTGGTCGTTTCGGGAAAAGGCTTTCTGCCGGTCGAGGGGATCCGGAACGATGTCTATTACGATTCTTCCATACGCCGTATCCCTCTCTACAAAAGAGGAGAACCCTTTTTAAGAAACTACTGTGCCTTCTGGTCAAAAGAAAACGCGAACCCCTATATACAGAAATTCGCAGATATCCTTAAAGAACAGTTTGCATGAGCTCTCAGTTCAGCTCACCGCAGAGATCTGTCTCCATCAGTTTTCTGACTGTCGGCAGATCATCGCAGATACTGAAAAGGTAATAGAGCTTGGTGACCGCAGCCTCCAGAGTCATATCCCCTCCGGATAATGCTCCGGCTTTTTTCAGGGCACTGCCGGCTTCATACGTATCCATATCCACAGTCGCCTGCGGGCACTGTGAGCAGACAACGAACACCACGTTGTTTTTCTTTGCTTTTTCAAGCATCGGGAATAAGGCCGCGTTATCATCCGGAATATTACCGGAACCGAAAGTCTCAATGACAACGCCCTTCATCTTTTCCGTCAGCAGCGATTCAAAGAGATCAAACGGAAAACCGGGATAGACTTTGATCACGCCGATCGGAAGTTCCTTGAACGGACGGAATGTGAATCCTTCGGTCTCTTCTTTCAAAAAAGCCGCTTCGTTATACTCGATGGAAATATTGGCAAACGCCAGCGTCGGATAGTTGGGACTTCTGAATGCCCGCATGCCCATTGCCGAATACTTTTTCGAACGGTTTCCTCTGAGCAGCTGTCCGCCGAAATAGATACAGACCTCTTTTACCCTGGCTTCACCGGCGATCAGCATCGAAGTGATGAGATTATCTCTGCCATCGCTGCGGATCTCGCACAAAGGGATCTGTGAACCGGTCAGGATGACTGGCTTTTTCAAACCCTTCAGCATGAAGGATAAAGCAGAGGCAGTATATGCCATCGTATCGGTTCCGTGCAGGATCACGAAACCGTCATAATTATCACTGTTGTCAGCGATGACTTTGCCGATGTTGTTCCATTCCCTGACAGTCATCCGGGAGGAATCCAGTAAAGGATCCATCTCTACGAAATCCCATTCCGGCATCGATTCCGCCTTCAGGGAATCCAAATGATAGATCGCGTTTCGGAAGTATTCTCCATCCGGTTTATAGCCGTCCGGAGTTCTGGTCATACCGATCGTGCCGCCCGTATGAATGATAAGGATCTTCGACATACAATCACCTCTTCATATTTCCGCTTTAATCATACCTTATTTCCGGAAATTCTATCCGGAAACAGACTCATAGAACTCTGTAAATATTCCTGGATAGCTTATAGGAATCCCTGATCCTGTCTTTCATATATACATCCTTCGTTTCTTCGCCGGTCCTCCGCTTCTTTTGGAAAATTGGACGACCGTCTAAATCTATTAGATGTTATTCCTAACTTGTTATGGAAATATTCAGAGTTTTCGATTTGTCCCTTATTCAGGCATACAAAAAGGAAGCAGTGAAACTGCTTCCTCTATACATCGTTAAACAGTTGATGTGCGCGGTCTGTTATCTCCAGATGAACCAGAAGTACAGATAACCGACCGTTACCGCGATCAATGTGTAAGGGACACCGATCCGCATGAACTCTTTAAAGGACACCTGATGCCCTTCTTTTCTGAGCAATCCGACAGCAGCGATATTAGCCGATGCGCCGATCGGAGTGATATTGCCGCCTAAGGTCGCGCCGGACAGCAGTCCGAAGTACATAAGATACGGCTCGATCCCCAGCGTAGCGGTCACGGCTGTAAGGACCGGCAGCATCGTCGCTACGTACGGGATATTATCGACAAAGGCAGAGATCAGCACAGATCCCCAGACAACGATCGTGTACAGCAGGAACAGATTGTTGCCGCCGAATTTGACGATCAGAGCGGCAAAGTCATCGATGATGCCGACGTTTGTCAGCCCTCCGATCACGACGAACAATCCCGTAAGGAGTCCCAGTGTCTCAAGGTCCAGATTCTTAATGGCGTCGACGGCTTTCTCGGAATTTTTCGTCTGGATAAGATCGATCACGATGGTGATGACCGCCAGAACACAGCAGATGATACCGTTGATCGTCGACGGTGTGTTCGGGATAAAGGAGGCAACGATCAGAGCCGCGACCATCAGAAGCAGCATAACTGTCGGCACATAGTTGCTGACAGCCGTTCTTTCGGTCGAAGAGACCGGAGCTGTATCCTTACGGAACAGGTACATCATGACCGGGATAGTCGCCAGCGCGCCGAGCTCTACAGCAAAGAAGATCCCGGGACGTCCGTTCATCCAGAAGAAATCCATGAAGTTCATGTTCGCATAGTCACCCAGCATGATCGATGTCGTGTCTCCGACGAGCGTTGCGGCGCCCTGAAGATTCGAAGATACCGCGATCGAAAGGATCATACCCACCGGGTTCATATTCAGTTTCTTACAGATCGCCATTCCTACAGGAGCGACCATCAGTACGGTAGCGACATTATCGATGAATGCCGAGATCACACCGGCAAAAAGAGACATGATTATGGTTACCCACATGACGTTCTTCGATTTGCTGAGCAGGATATCCGCTAAAAGATTCGGCATGCGGGAATCGATAAAGTAATACACGATGATCATCGTTCCCGAGATCATCAACAGAACATTCCAGTTGATCGTCGCGGCCAGATTATTTATCGGCAGTATGCCCGTGATCAGGAAGATCGCCGCCACTGTCAGAGCGTAAAACGGTCTGTATTTCGGCAGGGCGATCATAAGGGCATACATCAAAGCAAACAGAGCTAAAGCTAATACCTTCATTTCTTTCTCCCCCATATCTTTCCGGTGGTCTCAGGCAGGGTCCCGCGGCGCGGCGTGCACCGGCAGTCCTTGTGCCAGATAAACAAAAAAGACTTTTATCACAACAGATGTTGTGGTAAAAGTCTTGCTGCTTCGAACAAATTCCGGGGATAGATCCCGTACTGACGGAACGTGTTATGCGCTTGCACCAGCTACTCCCTGATACCGCGGCTAAATATAACACAATAGTGGCCTGATTTCAAGAATCCCATTTCGGAGGAATGGAAGGATCGATCAGCATACCTCTCTGAGTCGACCGGATCCCCAGGATATACTGGGTCGAAACCACATCCATCCACGCAGCTGTTCCCGTCACCTGAGAAACGCAGGTTCTGCCGAATTCCGGATCACTATATCCGGGATCAGCTGGCTGTAATATCTCCAGGCGATATCTCCTCTTCCAAGCAGAGCTTCCGCCATGATGGCCCAGCAATTGGTCTGGCAGAAGACACCGCCATTTTCGGAATATCCGGCCGGTAAGCCGTTCACCATGGCAGCTTCTTTGCTTGGCCAGCCCGGATAACCCGGCGTATTGAGCAGCAGCCTCATACCGGTATCCAGTTCTTTTGCTGCACTGTCCATTGCCCGGATTTGTCTGTCCTTGCAGGCTCCCGAAATAACCATCCAGCTCTGTGTGTTGAGCCAGATGCGGGCTTCCATAAACGCCGTCCATCAGTTTTTTGCGCTTGTATGTCTTTTTCAGTTCTTTCTCCATCAGGCATTCCTCCGCTTGACTTTTATCTGATACATTTGTATCATATCAGCATGATGTGAGACAATTGTTTCACAGAAAATGAGACACCGGAAAGGAGTTTATTTCAGATGAATCCTCAGGAAAAGAATACTTATGTTAAACAGCAGATCACAAAGGCGCTGGTCAGCCTTATGAAAAAGAAAAAGATCACCGATATTTCCATCAGTGAGATATGCGAAAAAGCGCAGGTGGGACGGGCTTCGTTTTACCGCAATTACGATTCAAAAGAAGAGGTCGTAGAAAAGTATACGGAATCGCTCATTCTGACATGGGCCGACGAAATGGATATGGATCCCGGCGCGAATATCTACAATTTCTTTGCCAGCCTGTTTGAACACTTCCAGAATTACAGCAGTTTTTATAAAACTCTCTATAAACAGAACATGTCGCCGACGATCCTGAATGCCATCCGCAAAAAGCTGAATGTCAGCCCCGGTACAGATCCGGCTGTTTTATACAGCAATGCCTATATCGCTTACGGAATATTCGGGTGGATCGACATTTGGTTCAGCAACGGCATGAAGGAAACACCGGAAGAACTCAACCGTATCATTGTAAACAACATCAACGCCATGATCCGGGGAGCCAAAGCCCTCGAAGAACTCTGAAAGAAAAAGCAAAACCAGTGAACGGTTTCGCTTTTTGTTATCATCTGTTCTTTTCGATATCCTGCCAGTTGGCATTATGCAGGATCTCCGCATCTTCCCCAAGGAAAGCCTTTCCCGCTTCTTCATCTCCCTGCAGCTGATACCGCATCCAGGCAGTCATATAGCCGTCGGTCCTCATCAGCATCTCTTCATGTTCCGCTCCAGCAGCCCTGGCTCTGATCTTCATCACATCTTCCGGGACCTGCTCATAGTTTTCGATGAGTGCAGATAACGGAGATACCCCACCGTATTCTTTTGTCGGATCTTCAACGCCTTTGTCATCGGACTTCCCGGTTCCTGCGGTCATGAAATATGGGATATGGATCTTTGCGGCATCATATTTCCAGCCGAAATTGCCTGCCATGAACTGATAGGCGGCACTGCCGGTGAAGATCGTCTTGTACAGCTTTCCGTTTTCGTATTCCGAAACAGCTGCCAGAGCCCCTGCTCCGCCCTGGGAATAACCGATGATACCCATGTTTTCCCGATCGATCCGTTCATAAAGGATATGATCCTTTGAGAGATCCATCACACGATCCAGGGTGATGGACGCCGTTTCACCGGTTCCGGTCTGCGGATCTTCGTTTCCCACGACGATAAATCCCCAGGAAGCCAGTCTGTCAAAGAAAGGCTCATAGGATGCTGCAGGCGTTCCGCTGGCATTCACGACCAGGATCATAGGGTATTTGTCGCTGTTCTTTTCGAGCTCAGCCGGATACCAGAAACGGATCTTGCCGATGGATCCGTTTTCGGACGGCAGTTCTGTATAGGCGACCTCATATTCACCCAGCTGGGAATACTTCATCTCCAGTTTCGCATCGGAACGGAACTTCTGATAATACCCTTCCGTAATATCCGTATCTTTTCCGGACGGGAACTGCGCTTTGATATAGAAATACGCACCTGTTCCGGCTGCCGCCAGAACAAGGATGATCGCCAGCAGAATTTTTGTCATTTTCTTCATACGTCACCTTCCTATTGTTCCAGCAATGAGAGTCCATGGCTCTTTACATCCCCGTTTACGGCATCGTCAATCCATTCGGCAACACTGATATCATCCTCCAGTTTATCAAAGACATTGCTTGATATGATGGTGTGTTGTGTGTTGCGTGTTTTCGGATCCTCTTTGTATTTCCAGATATAAATACCGACATCGGGAATGCTCTCCTGCAGTCCTTTGACCATCTCAGCGAGATCCTTCTGGAACAAGTCTCCGTTTTCTCTGCTTTTGGCCATTGTTCCGGTACGTATGAATGCCTGATACTCCTGTAACGTATCATCGCGATAGGAACAGTCAAACAGGATCTTCACACCATCGCCGCGCTTATTGTGCAGCGCCGTAAGGCTGTCCAGTACCAGATTATCGCCGGTCAGTCTGTCAGCGATCACTGAAGGCGTATGCCACAGTTCTTCAGCGGTCTCATGCCACCCTTCATAGAGCAGCAGGGAACTATCTACACATACTGTGATATTCTGCGCAGAAGGGAATCTGTCGATCACATCATCTGCCAGAAGTGATGCCGCAAAACCGCCTGCCGAGAAACCGGTGATCAGCAAAGTATCGGGATCGCCGATATAAGGCATGGCTGCATCCAGAAAAGCAGAATAGTTGTTATAGCCGTTATGATAAATTGTCTTCTCTTTGCCATCGGATGTGTAATGATACTCGCCTGTACCGCTGTGAAAATCACCGGAGGCATATGGCAGAACCAGGAAGGTCCAATTGCGGAAAGGATTTTCTTCCGAAGTGCTTCCGATCCCACCGGAAGCAACGAAATCCTGTATCTGAGCAGTTGTCGCAAAAAACTCTTTGCCGTGTTCGGAAGTATAACCGTTGATGCTTACGCCGCCTCCGAAGAAATATATGACAGCTTTGTTCTCGGTTCCGACTCTGATGAGTCCGTGCCATTCGCTTCCATCAGACGATTTTGTCTCATCCGGAGTGATCCGATACCATTTTCCGGTTTCCGGTTCGCCTTTCAGTTCCGGATGCCTGACAAATACAGTTTTGCCAAGGATCACTCCTATTACAACAGCAGCGACCACCACTGCCGTTATTACGATTATTCCCGCCGTTTTCATCGTCTTTCTCATTCTAACCTCCCAGGCATCTCAATGAGACAAATGTATCATAAGCCCATCAATTATTCATTCGTTTCAGCGAAAATGATACATATGCAGGAACTTTGTTTCAGAGCACGAACATAAAAGTCTGATACCATTTTCCGCATCAAATGGTATCAGACTCGTGAAGGTCATATACTTTCCGGATATAAAGAATACGTTATTTCGTGCAACGCAGTTCAGATAATTACTCGTACTCGATATTTTATTCCGCTTATTTAGCGTGTTTTTGAATGTTTGTACCACAAATTGTACCACAAACTTCCTTGAAAAACGAAAAATAGGGAGACTATTGTCTCCCTATTTATCTTCTTTTGCTATCTGCTTTTCTAATCATTCTAACCTTGTATCTATCTTGGTTAAGGTGTCTTTAATTCACAAGTTATGGGGGTATTATTTTATATATTTTATTCTTTACCCCATTAAATGTGCTTTTATTCCCACTCAATAATACAATCTTACACGTACAGTAATTAATTTACGTTCTCGTATATTTCATGCGTTTTTATCTACGGTTTCAACTCACATCCACCACGTTTACGATCTGCATGGTATCAAAATGGTATCAATGAGTGGTATCACGACAAAGAAGAAATCCCATGTAGGATGGAAGCCTCAGTATCCCGTTCGCATATCCCACATTGTAATCATTTCCCAGCTTTACAGCACAATGAACATGATACTTCTCGGGATGTGCAAGAATTGTTTTTACACTTTTCGCATTTCCGGTTGAAGCTTTGATTTCCAGTAGTGCTGCTTCATTCTGAAAGCGGATGATAAAGTCAATCTCCAGTCCCGAATCTTTATGAAAATAGTACAGTTTTCTTCCGCTCTTCCCAAGGATATCCGCCATAAGGTTTTCAAAAACTGCACCTTTATAACCATGCAGATTTCCTTTGAGAATATCGTACTGTGTTCCGTCTTCCAGCATTGCTGTAAACAGCCCTGTATCCGCCATATATACTTTGAATATTTCCGGGATCGCATTACCATCCAAAGGCAGTTCAGGCAACGCCAGGTTATAACATCTTCTGATAATTCCGGCATCTTCGATCCATTTGATACTGCCTTGAAACATCTCAGAAGTCCCCTTCTTCCGAATCACTGAATACTGGAACTTCTTGTTTTCTTTTGCCAGCTGTTTTGGAATGGAATCAAAGCATTCCCGTATCTTTGATTTATCTTTTCCGACAGTGTATTTAACCATATCATCCCTGTATTCATCAAGAATATTTCTCTGCAGAACAAGTGTCTGGGAGATCTGATGCGTATCAATGAAGCGCTGCACGACTTCCGGCATACCGCCGATAACCGTGTATTGCAGAAGAAGTTCTCTCATCCGGTTATGGATTGGTTCAGGTACGGGTGAGCACTGCCCCAGGCTGTTCTGCA
Organism: Erysipelotrichaceae bacterium; assembly: GCA_017431225.1. Taxonomy (GTDB): domain Bacteria; phylum Bacillota_I; class Bacilli_A; order Erysipelotrichales; family Erysipelotrichaceae; genus RGIG5669. The sequence continues at coordinate 505 of JAFRLM010000022.1, read as the reverse complement.
GCAAATCGATCACCTGTTCACTGATCCCGTTTGCCCAGAGAAACTCTTCAAAATCCAGCGGAAACATTTCTATGATCTCTTCATAGCCGACGGGGATCGACAATTCCTCATCTCCATGCCCACTTACCCCAAGCAATGATCCTGTCGCAATCACATCAAAGCGGCCATCTGTTTTGAAGAATTTCAATGAGGTTCTGACGTTCGGGCAATGCTGTATTTCGTCAAAAATGATAATAGTCTGTCCTTCTTCAAAAACTGCTTCTCTTCCAAGCAATGCTGACATATACATAATCAGATCGTCAACCTTCAAAGACCCTGAAAACAAAGATGCGTATTCCGGGTTTTCATAAAAATTGATATATATCACATGTGAATAATTAGAACGCGCAAATTCCAAAACAGTGAAGGTCTTACCACACTGACGCACACCTTTGATCACCAATGGTTTTCTATTTGGATCGGTCTTCCAATTATTCAGCCGCTCTGTTATTTTTCGTTTCAGCAT
>JAFRLM010000021.1 GCA_017431225.1 Erysipelotrichaceae bacterium | reverse complement strand
TGAATTATAATTCATCTTTCTTTTATTTGGGAGAACTCTTCTCCTGTTTTCGTCATGCATAAAATATTACAGATCTTAAAAAAGAGAAAATCATCAAAAACTGTTGATTTCCTCTTGATTTAAGTTATCGAATTTTATGTGAGCAAACAAAAAAGGACTGTTAAGTCCTTCGGGTACTCATTGTACCAGAGGGTTTCTTAACAGCCCCTTTGATCATTCATTCTTCTGCAGATGTTTCTTCAGATCTCTCTGCTCTTTGGATCATGCGCTTGCATTTGCGCTCGAATTCACGGCGTTCCATCATGACAACGGCTCCGCAGCCCTGGCATTTGATCTTGATATCCGCGCCCATGCGGATGATCTTCCAGGTCTTTGCCTTATGACAGGGATGTTCCTTCTTCATTTCGACGATATCGTCAAGTCCGTAATTCTCGATCATTCAGCATTCCTCATCAGATAGGCTTTCGCCGTATTCTCCAGCAGCATCGTGATCGTCATCGGTCCGACACCTTTCGGGACCGGTGTGATCGCGCGGCATTTTTCTTTGACATTCTCGAAATCCACATCTCCGCAGAGCTTGCCGTCGACCCGGTTCACACCGACATCCACGACACAGGCGCCCTCCTTGATGTAGTCCGCTGTAATGAAGCGCGGTTTTCCGATCGCGACGACCAGGATATCCGCTTTGGAGGCGATCTCCGCCAGGTCCTTCGTGCGGGAATGACAGACGGTGACCGTGCAGTTCTCGTTCAGCAGCAGTTTGGTAAGCGGCATGCCGACGAGCTTGCTGCGGCCGATGATGACTGCGTTCTTTCCGCAGAGCTCCTCGCCCATCTCTTTCAGCAGGGCAACGACGCCCTGGGCGGTGCAGGGAACAAATCCGTCCTTCTCTCCCAGGAACAGTTTTCCGGTATTGACCGGATGCAGACCGTCCACATCCTTGGAAGGATCGACCGCGTCCAGGATCTTCTTTTCATTCAGACCCTGCGGCAGCGGCAGCTGGACGATGATGCCGTCGATACTGTCGTCATGATTCAGATCACAGACTGCCTGCAGCAGCTCTTCTTCACGGACATCTTCCGGATACTTCTGCAGCAGGAAGTCCATTCCGACTTCCTCACAGGCTTTACCCTTTCCCTTGACATAGGAAAGCGACGCCGGATTGTCGCCGGCTAAAACGATCGCCAGTTTCGGTTTCCGTTTGAATTCCGGGCCGAACAGTTTTTCCTTCAGTTCGCCTTTCAGACGAAGTGACAGTTCTGAACCATAAACAACATGCATATTACTCTCCTTCCAGCCAGATCGTGACCGGACCGTCATTGACGAGCGCGATCTTCATATCGGCGCCGAAAATGCCGGTCTTGACCTGCAGGCCTTCTTCCCGCAGGCACTGATTGAAATAATCGTAGAGCTTAATGGCTTCCGGACCGCCGAGAGCCCGGACGAAGCTGGGGCGGTTGCCCTTGCGGGCATCCCCGTAAAGCGTGAACTGGGAGATCGAGAGGATCTCGCCGTTCACCGCATGGATATCCAGATTCATCTTCCCCTCTTCATCGGAGAAGACGCGCAGTTTTGCTACTTTCTGCGCCATTTTTTTCGCGATCGCCTCGTTGTCGTCGACGGAGAATCCGACCAGCAGCATATAGCCCGGTCCGATCTCGGAGATCTGTTTCCCGTCAACGGTGCAGGAGGCTTCGCTGACGCGCTGGACCGTCAGTCTCATCAGCTGATCAGAGATCCTGCCGGCAGCGGTGAAGTCAGGACTTCGACCTCTTCCTCGCCCTTTTCATTGAAGCGGGAAGCAGTCAGGATCATGCCCTGGGATTCGATCCCGCGCAGCTTGCGCGGCGCCAGATTCAGGAAAGCGCAGACGTTCTTTCCGATCAGGTCTTCCGGCTTGTAGAACTTCGCGAGACCGGAAACGATGGTGCGTTCCTCGCCGCCGAAGTCGAGCTTGAAGACGAGCAGCTTGTCTGCTTTCGGATGCGCCTCACAGCTCAAGACAGTACCGACACGCAGTTCGAGCTTGGCGAAATCCTCATAGTTGATCTCCGGCAGATGTTCGATCGCGGGCTGTGCCGGAGCAGCTTCTTCTTCCTTTTTCTCTTCCATCTGCTTTAATACCGCTTCTAGATCCTTTCTTTCGAAGAGGGTCTCCGGAGCGTCGGTAACGGTGTTTCCGGAAGGATAGAGTCCGAAACGGTCCATCTCCTCCAGCGGACGTTTTGTTGTATTCAGCTGTTTGAGGATCGCTGCGGATGTTTCCGGCATAAAGCTTTCGAGCAGCGAAGCGCCGATCGTGATCGCTTCGGTCAGGTTGTACATGACGGTGCGTAAGCGGTCAGCCTTTGCCTCGTCCTTGGCCAGGATCCACGGTTCGGTCTCATCGATGTATTTGTTGCAGCGGCGGAAGATCGTGAATACCGCGTCGAGGGCATCTGCGACACGCAGCTCATCCATCTTGGCGGAGCAGGTCTTCACTGCTTCAAGGACTGTATTCTTCAGGTCTTCGTCGACTTCCCCGGTCACGCCGGCGTCGGTGACAACACCCTTGAAATACTTGTTGGTCATGGAGATCGTACGCTTGACGAGGTTGCCCAGGATATTCGCCAGCATCGTATTGTAGCGTTCGACCATCAGCTCCCAGGAGATGACACCGTCGTTATCGAACGGCATCTCATGGATGACGAAGAAACGAACCGCGTCGACACCATAGAGGTCGACGAGGTCATCGGCATAGATGACATTGCCCTTGGATTTGGACATCTTGCCGTCCGCCTGTAAGAGCCACGGATGACCGAAGACCTGTTTCGGCAGCGGTTCGCCCAGAGACATCAGGAAGATCGGCCAGTATAAGGTATGGAAACGGATGATATCCTTACCGATCAGATGCAGATCGGCCGGCCAGTATTTGTGATAGAGCTCGCCGTGATTTCCGTCCGCGTCGTATTCAAGACCGGTGATGTAGTTCGTTAAGGCGTCGAGCCAGACATAGACGACATGGTTCGGGTCGAAGTCGACCGGGATGCCCCACTTGAAGCTTGTTCGGGAAACGCAGAGATCCTGCAGACCCGGCTTCAGGAAGTTATTGACCATCTCGTTCTTACGGGAGACCGGCTGAATGAATTCCGGATGTTCCTCGATGTGCTTCATCAGACGGTCAGCGTATTTGGACATACGGAAGAAGTAAGCTTCCTCTTTGGCCTTGCGGACCGGACGGCCGCAGTCCGGGCAGACGACGGTGCCGTCTTCGAGTTTCTTGACCTGGGAATCGGTCCAGAAAGACTCATCCGGTGTGCAGTACCAGCCTTCGTACTGGGATTTATAGATATCGCCCTTGTCGTACATCTTCTTGAACATCTTCTGGACCTGCTTCTCGTGGTAAGGATCCGTTGTTCTCTGGAAGCGGTCATAGGAAGTGTTCATCAGATCAAAGATGCGCTTGATCTCGGCGACCGTCTTGTCAACATATTCTTTCGGGGTCATGCCGGCTGCGACAGCTTTTTCCTCGATCTTCTGACCGTGTTCATCGGTGCCGGTCTGAAAACGGACATCATACCCCTGGAAACGTTTATAGCGGGCAATGGCGTCCGCCAGAATGATCTCATAGGTGTTGCCGATGTGCGGTTTGCCGGAGGCATACGCGATCGCAGTGGTAATGTAATAGGGTTTTTTCTCGCTCATAATAAAACCTCGTTAACTCTTTCGTTACGCGCTAATTGTATCATTTTCGCTATTGTAAAGAAAGACAGTGCAAGCCCCGGAATGGTTTTCCGGGCAAAAGAAAAGATCGCTCCTTCGCGCGTTAGGAACGATCTCTTCCGTTACCGTACTACAGACTTGATTTGTTGTTCATCAGCTCGTATCCGATATTCCGAATCTGTCAGCCGGCAACTGTGATGAAGAATGGAATCCCGATCTTAACCCATTTTTCTTTTCATGCTTGTTCTACGTTTGGAAATACTTTCCCGGTCTCTAAATTATTATCAGCAGACTTTTTTCTAACAATTTCTCCGGGTTTCCGATCGTGATTCTGGGCGTCTTTATCTGTTTTTTCAAATAAGGACTTTTTCTATTGTAACTTGCCCATTGGTCTGTACCTTTCGATTGAATTGTACAACCGCCCTTTCTTCACCCTCATATTAACAAACCCGTTTTTATATACAAGTCTGTTATTTATAATTTTTTCATAGTATAATAATAGTTGTGGGGTCAATAGATCCTTTTTATTTACGCAAAACGCAGGAGCTCCCTGCGTTTTCTTATTTTTCTCCCAGATAAGTGATCGCGATCTCCGGATAGCCGTCCTCGCGCTGATAGACTTCCAGCTGATAACGGTCGGTCTTTCCGTTGTCCTCCACGGTGAATCCGTACGTCCCGTATTCACTAACATGGATATACACGGTTTTCTCGCCTGCCAGCTGTATATTCACCGCTTCGCTGTCATCGCTCTTCAAGACTGCTTCCGAGGAATAAACGTGTCCTTCCGGAAGCTGCCTGCTGACAGTCAGATCGAGCGAAGGTGTCAGCAGCAGGAAGACAACGGCTGCAGTTGCAGGAAATGTGATGCCTGCCAGTTTCTGCAGCCCCTTCGGGAAAAAGGCGCAGACATAGAGCAGGATCTGAGCGATGCAGAAAAGCGCAGCGATCAGTAAGCGCGGAAATTCCCGCGAGCAGGTCAGAGCGCAATCCGCGGCGGTGTAGCCGAGAAATGCCAGGACCGGAGCGAAGATCAGAACGCTCCGCCAGTCACGGCGGCGGATATGCCAGCCGAAATAGGCCAGCGGCAGTGTCGCCAGTGTCCACAGGAACCAGTATCCGTAATAACGGAAGATGCTCCAGCCCAGTTCCGTGAAAGGAACCTGGAAAAGATAGATCAGCGGCTGGCTGATGAGAAAGAAGACGAAGACCTTCAGAGCGGAATCCTTCGGCGAATCCGTGTTGGCCATGATCAGTACGGCCGGCAGGAACCAGGCCTCGAGATACACGCCCATCCGTTCAAAAGAAGTTCCTTTGAAGACCGGAAACAGAAGAAAGACAGTCGTCAGCAGCGCGCAGCCAACTGCCAGCGCGATCACTTTGCCCCAGCTCATTTTGATCCCGCCGAAGATCCTGTCTGTAAGTCTCATATACGCTTCCTCTTCCTTTCAGTAAAAAGCAACGGTCTTTATTCCGCTGCCAGAGCTTCCTCGATCGCTTTGGAGAACTGATCGGCACAGGATGTGCCTCTGTTCATGCAGTCGTTTCCTTTTAAGATCGCTGCGACTTCCGCGGCATCTCTGCCCTCAACGAGTCTGCCGATGGCCTTCAGGTTGCCGTTGCAGCCGCGTTCGAATCTCGTGTTGTAGATCTTGCCGTCTTCGATATCGAATTCCACTTTGACGGAACAGACGCCTTTGGGACGATACTCAACATGTTTCATAAAAAATACCCCCGTTCTTTACAGGGGTATTATGGCATAACTGAGCTGAAAGTTCCATATTTACGCATTCAGACAGCGCATCGCGTTCAGAACACAGAGGAAGGCAACACCGACATCGGCGAAGACCGCCCACCACATATTGGTCAGACCGAATGCCGATAAAAGCAGCACCAGGACCTTGATCCCGATCGCGAACCAGATGTTCTCATAAACGATGCGGCTGGTCTTGCGGGCGATCCGGATCGCTTCTGCGATCTTCGTCACCTTGTCATCCATCAGCACGATATCCGCCGCTTCGATCGCGGCATCAGAACCCAGAGCACCCATCGCGATACCGACATCGGAACGCATCAGCACCGGCGCGTCATTGATGCCGTCTCCGACGAAGGCGAGCTTTTCAGTCTCCTTCAGACCGGACATCCGTTTCTCCAGAGCGCTGACCTTGTCTGCCGGCAGCAGTTCCGCCTCGCAGGCATCGACCCCGAGCTCTCTGCATACCGCTTCCGCGGTGCGCTTATTGTCACCGGAAAGCAGGACAGTCTCCCGGATCCCTTCTCTTTTTAAAGCAGCGACGGCCTCTTTCGCTTCTTCCTTGATCGTATCGGCGATCAGGATGTGACCGGCATAACGGCCGTCGAAAGCGACATAGACGACGGTCCCGAGATCATTCTCCGCATCTTTGCAGGCGATCCCGTATTTTTCAAGAAGCTTGCGGTTCCCGACCAGGACTTCATGGCCGTTCACGCTCGCTTTGACGCCGTGACCGGCAGTCTCTTCAACATCCTTCGCCTCGAGCTTTGCTTCCCCGGCAGCTTCCTTTAAGGAAACCGCGATCGGGTGATCAGAATAGTTCTCGGCAGAGGCGGCATACGCCAGCACCTCTTCTGCGCTAAAGCCTTCTTCCGGGACTGTCTTCTGCACCTCGAAGGTGCCTTTTGTCAGAGTTCCGGTCTTGTCCATCGCCAGGACTTTGACCTGGCAGAGCGCTTCGAGATAGTTGCCGCCCTTGATCAGGATGCCCTTGCGGCTGGCACCGCCGATCCCGCCGAAGAAAGAAAGCGGGACTGATAATACCAGGGCGCAGGGACAGGAGATGACAAGGAAGGTCAGAGCCCGGTAGATCCACTGCTTCCAGACTTCGAGCTGACCGATACCGGTGAAAAGCGGCGGCAGGATCGCCAGCGCCAGAGCGCTGAAGACCACGACCGGCGTATAGTATTTGGCGAATTTGGTGATGAAGGCTTCGGAACGGCTCTTCTTTTCCGCGGAATTCTCGACAAGATCGAGGATGCGGGCAACGGTCGAATTCTCGAATTCCTTCGTGACCTTCACCCGGAGCAGACCGCTTTCGTTGATACAGCCGGAGATGACCTCATCCCCTTCTTTGATCTGACGGGGGACGGATTCCCCGGTCAGGGCCGAAGTATCGAGACGCGAAGTTCCGGAGATAACGACACCGTCGAGCGGGACTCTTTCGCCCGGTTTGACGACGATCACAGTTCCCTCTTCGATCTCTTCGGGATCGACCTGTTCAAGACCGTCTCCGGTCTCAATATTGGCATAGTCGGGACGCAGGTCCATCAGTGAGGAGACAGACTTGCGGGAACGGTTGACCGCATAGTCCTGGAACCATTCACCGACCTGATAAAACAACATGACCGCGACCGCTTCGGAGTGTTCACCCAGGGCAAACGCGCCTAAGGAAGCGACCGCCATTAAAAAGTTTTCATCGAAGACCTGGCCGTTGCCGATATTGCGGACCGCTTTGTAGAGCACATTCCAGGCAACGATCAGATAGGCAGTGACAAATAAAGCGAGCCTGACGGGCTCAGGCACCGGCAGAAGCAGAGCCAGCGCGTATAAAAGAGCGGCGCAGACGATCCGCGTCAGCATCTTTTTCTGCTTTTTCGTCATTTTATTTTACGTAGATGACGGTGTCCGGGTCCGCTTTGGCAACACGCTTGACGGCCTCTTCGATGATGCCGGCCATCTTTTCCTCCGGTGCCTTGATCGACAGTTTCTGGGTCATGAAACTGACAGTCGCGTCCTCTACGCCTTCGATCTCTTTGATGATATTTTCCACTTTGGCCGCGCAGTTCGCGCAGTCGACTTCGATCTTGAAACTCTTCTTCATACTTTTACCTCTTATAATTGAATACTTGTTCAACTATTCATACCTAAAGTATAGCACTTCTGCGGAGTATGTCAATTGTTGAATGAAGAAAAAACGATTAAAATAGAAACATGGATGAATTCTTATACGAAAGCGATAATCCGGAAGCCGTAAAGCAGGCTCTGGAACGCATGCCGGAGGATCAGCTGATCGAGGATCTCTCCAACTTCTACAAGGTCATGGGTGATCCGACGAGGCTGCGTCTTTTGATGACGCTCGCGACCGGCGAGCTGTCCGTCTCTGATCTCTGCAATGTCATCAGTATGAACCGTTCCGCGGTCTCCCATCAGCTGCGGGAGCTGCGCAACGCCAAACTCGTCAAAGCCCGCAAGACCGGCAAGACAGTCTATTATTCGCTCGACGATGACCATGTGCTCTCCGTGCTGAATGTCGCTCTTGAGCACGTCAAGGAATGAATTCCGCTGTCTATAAGACTTTCTTCGGCTGGTTAAGGATCACCTGCGAAGGCGATACCCTGACCGAGATCCGCCGGGTCTATGAAGAGGATCCTTCTTCCTGTCCGAGTCCGGCAAGCGACCGCGTATTCGCGCAGCTGCAGGAGTATTTTCACGGCCAGAGAAAAAGCTTTGATCTGAAGTACCGGGTCGAAGGAACAGATTTCCAGAAAAAGGTCCTGAATGCCTTGAAAGAGATCCCCTACGGGGAAACGCGTTCTTATCAGGAAGTCGCGAAGATGGCAGGACGTCCGAAAGCCCACCGGGCTGTCGGCAATGCCGTGCACATCAACAAACTGATGTTCATCCTTCCCTGTCACCGGGTGATCAAAGCCGACGGGAAACTGGGCGGCTATGCCGGGGACGAGGATCTCAAGCTTGCCCTGCTCGAGCTGGAACAGCGATACAAATAAGCAACAAAAGAGTCAGATCACAGATCTGACTCTTTTTATTCTCTTTGTTCTGTTTCCTAGAACAGACCGCTGATCACGCCGTTGGCATCGATGTCGATACGTTCGGCTGCCGGGGATTTCGGCAGACCCGGCATCGTCATGATGTCGCCTGTGAGGGCAACTAAGAAGCCGGCACCGGCAGAGACCTTGATGTTGCGGACCGTGATGCGGAAGTTCTCCGGCGCGCCGAGTAAAGCAGCGTTATCGGAGAAGGAGTACTGCGTCTTGGCGACACAGATCGGCAGTTCACCGTAACCGAGCTTCGTCAGCTCCGCGATCTGCTTCTTGGCAGCCGGCAGATAATCAACGCCGTCAGCATGGTAGATCTTGGTCGCGATGTCATTCAGTTTGACTTCGATCGGATCCTTCTCGTCGTAGGAGAATGTGAAGTCGTTCTTTTCGTCGCAGAGACGGATGACCTCCTCAGCCAGCGCCTTGCCGCCCTTGGAGCCCTTCTCCCAGACTTCACTCAGGGCAACGTTGATGCCCATTTCCTTACACTTGTCTTCGATCAGCTTGAGTTCTGCCTTGGTGTCGGTCACGAAGGCATTGATCGCGACGACACACGGAAGCTTGTAGACATTCTTGATGTTGGAGATATGACGGAGCAGGTTCGGCAGACCTCTTTCGAGAGCTTCAAGATTCTCAGCGCCCAGTTCCGCTTTCGGAACACCGCCGTTGTATTTCAGCGCGCGGACAGTCGCGACGACAACGACCGCGTTCGGTTTGAGACCGGCATAACGGCACTTGATGTCGAGGAACTTCTCGGCACCGAGGTCAGCACCGAAGCCTGCCTCAGTAACGGCGTAATCACCTAAAGCCATCGCAGCCTTGGTAGCGATGACGGAGTTGCAGCCGTGAGCGATATTGGCGAAAGGACCGCCATGAACGAAGGTTGGTGTGCCTTCAAGCGTCTGTACGAGGTTCGGCTTGATCGCATCCTTCAGAAGTGCAGCCATCGCGCCCTGCGCCTTCAGATCAGCGGCTGTGACCGGTTCACCGTCAACATTGTAAGCGACAACGATGCGGGCCAGTCTTTCCTTGAGGTCAACGATGTCGTTGGAGAGGCAGAGAACCGCCATGATCTCGGAAGCGACCGTGATATCAAAGCCGTCTTCACGCGGAACACCGTTTGCCTTTCCGCCGAGACCATCGACAACGAAACGCAGCTGACGGTCGTTCATATCGACACAGCGTTTCCAGACGATACGGCGGACGTCGATGCGTAAGGCGTTGCCCTGCTGGATATGGTTGTCAAGCATCGCGGCTAAGAGGTTGTTGGCTGCGCCGATGGCATGGAAGTCACCGGTAAAGTGCAGGTTGATATCCTCCATCGGGACGACCTGGGCATAACCGCCGCCGGCAGCGCCGCCCTTGATACCGAAGACCGGACCCAGGGACGGTTCTCTTAAGGCGACAACTGTCTTCTTGCCTAAGGCACGGAGGCTGTCCGCGAGACCGATGGTGGTCGTGGTCTTGCCTTCACCGGCCGGTGTCGGGTTGATTGCGGTGACCAGGATCAGTTTCGCCTTCTTGCGGCTTTTCGGCTGCTTTGTCAGCTTTGCCTTGTACGGACCGTAGTACTCAATATCCTCTTCCTTCAGTCCGAGTTCCTCCGCGACTTCCGAGATATGTCTTTTCTTACAAGCCTGTGCGATCTCGATATCTGTCAGATATTTCTTTTTCATGTCGATATTTCTCCTTTACTTAAAATATTTGACCGCTGAGACAAAGAGCTTCATGTCTGTCTCACCGAGGATGTTTTTATAGAGTCCCGGACGGATACGTTCCGAGTGACCCATCTTTCCTAAGATCCTGCCGTCGGGGGAAGTGATGCCTTCGATCGCGAGGTAGGAACCGTTGGGGTTGAAATTGCTGTCGTAGGTGGCGTTGCCTTCCAGATCGACATACTGGGTAGCGACCTGACCGTTGGCGATCAGCTGCTTTGCCAGTTCGGGCTCGATGATGAAGCGTCCTTCACCATGGCTGATCGGGACCTGGTAGATACCGCCGAGTTCCGCTTCCGCGAGCCAGGGCGACAGCTTGGAGCTGACTCTCGTCGCGACGATCTGGGACTGATGACGTCCGATCGTGTTGTAGGAGAGGGTCGGAGCAGCGCTGCTCGGTTCAACGATCTTTCCATAGGGGACAAGTCCCAGTTTGATCAGCGCCTGGAAGCCGTTGCAGATGCCCAGCATCAGTCCGCCCTTCTGGTCGAGGAAGACACCGAGTTCTTCCTTGATCGCCGGGTTGCGGAAGAAGGCTGTGATGAATTTCGCGGAACCGTCCGGTTCGTCGCCGCCCGAGAAGCCGCCCGGGATGACGATCATCTGCGCTTCCCGGATCTTGAAGGCGAAGTTCTCCGCGCTTTCGCGGACCTCTTCGGAGCTGTGGTTGCGGACGACGAAGATCTCGGCATCCGCGCCTGCTTCGATCAGGGCATTGGCGGTATCGTATTCACAGTTGGTGCCCGGGAAGACCGGGATCAGTGCTTTCGGTCTCGCGCAGCGGAATTCCGGTTTCAGGAAAGCCGCCTGTTTCTTATCGGAAGTGATCGTACAGATCTCTTTATCCGGGCATTCCGCCTTAGTCGGATAAACTTTTTCAAGAACAGCGTCGTTGAGCTCTTCCGCTTCCTTCAGGGTGATCGCTTCGTTTTCGAGAACGATCGCTTCTTCTTCGCTCGTATAGCCGAGCGTTTCGCCTAAAGTGAAATCCTCATCGACTTCGGCGATCAGAGCTGCCGGTAAAGCAGTGTAGGCATTGAAGGCTTTCTCTGCCTTGAAACCGATGCGGTTGCCGAAGCCCATATTCATCAGCGCTTCGCCGATACCGTATTCGGCCGTTGCTGCCGCGTAGACTTTTCCTGCGGCGGTCTCTTTCGCGAATGCCTGATAGAGACCGAACATCTCTTTGCGTTCATCGCTGTTGATCAGGACGACCTTGTGTCCGGCCTTCTTGAAGTCGGAGGAGATCACCTGTCCGGCGTCGATCGGAGCGATCGCGAAGGAGATCAGGGTCGGCGGAACATCCTTGTCGAGGAAGCTGCCGGACATCGAGTCCTTGCCGCCGATCGCCGCGGCACCGCATTCGATCTGGGCATCGAGAGCGCCCAGCAAAGCTTCAAACGGTTTGCCCCAGCGCTGGGGTTCCTCACGCAGACGCTCGAAGAATTCCTGGAAGGTCAGATAGATCTTTTCGGGATCGGCGCCGCCGGCTGTCAGTTTGGCGATCGAGTTGTAGACCGCGTTGTAGGCGCCGGTGTAGGGATCCTTCACCATCTGGTCGGGATCCGCGCCCCAGGCCATGATCGAAGCCTGGCTGCTGTGCTTTCCGGGGTCGACCGGGATCAGCGAGACCATCTTGCGTTCAACGGTCCTGCGGTATCTGCCGCCGGTCGGCATCAGTACGTTATAGGCACCGACCGTGGAGTCAAAACGGTCGATCAGTCCGCGTCTCGAAGCGCATTTGAGACTGGACGCCATTTCTTTTAAGTTGTTGTAGGGAAGCTCACAGATCCCTTCGCGGTCCTTCACCGGGACAGCGACAGAGGTCTTCTTGCGGGCGCCGTTGGTATCGAGGAAGGAGCGGTCGATCTCGGCGACGGTCTTGCCGCGCCAGGTCATGATCAGCTTCGGTTCTTCGGTGACTTCAGCGACTCGGTAAGCTTCGAGGTTTTCCTTTTCCGCTTCCTTGATGAAACGGTCAACATCCTCTTTGGCGAGAACGACAGCCATTCTTTCCTGGGATTCGGAGATCGCCAGTTCGGTGCCGTCGAGACCATCATATTTCTTCCGGACCTGGTCCAGATCGATCTTCAGGCCTTCCGCCAGTTCGCCGATGGCGACACTGACGCCGCCGGCGCCGAAGTCATTGCAGCGTTTGATCATGCGGGTGACTTCGCCTTTGCGGAACAGGCGCTGGATCTTGCGTTCTTCGGGGGCATTGCCCTTCTGGACTTCACTGGCCATCGTCTGCAGGGATTTCAGGTTATGGGTCTTGGAGGAGCCGGTCGCGCCGCCGATACCGTCGCGTCCGGTGCGTCCGCCTAAAAGCAGGATGACATCGCCTGCCTGCGGACGTTCACGGACGACGTTTTCGGCCGGAGCCGCGCCGACGACCGCGCCGCATTCCAGGCGCTTGGCGATATAGCCTTCATGGTAGACTTCGGAGACCAGTCCGGTCGCCAGACCGATCTGGTTGCCGTAGGAGGAGTAACCGGCAGCAGCTGTCTGGGCAAGCTTACGCTGCGGCAGTTTTCCCTCCAGGGTATCTTTCATCTTCGCCCGCGGATCGCCGCCGCCGGTGTAGCGCATCGCCTGATGGACATAGACACGTCCGGACAGCGGGTCACGGATACAGCCGCCGATACAGGTCGCCGCACCGCCGAAGGGTTCGATCTCGGTCGGGTGGTTGTGGGTCTCATTCTTGAACATGAGGAGCCAGTCTTCCTTCTTGCCGTCGATCTCCGGTTCGATATGGATGGAACAGGCATTGATCTCTTCCGATTCATCGATCTCCGGGCAGAGACCGCGCTTCTTCAGGGTCTTGGCACCGATCGTCGCCAGGTCCATCAGCGTGACCGGACGCTTGGTATCGGCGCCGTAGACTTCCTCGCGCAGTTTCTGGTAACGGTCATAGGAAGCTTTGACTTCCGGGTCTTCGATCTCGATGTTTTCGAGAACAGTCGAGAAGGTCGTATGACGGCAGTGGTCAGACCAGTAGGTATCGACGATGCGCAGTTCGGTCATCGTCGGATCACGGCCGATCTCACGGCAGTAAGCCTGTAAGAACAGCAGGTCATCCTCGCCCATGGCCAGGCCGTACTCTTCACGGAAGCCTTTCAGCTCTTCTTCCTTTAATGCGCGGAAACCGTCCAGGACTTTGACATCCGCGGGTTCCGCGATCTCTTCTTTTAGTGTTTCCGGTAATGCGAAAGACGCTTCGCGGCTCTCGACCGGGTTGATCATATAGTGTTTGATGCGTTCGAGATCTTCCGGCGCTACCTTGCCGTAGAGCAGGATGATCTTGGCATAGCGGACGGTCGGACGCTTTTCCTGGGTCAGCAGCTCGATACACTGGGCCGCGGAATCGGCACGCTGGTCGAACTGACCGGGCAGGGCCTCGACCGCGAAACGGCAGTCTTCGTTAAAACCTTCGAGTTTGTCGTAGATGACGTCGATCTGCGGTTCGCTGAAGACCTTGGTCTTGGCCTCTTCAAACAGCTCCGGTGCGAGTCCTTCAACATCGTAACGGTGCAGGATGCGGACATCCTCCACCCCTTCGATGCCTAAGAAGGAACGGCATTCTTTTTTTAAGGCAGCTGCTTCCGGCGCGTAGCCGGCTTTCTTCTCAACGTAGACGCGGCTGACCATTTATGCCTCCAGGGCTTTTAAAGCCCGCTGACCGATATCGCCGCGGCAGAAGCCGTTCTCGAACTTGACTTCTTTTGCCAGAGCATAACTCTTCGCGATCGCTTCTTTCAGGGTCGGCGCTGTGCATGTGATGCCGAGGACTCTTCCGCCGGAAGAGACGAGTTTCCCGTCCTGCAGTTTGACGCCCGCGAAATCACAGTGTTTCAGCGCTTCCTCGCTCATCTCGACCGGGAAGCCTTTTTCATAATGTTCCGGATAGCCTTTGGAGGCGATCACGAGACAGCAGGAGGAATCCTTTTTAAAGACGACTTCCTGCTGATCAAGAGTGCCGTTGGTGCAGGCCTGGAAGATCGTTAAAAGATCGCTTTCCAGAAGCGGTAAGACCGCCTGGGTCTCCGGATCTCCGAAACGGGAATTGTATTCGATGACTTTCGGTCCGTCTTCTGTCAGCATGAGGCTGAAGTAAAGACAGCCTTTGAAGGTCCTGCCCTCGGCCTCCATCGCCTTTAAGGTCGGCATGAAGATCGTTTCATATGCCTCTTTCGCGATCGCTTCGGTATAGCAGGGATTGGGTGCGATCGCGCCCATGCCGCCGGTGTTGAGACCTTCATCATTGTCGTGCGCGCGCTTGTGGTCCATCGAGGAGACCATCGGCACCAGGGTCTTGCCGTCGGTGAAACAGAGGACGGAGACTTCCGGTCCGGTGAGGAATTCCTCGATGACGACACGGCTGCCGGCGCTGCCGAACTTATTCTCCAGCATCATCTCTCTGACAGCTTCCTTCGCTTCTTCAAGGGACTGGGCGATGATGACGCCCTTTCCCAAAGCCAGGCCGTCCGCCTTGATGACGATCGGCATCTTCTGGCTGTCGAGATACTTTTCCGCTTCCTCAACATTGTCAAAACTTGCGTAAGCCGCGGTCGGGATCGCGTATTTCGCCATCAGTTCCTTGGCGAAGACCTTGCTGGCCTCGATGATAGCCGCTTTCTTTTCCGGCCCGAAACAGGGAAAACCGGCTGCCGTAAAGGCATCTACAGCTCCCAGAGCCAGCGGATCGTCAGGGGTGACGACCACATAATCGATCTCCTTCTCTTTCGCGAAGGCGATCTGCTTTTCGATATCCGTTGCCGAGATCGCGACACATTCCGCGTCATTGGCGATGCCGCCGTTGCCCGGACAGCACCAGATCTTTTCGGTCTGCGGATTCTCTTTCAGTTTTTTTATGATGGCGTGTTCACGTCCGCCGCCACCGATCACAAGCAGTTTCATGGAGCTGCTCCTTTCTCTTGTCGGATCTGTATATTAATGATGGAACAGGCGCATGCCGGTGAAGGACATGACCATATTGTATTTATTGGCTGTTTCGATGACGTTGTCGTCACGGATGGATCCGCCCGGTTCAACGATGTACTTGGCACCGGACTTGCGGGCTCTTTCGATGTTGTCGCCGAACGGGAAGAAGGCATCGGAACCGACGGTGATACCGCTCTGGGTCGCGATCCATTCTTTCTTTTCCTCACGGGTCAGGACTTCCGGCTTGACCGTGAAGTATTTCTGCCAGTTGCCTTCAGCAGTGACATCTTCGTATTCCTCGGAAACGTAGACATCGATGGTGTTGTCTCTTTCAGCGCGCTTTAAGTCATCGCGGAAAGAGAGACCGAGTACTTTCGGATGCTGGCGGAGATACCAGATATCCGCCTTATTGCCGGCTAAGCGGGTGCAGTGGATACGGCTCTGCTGGCCGGCGCCGACACCGATCGCCTGACCGTCCTTGACGTAGCAGACGGAGTTGGACTGGGTGTATTTCAGCGTGATCAGAGAAAGGATCATATCGTCCGCGGCTTCATCAGTCAGTTCCTTGTTTTCGGTGACGATGTTGCTTAAGAGGGCGCGGTCGATCTTGAAGTTGTTGTGGCCCTGAACGAAGGTGATGCCGAAGACATCCTTGCATTCCTCTTCCGCGCAGACATAGTCGGGATCGATCTGAACGACGTTGTAGTTGCCCTTCTTCTTGGTACGCAGGATGGCGAGCGCTTCTTCGGTATACGCCGGAGCGATGATGCCGTCAGAGACTTCCGCCTTCAGATAGTTGGCTAAGGAAGCGTCGCAGGTATCGCTCAGCGCGACCCAGTCGCCATAGGAGGACAGACGGTCTGTGCCTCTGGCGCGGATATAGGCGGAAGCGACTTCGGAGATCTCGGCGTCATCATCGACCCAGTAGATCTTCTTTTCAATGTCGGTCAGCGGTCTTGCGAGAGCGCTGCCGGCCGGGGATACGTGCTTGAAGCTGGCGGCGCAGACTTTGCCGGTCGCTTCCTTGAGTTCCTTGACGAGCTGCCAGGAGTTGAAGGCATCCAGGAAGTTGATGTAGCCCGGTTTGCCGTTGAGGACTTTGATCGGCAGATCACTGCCATCTTTCATCATGATCTTGGAAGGTTTCTGATTCGGGTTGCAGCCGTATTTAAGTTCCAGTTCGTTCATTTCTCTCTTACTCCTCGTTCTTATTGAAGATCCTTACTTCTTTTTCGCCGGTCTCCTTATTGATGAAACAGACATACAGGGAGACTTTGTTGTCGGGGTTCAGGCTTTCCCAGACATCCCTGGCAAAGGGTTCGATCGCGTCACCCATGAAGACGCGTTCCGGTTCTCCCTCGAAGGACGGGATCGGGTTGCCGTCGCCGACATAGGTGTGGATGAAATGGCCTAAGCCGTTCACAGCCGGGTATTCATAGGTGTAGCGGACACAGGCGCTGCCGTCTTCGTCGACCGATTTGAGGATCGACATCTGGTAGCTGCCGTCTTTCTCGAGAACGCCCGAGATACGCGGGGTCCAGTTCGGAGCGTCCGGTTCGAATTCTCTGCTGCGCAGAGCTTCCGCAAAGGACTTTCCTTCCCTGTAGCCGTCACGGACCGTGTCGGTCTGGTTGCCGTTGGTGACGATCAGATGGTCTTCATATTCTCTTACCGGATGGTAGATGATCAGGCTCGGATCGACGAGCTTGGACGGATCGTAGGCTTCGGTGGAGATACCGTCTTCCTCGACCTTGAAGATACGGTTGCGGGAGTTGACGCTGCGGCCCATGATGAAGTAGACCGCGACCGCATATTTGCCGTCCGGGCTGTTGCCCAGGGCGATGCCGCGTCCGGGATAGGTATTGTTGATGAGAAGTTCTCTTAAGGAATCGACTTTATAGCTCATTTTATTTCTCCTTTGCGATCTTGGTAGAGACCATGGCTACGGCCTGCGGCAGAAGTTTCCATTCCGCTTCCTCCATGATCCGGCGCTGCAGGACTTCCGGTGTGTCTCCCTCTCTGACCTCTACGGCCTTCTGCAGAAGGATCTCACCGCCGTCCGGGATCTCATTGACATAATGCACGGTCGCGCCGGAGACTTTGACTCCGCGGGCCAGTGCGGCTTCGTGGACCTTGAGTCCGTACATCCCTTCCCCGCAGAAGCTGGGGATCAGAGACGGATGGACATTCAGGATGCGTTTATCATAGCGACGGACGAAATCCTCCGAGAGGATCGTCAGGAAACCGGCCAGTACGATCAGGTCGATCTCCTCCTCTTCCAGGACCGAGACCAGTTTCTTTTCAAAGAGTTCCTGGCTTCCGAGTTCCTTCTTGGAGACGACGGTATGTTTCTTATTAAAATTTTTCGCCCGCTCTAAAGCGTAGACACCGGGCTTGGAGGCAACGACAAGAACGATCTCCCCGTCCGGGTTGCCGCCGGCTTTCTCCGCTTCAAGAAGCGCCTGCAGGTTGGTGCCGCCGCCCGATACGAGAACGGCGATACGGGCTTTCCTCATTGCAGGATCACTCCTTCCCCGCTTTCGACGACTTCGCCTGCGAGATACGCGTCTTCACCCTGCTCCTTCAGGATCTGCAGAGCCTTCTCTGTGTCCTCCGGGGCAACGATCACGATCATGCCGACACCCATGTTGAAGGTGTTGAACATATCGTGGTCAGAGATGTTTCCGCGTTTCTGGATCAGTCCGAAGATCTTCGGGATCTTTAATGCGGAGCGGTCGATCTTCACACTCTGCCCTTCATCCAGGCAGCGCGGCATATTCTCATAGAATCCGCCGCCGGTGATGTGACTGAGACCATGAATACAGATCTGTTCCGCCAGGGCATTGACTGCCTTGACGTAGATCCTCGTCGGTCTTAACAGAGCTTCACCGAGACTTTCGCCGAGTTCTTCCTCATAGGCATTGAGGTCGGCGTTTTCAATATCGAAGACTTTGCGCACGAGCGAGAAGCCGTTGGAGTGCACGCCGCTTGAAGGCAGCGCGATCACTTTGTCTCCGGCCTTTACCCGGGCTTTGTCGATGATGTTCCTGCGGTCTACCATACCGACGCTGAATCCGGCCAGGTCATAGTCATCTTCTTTCATGACACCGGGGTGTTCAGCGGTCTCGCCGCCGATCAGCGCACAGCCGGAAAGCACACAGCCTTCGGCGACGCCTTTGACGATATCCGCGACTTTTTCGGGGTCATTCTTGCCGATCGCGATGTAATCCAAAAAGAAAAGCGGCCGCGCACCCGAACAGACGATGTCGTTCACACACATCGCCACGCAGTCCTGCCCGATCGTATCATGACGATCGAGCAGCTGGGCGATGCGGATCTTGGTACCGACACCATCCGTTCCGGACACGAAGACCGGCTCTTCGATATTTTTCAGATCAGGCGCAAAAAGACCACCGAAGCCACCGATATCAGAGAGCACGCCGGGAATATTCGTTTTGGCGATATGTTCCTTCATTAACTGTACGGCTTTGTAGCCGGCGGTGATATCCACGCCGGCGGAAGCGTAGGCTTCTGAATGTGACTTGGTCATAATTTCAATTACTCCTTCCCTGTCCAGCAATAGGTGCATAACTGATCTCTCTCAATGCCGATGGCCTTGCAGAGATCATCGATATTCTGATAGCCGAGGCTTGAGAAACCGAGCTGTTCACAGATCGTTTTCAGCAGGCACTGGCCTCTTTCCGTGGACGCGTCCGCGTATTCATCGATGTGTTTCTGACCTTCATCGCCCTCGATCTCCTGGATCGTGCGGCGGGTGATCAGTTCCATTTCCGATGTCGCTCTGGAGAAATTCAGATAGGGGCACGGAAACATGAACGGCGGACAGGCGGAACGCATATGGACTTCCTTCGCTCCCGCGCTGTAGAGGAAATCGACCGTCTCCCGCAGCTGTGTTCCGCGGACGATCGAGTCATCGACAAACAGCAGTTTCTTATCCTTGATGAGTTCCGGGATCGGGATCTGCTTCATTTTGGCTACCTGATTGCGCAGCTTCTGGTTTCCGGGCATGAAGGAGCGCGGCCAGGTCGGAGTGTATTTGATGAAGGGACGGGCGAATTCGGCGGCTGCCTCGTTGGCGTAGCCGATCGCGTGGGGAACACCGGAATCCGGAACGCCGGCCACATAGTCGACATTCGGCATAGTACCGTCCTTCATCTCCTTCGCGGCCATGAGCTCACCGTTGCGGTAGCGCATGACTTCGACATTCTTTCCTTCGTAGTTGGAGTTGGGATAACCGTAATAGACCCATAAGAAGGAGCAGATGCGCATCTTCTTCTTGCGCGGGGACATGACCTTGAAGCCGTTCGGATTGACCTTGACGATCTCGCCGGGACCGAGCTCATAGGCATCACGGTATCCGAGTTTCTGATAGGCAAACGACTCAAAAGAGACGCAGTAGCCGTCGCGGTTCCTGCCAAGCAGGACCGGCAGACGGCCGTAGTAGTCGCGGGCGGTGATGATCTCTCCCTTGGAAGTCAGGATCATGATCGTCATCGAACCCTTGATCACCTTCTGCGCATGTTTGATGCCTGCTAAAAGGGTTGTTTTCTGGTTGATCAGGCCGGCAACGAGTTCCGTCTGGTTGATCTCGCCGTTGCCCATGACCAGGAACTGCTGTCCGTGATTGTTGAAAAAGTCACGGACGAGTTCCTTTTCATTATTGATACGGCCGACTGTCGCGATCGCATAGGTCCCGAGCTGGGAACGTACGAGAAGCGGCTGGGGTGTCGCGTCGGAGATGCAGCCGATCGCCGCGTTTCCGTGAAAATCACGCAGATCATCTTCGAAACGGGTGCGGAACGGAGTGTTCTGGATGTTGTGGATCTGGCGCTGAAAACCGGTTTCGGCATCAAAAACGACCATACCGGCAGTGTTCGTGCCTAAATGCGTATGGTAGTCAACACCGAAAAATGTATCGATCACGACATCGCGCCGTGATACCGCACCGAAGAATCCACCCATTACTTAAAGAAGAGCTCCGCCAGATCAAGCGGCTGGATGTATTCGCCGTTCTTATATACGCGCATGTTGCCGGATGCGATCTCGTCGATCAGCATGACTTTGCCTTCCTCGTCATAACCGTATTCGAATTTGATATCGTAAAGGACCATGCCTCTCTTTTCCATTTCCGCAGCAACGATCTCGGTGATCTGCTGTGTCATTTCCTTGATGGTGTCGTACTGTTCGGGAGTCATGATGCCGAGAACTTCAAGACCGTCCTTGGTTACGAGCGGGTCGCCCTTCTCATCGTTCTTGAAGGTCATTTCGACATAGGACGGGAGATCGGAACCGGATTCGATATATTCACCATAGCGGCGGATGAAGCTGCCGACAGCCTTTTTACGGCAGATAACTTCGAGACCATGACCAAAGACCTTTGCCGGAAGTACTTCCATCGCAGTGTTTTCGAAGTCAGCCGCGACGAAATGTGTGCGGATGCCTGCTTCGTTGATCAGTTTGAAGAAGTAGTCTGTCATGCGCAGGTTGATATCGCCAACGCCTTCGATCGTAAGACCGACTTCGTTCATGCCCGGATCAAAGACACCGTCTTTACCGGTGCAGTCATCTTTGAATTTCAGATAATAGTTACCGTTTTCAAGTGCGAAGACATCTTTTGTCTTTCCAGTGTAAACAAGTTTCATCGTCTCTCCTCCTTCTTACTGATACTGATGAAATACTTCCTGATCTGTTGCTAGTAGTTTTTCTCTTTCCTTCGCTCTGGCTGCTTTCAGCTTTTCCGCCAGTTCCTCATCGGATAGAGCAAGGATCTGCATCGCGAGATACGCTGCATTCTTGGCGCCGTCGATGGCGACGGTCGCGACCGGGATTCCCGGAGGCATCTGCACCGTGGAATACAGTGCGTCAAGTCCGTCCGAACCGCTGCTGCGGCACGGGATCCCGATGACCGGAAGTGTCGTATTGGCTGCGATCGCGCCGGCGAGATGAGCTGCCATCCCGGCTGCGGCGATCAAAACAGAAAATCCGCTCTCTCTGGCCGTGCAAGCGAAATTCTTCACTTCCTCCGGACAGCGATGAGCGGATAATACGTGTACTTCAAACGGAACACCGAACTCTTTGAGGACATTGATGCCCTTCTCGACAATGTTCAGATCACTTTTGCTTCCCATAACGATTGCGACTTTTTTCATAGACACCTCCAAGTGCTGTAAAAACAGGATCTCAGTTGCCCAGGCGGTCGGCAATCATATACGGTTTCATGTGGTCATTTCCACTGCCGCCAGTAGCCGTATACGGGATACAAGTCATTTTAACATAATTAAAGAAACGATAGTCAATCTTATTTGGGGAAATTCTGTGAAATCTGACAACATTTTTCTTGTGAAAAAAACGACTATACGGAAGGAAGCGCTTTCAGCTCTTTTACGCTGTTTTACCCCCTTCCGGAAGCGAAAAAGAGACCCTGCAAAGAGGGCCTCCTGTTTACTCGGAATGTGCGCTTCCGGAGGTATTCGGCACATCCGGCCGTTTCGGCTGCCTGCAGCAGGACCGGTTCGCCGGCTGTTTCTTCGCCGCTTTCCGTTTCACCAGTCTCTGCCTGAGCAGTTTCTTCCGGCATCTTTCCGGTTTCTTCTTTTTCCGCCGTTTTTCCGAAGCAGGCTGATCTTCCTGCACAATGTCGGCTGTCTCAGCAGTCTCTTTCTCCGGATCCGGTGTTTCACTCACTTCGCCCGTTCCCGGGGTCGCGGGCGTGTTTTCGTCGCCATATACATGAATACTGCCTGCCGGCAGACTCCCGAAGAGCAGTAAAGCTGCCAGAAAAATTGACAGGAATTTGGATCTCATAGTTGTCACCTCTTGATACAAAGCCGCACAAATAGCGCGGCTTATTCTTTATTTAATCAATCTGCTTTATATACTGTCATCTTTTCCGTCCTCTGACAGATGTTCCGGTTTTTTCCAAAGAAAAAACCTTCCCGGAGGAAGGCTTTCACTGCATATAAATGACGTTTTTCAGAGCTGGCTCTTGAGATAGGCAAACAGGAAGGGCTGGATATCGCCGTCCATGACCTTGGTCACGTTGCCCTCTTCAACGCCGGTGCGGTTGTCCTTGACGAGCGTATAGGGACAGAAGACATAGGAACGGATCTGGGAACCCCATTCGATCTTCTTGTGCTCCCCTTTCAGGGAATCCTTTTCCGCCTGCTGCTCCGCCAGTTTCAGGGCAAGCAGCTTGGATTTGAGAAGCTCCATCGCCCGCTCCTTGTTCTGGAGCTGGGAACGTTCACTCTGACAGAAGGTGACGATCCCGGTCGGCTTGTGGTGGATACGGACGGCCGAGTCGGTCTTGTTGATGTGCTGGCCGCCGGCGCCGGAAGAGCGCATGGTCTCGACTTCGATATCCTTTTCCTCGATCACGATATCGGTATCATTCTCGATCTCCGGCGTGATCTCGACGCTGGCGAAACTCGTATGACGTCTTGCGTTGGCGTCAAACGGGGAGATACGGACCAGACGGTGGACACCGGTCTCACCCTTCAGATAGCCGTAGGCCAGATCACCCTTGATGAGGACACGGCAGGATTTCATGCCGGCTTCGTCTCCCGGATCATAGTCCTGGACCTCGAAGGTGTAGCCGTTCTTTTCAGCGTAGCGCTGATACATGCGGTACAGCATCTCCGCCCAGTCCTGGGCTTCCGTGCCGCCGGCACCCGGATGGATCTCGAGATAGGCGGAGGCATGGTCGTAGCGGTCGCTCAGCAGGACATCGATCTCAAACTGTTCGAAGTTTTTGATCGCCTCGCCGTATTCCTCTTCGACCAGGGCATAGAGCTCAGGATCGTAATCCTTTCCCAGAGCCTCCACAGAGGCATAGAGGTCTTCGAGGGCGGCGCTGTTGTTTTCGTATTCGCTTTTGAGCTTGCGCAGCGTGTTGTATTCACGGATCACGCTCTGCGCCTTCTTGGGATCCTCCCAGAACTTCTCATCGTTCTGGGCTTCCCCGAGCTCATCGATCTTTTTACTTAAGGCAGCAAGGTCAAAGAGAGTCGCCTAACTCTTTTAACTTCTTGAGAGAAGCGGTCAG
This sequence comes from Erysipelotrichaceae bacterium, assembly GCA_017431225.1. GTDB lineage: Bacteria > Bacillota_I > Bacilli_A > Erysipelotrichales > Erysipelotrichaceae > RGIG5669. The sequence goes on along the minus strand of JAFRLM010000021.1, from coordinate 41,155 downwards.
GCTGACTTTGATTTCGTAAAGTTCCATTAGTTCTTTTCCTCTTTCTTAATGATCACTTTTACTTTGTTGCAGAAGAGCACGACTTCACGGCTGATGGTGTTCATCATGTCCTCAAAGAGCTCGTAGCCCTCGCTGACATAGGCCTGCAGCGGGTTGTTCTGGGCATAGGAGCGCAGATGGATACCTTCTCTTAATTTGGACATGATATCGATATGGTTGATCCAGGCACGGTCCATGACCCGCAGGACCATCGTCTTTTCCGCCGGCAGGATCTGTTCCTTGACCGGCGCGATCTTGCGTTCATAGATCGACCAGGCTTTTTCGGAGCATTTACTTGCGATCTCTTCCGGAGCGAGTCCGTTGAAATCGTCCTTATCGTAAGGCAGGTTGACGCCGAATTCCTTCAGATGCTCGAGCAGACCTTCGACATCGACGGTCTCCTTGCGGCCGTCGGCAACGGTATACTGATGGACATCGTCCGCGAAGACACGATCGAACATCGTCTTGACGACGCCGTGGACATCCTCGTTCTCCAGGATGTAGTTGCGCTGCTCATACATCGTCTCGCGCTGCTGGCGCAGGACATCGTCGTAGTCAAGCAGTGTCTTACGGATATCGAAGTTGACGCCTTCAACACGTTTTTGGGCACTGGAGATCGACTTGGTGACCATCTTGTTTTCGATCGGCTCATCGCCCATCTGGTTGAAGAGGCCCTGGACCCGTTCGCTTCCGAAACGGACCATCAGATCATCCTCGAGGGAGACATAGAAGCGGGAGAAACCCGGATCGCCCTGACGGCCGGAACGACCGCGCAGCTGGTTATCGATACGGCGGCTCTCATGACGCTCGGAACCGAGAACGGCCAGACCGCCGAGTTCCTTGGATTCGGGGGTCAGCTTGATATCGGTACCACGGCCGGCCATGTTGGTGGCGATGGTCAGCGCGCCGACCTGGCCCGCCTTGGAGATGATCTCCGCTTCACGGGCATGGTTCTTGGCGTTCAGGACTTCGTGACGGATCTTGCGTTCCTTCAGCATCTTGGAGATGAGTTCGGAAGTCTCGACCGAGATCGTGCCGACGAGGACCGGCTGGCCCTTGGCATGCAGTTCAACGATCTCGTTGATCAAAGCCTTGTATTTTGCCTTCTTGGTACCGAAGACAAGGTCCGGACGGTCGTCACGGATGACCGGACGGTTGGTCGGGATGACCACGACCTTCATGTTGTAGATATCCAGGAATTCCTCTTCCTCGGTCTTGGCGGTACCGGTCATACCGGCGAGCTTGTTGTAGAGACGGAAGAAGTTCTGGTAGGTGATCGTAGCCAGGGTGGTCGTTTCCTGACGGATCGGGACATTCTCCTTGGCCTGGATCGCCTGATGCAGACCATCGGAGTACTCACGGCCCGGCATCTTACGGCCGGTGTTCTGGTCAACGATGATGACCTCTTTATTCTCAACGACGTATTCAACGTCCTTGTGCATGATGTAGTTGGCTTTCAGCGCCTGGCTGATGTAGTGGACGAGCGCGGTGTTGTTGGTGTCGTAGAGGTTCTCGACCTTGAAGAACTGCTCGCCCTTGGCAACGCCCTGCTCCGTCAGCTGGATGTTTCTGCCCTTGATATCGATGACATAGTCCTCGTCCTCTTTCAGACGGCGGACAAAACGGTCCGCGCGGACATATTCGTTGGCGGTCTGTCTCTCGCCGCCGGAAATGATCAAAGGTGTACGCGATTCATCGATCAGGATGGAGTCGACTTCATCGACGAGGGCGAAGTTCAGCTCACGCAGCACGCGGTCTTCGACCCGGGTGACCATGTTGTCGCGCAGATAGTCGAAACCGACTTCCGAGTTGGTCGTATAGGTGATATCGCAGTTATAGGCCTTGCGCTTCTCAGCCGGGGTCATCGCGTGCTTGTTGAGACCGACGGTCAGACCAAGAAAACGGTGGATCTGTCCCATCCACTGGCTGTCACGTTCGGCCAGGTATTCGTTGACGGTGATGACATGGACACCGTGTCCGCTGAGGGCATTCAGGTAGACAGCCATGACGGATGTCAGGGTCTTACCTTCACCGGTCTTCATTTCCGCAATGTCGCCGCGGTGCAGGACATAGGCGCCTTCCAGCTGGCAGAAATACGGATATTCGCCGATGACACGCTTCGCTGCTTCACGGGCGACCGCAAAGGCTTCCGGCATGATGTCATCCAGTGTTTCCCCGGCCGCCAGACGGTCACGGAATTTCTGGGTCATCCCCTGAAGCTCATCGTCCTCCATGTCATGCATCTTCTGCGCAAAGGATTCGACCGGACGAACGGCTTTTTCTACTTCCGCGAGGTCCTTCTTATCCGTGTTGAACAGTTTATCTAAAAGTCCCATAGGGGCCACCTCCGTTACATTCATTTAATTATATCATAAAACGACCGGTCTATTTGAAGGCCGGTCGTTTTACTGTGGATGAACGCCTGAACTACAGCGTTTTGATGTTGTGAGCCTGGAGGCCCTTTTCGCCTTCGAAGAGATCGAATTCGACGGTAGCGCCTTCATCTACGGTTTTAAATCCTTCCATCACCAGTTCAGAGTAATGGAAGAAAACATCACGTCCATCTTCAAGGGTAATAAAACCATAACCCTTGGTTTTGTTGAAACGCTTAACTTTTCCTAACATACCTATCTCCTTAAATTAAATATTACCATTCTAATCTAATTTAGCAACACTAATTTAATCAAATGTATAGTTTTTTACAAAAACGGGAAGACTATACATTTTCCGATTTTCGGCACAAAAAAGCTCCGCGGACATGCCGCGAAGCTCATGGCAGATCTTCGATATAGGTGATCTTGCGGTTGCGCGGGGAACCGGCCACGACACGCACTTCCCTGCCGTAGGCTTCAAGCACAGAAGCGTCATCGGTATAGTTCTGCTGATCGCCGAGACTGGCGTAGGCCTCTTTGAGCAGCTTGCGTCTGAATCCCTGCGGGGTCTGCGCGAACATCAGTTCACTGCGGTCAACGGTCTCCGTGATCACCCCGCCGGCGACCCGCTTCACGGTCTCGGTGCAGTAATGCGCCAGGATCGCGGCATCGCAGGTCTTCAGCTCCTTCTTCAGATTCTCCAGGTCGGCTTTCTCAAGGAACGGACGGGCACCGTCATGGATCAGGACATAGCGGCTCCTGCACAGAGCAAGTCCGTTGCAGACAGAATCCTTACGCTCTTTCCCACCTTCCGTCAGCAGGATCTTTTCGTGCGCGACGACTTTGTCAAAGTTTTCTTTCTGGGTCACCACGACGACCCGCTGGCAGTCCTTGTCTTCGAGAAACAATGTGCAGGCTCTTTCGAGGATCGTCTTGTTGCCGATGTTCAGAAAGACCTTGTTGAAGTTCAGACGCATCCGCGATCCTTTTCCGGAAGCGACGACGATCGCATCGTATTTCATGCCTTCCCCTTTCGCAGCGCGTTGCGCTCCTTTAAGAACGGAACTTTGTCCTTAATGCCCTTTAAAGAGGTCAGTTTGTACTCCCAGTTCGGGGAACCGGTCGTGCCCGGGGTATTGATACGGCGCGTGTCACCGAGGATATCGTTGGCGGAAAGGATCACGAGCTCGCTTTTGGCGTCAAGCGCGTAAGCCAGGAAAGCATCGCTGAGCTCCATTCCCGGATAAACACGGCGGAAACGGCGCAGGAGCTTCTTCTGCGTTTTCTGATCGAGCTCCGCAAACCAGCAGAGCGTTGCGTCATTATCGTGGGTGCCGAGATAGGTCACCTGGTGTTTTTTAAAGGGTGAGAAGATATCGAACTGGATCACCCGCATGCCGGGCAGACGGTAGCGGTCACGCAGCTGCAGAACTTCCGGGCGGAGATCGCCGAGGTCTTCGGCGATGATGCGCATTTTCGGATACTTTTTAAACAGTTTCGTGAAGAAATCGTCGCCGTCGTTGACGATCCATTTGCCGACGACAGCGGTCTTCTCCTCTGCCGGGATGCGCCAGTAGGTATCAAAGGCGCGGAAATGGTCGATGCGGATCACATCGTACATCGTCGCGGCGCTCTGCAGACGGTCAAACCAGAAACTGTAGCCGTCTTCCTTCATCTTCCTCCAGTTATAGATCGGATTGCCCCAGCGCTGTCCGGTCGCCGAGAAGTAATCCGGCGGGACACCGGCGATCCAGATAGGATTGCCGTCCTTATCGAGACAGAAGCTGTCACGGTCATAGTAGACATCCGCGGAATCGATGCCGACATAAAACGGCATGTCGCCGATCAGCTCGATCCTCAGCGAATGCAGATAGTCTTTCAGCGCGTCGAACTGTCTGCGCAGGATGAACTGGATAAATATCTCAAAGTCGATCGCCTCCTTATGTTTTTCAGGAAGCGCGGGATCGCGGTGCAGGGCATAGGAACGGTACGGTTCCTCCCAGTCGAGCCAGCATTTACGGTCAAACAGTTCCTTGAAACAGGCGAAGACCGCGTATTCCCTGACCCATTCTTCTTTCGCGAAGGCCAGATACTCTTCATTATTCTTATCAAAATTGGCGTAGGCTTCTTTCAGCAGAGCGCGCTTGAGCTGTTTCGCCTCTTCGTATTGGACAGAAGAGACATGCGTCTTTTTAGGAAGCTCCTCGATCAGCCCTTCCTTCTTTAAAAGCTCGGGGGAAACATAGCTCTCCTCGATCGCTTTGGAGGACGTGCACTGGTATGGCGAATTGCCGTAGCCCAGGGGCTGCAGCGGCAGGATCTGCCAATAGGAAAAACCGGCAGCTTTCAGAAGTCTGCCGAAACGGTAGGCATCCGGGCCGAGGTCACCGATCAGGTACGGCGAGGGAAGGGATGCCAGAGGAAGTAATACACCGGATCTTTTCATTGATTTCATTCTACTTTAAATTTCATTCAGGCGCAGAAGTTTTTACAGCTTTTTCAAAGAGAAGTGATAGAATGAATGCATATCAGAAAGGAACGGAAATAATGAAAAATATGGTTAAGGAATTCAAGGAATTCATCATGCGCGGCAACGTCATCGATCTGGCTGTCGCCGTGATCATCGGCGGCGCCTTCCAGGCGATCATCGGTTCTCTGGTCAATGATATCTTCATGCCGATCATCGGCATGATCATCGGCGGTCATGATTTCACCAATGATCTCGTAGTCACTGTCGGCACTGCATCTCTGAAATTCGGCGCTTTCATCCAGGCGATCATCAACTTCCTGGCAGTTGCGCTCTGCCTGTTCTTCGTCATCAAGACTGTCAACAAGCTGAAGAAGCCGAAAGCACCGGAACCGGCAAAACCGGCTGCCAAACCGGATGATGTCGTCCTGCTCGAAGAGATCCGTGATCTCCTCAAGAAGCAGAACAACAACCGTCCTGCACAGCGCAGCAACAGCGGCAACCGCAGCGGACAGAGAAGAAACAGCAAGAAAGAAGAAAATCCGGAAGCTCCGAAAGAAGCGTAAGGAAACCAAAGGCATCGCAGGATGCCTTTTCTCTTGCGTTTTCCTGCAGATATGGTAAGATAACGGTGCAAACCTCGAAGAAATGACAGTCAGACATGTTTTTGTCTGTCATAAGGAGGTTTTTTTATGTTCATCACGATCAAAAACGTACGGCCTGTCGGCCTCTCTCTTGAGATCGTCTGGAGCGACGGCGATCTCGACCGCATCGCTATGATGTACCGCCGCGGCGATCAGAGCTGGCTGCTCGATCCCGAAACACGGCAGCTGGGTGAGGAAGTCGTCGCCGGCATCCAGGCCGGACTGCTGCGGCGCCTGCTTCCGCCGGCAAAGCCCAAAGAGGTCAGAAAGAAAAGACCTCAGCGGCGTGAGGTCTGGTACGCAGACAAAGGGATCGACCCCTACGGGGACCGCTAGGACGGTCCCCTTTTTTATGGATCGGATCTCTTTTATTTAAAGTATTCTCAGTACTCGGGAATGACACGCAGACCGGAGATCTGTTCAAAAGCGTAGCCGTAGGCAAGAAGCTGCGCTTCGCTGTAGGCGCCTCCGACGAAGGAGAGACCCATCGGGCGTCCGTCTTCTGCCATGCCCGCCGGAACGGAAAGGATCGGATAACCGGCTGTCGGAACGATCGCTGAAGGACCGGGGCAGACGACCGCGTCAAGTTTCTTCTCTTTCAGCAGTGCGTCGATGCCGGCACGGGATTCACGGAGCACACGCACCTTCTCGTGCAGATAATCGCTCTCGGTCAGATTTCCCGAAGTTTCGGCACAGGCTTCCAGGATATCCTGGCCGTATTTGATCGCGGTTTCCGCGTGTTCGCGGTTGTATTTCACGATATCGTTCAGCGTGCGGATGTCCGGCAGTGTGCAGTAATCCGCCAGCCAGGCATCCATATAGCGCTTGAATTCAAAATGCATGACAGCCGCTGTCAGGAAACCGGCTGCCGGAACGACTTCCGGAAGATCGCAGTCCTGCACCAGGACAGCGCCGGCTTTTTCAAGATATTTCAGGCTCTTCTCAAAGACTGCGAGCTGTTCCCTGGAATACCAGGGGCGGGCGACCCGGCTCACGCCGATCCGCTTTCCCTTTAAAGCATCTTTCTTCAGGAACTGCGTGTAGTCTTTGTAAACAAGGCCTTCGTTTGCCTGCGTCGCCGGATCATCGGGATCCTCAGAGCACATCTCGCCTAAAAGGATCGCGATATCCTCAACGCTTCTGCCCATCGGACCGGCTGTATCCTGGTAGTTGATCGGAATGATGCCGCTGCGGCTGATCAGACCGACTGTGGGTTTTAGACCGGCAACGCTGTTGGCGCTTGAAGGTGAGATGATCGAACCGGATGTTTCGGTACCGACCGTCACGGCCGCAAAGCTCATGCTGGCGGCAATACCGGAACCGGTCGAAGAACCAAGCGGATCAACGTCTTCCCCGTAAGGACTTTTGCACTGACCGCCGCGGGCGGAATAGCCGTTGGGGACTTCCATCGCCATGAAACGGGCGAATTCGGAAAGATTGGTCTTGCCCAGGATGACAGCGCCGGCTTCCCGCAGCTTGCGGATGACTTCCGAGTCATCGGCGGCGAAATTGTCTTTTAAGGATTCGGCGCCGGCGGATGTATGCATGCGGTCACCGGTCGCGATATTGTCCTTGACGAGCACCGGGATCCCGTGCAGCGGTCCCCGGCTGCCTTTCAGCTTCCGTTCACGGTCAAGGGCGGCGGCGATATCGATCGCGTCGGGATTGATCTCGAGGACCGAATGAAGTGACGGACCCGACTGGTCAAAGTCGGCGATCCGCTGCAGATAAGCGAAAACGAGTTCTTCCGAAGTAACATTCCCTGCTTCAAGATCCTTCTGCAAGGTGCGCAGCGATTTTTCCTTTACATCATACATGGCTCATCTACCTCCCGATCATATGCATGTAACGTTTGTTTTCTAATTCTGATAGAGTTCTTCCAGTTCTCTGTTGCGGATCTTTTCATAGAGCTCTGCGAAAGGCATGACCCGGACCTGATCGTCCGGTTCCCCGAGCAGGCACTCGCTGACGAGGACGCTGCGCATGCCTAAGGCTCTGGTGGGAACGACATCCTCATTGAAATCGTTGCCGATCATCAGCACTTCTTCCGGCTTGAGACCGTTACGCTCCAGCATGTCCATATAATACTGCGGGTTCGGCTTGGCGTAGCTGCAGTTCTCGTAGGCGCTGACATCCCTGAAATCCTCCGGCTTGAGACCGACGAAGGACATGCGGGTGGCAGTTGCTGTATAAGGGAAGATCGGATTCGTCGCCAGGATCAGCGGATACCCCTGCTCCTGCAGAAGACGGATCGTCTTTACCGCCAGCGGGTTCTCGCCGGTGGCGATCTTCGAATTGGCGAAGCTCGTCTCATAGAAATGACCGATCGCGGCGATGACTTCCTCCTTGCGGGAGAGCAGCTGCGGGAAATCCTCAAAGAAGGAGATCCAGAAGCATTCGTAGTTCGTCATCGTGCCGTCATTTTTGACCATGGCCTTGACGCCTTTCCAGATCGATACGCTGAGCGGCATCAGTTCGATGCCGAAGCACTTGACCTCTTTCGCCAGCTCACTGAAATAGAATTTTGTGAATTTGGTTTCGTCCATCGGCAGCAGTGTGCCGTCAAGATCGAAGAAGACTGCTTTTACTGACATAGATCCCCTACCTCCGCGTTCAGATATTCGATCAGTTCTTTTCCTTTGACCTTCAGACCGATCCCGAGCTTTCCGCCGCTGATCTCGATGTGTTCGTAGTTCAGGGCCGAGTTGTCGAAAGCTGTGCGGTGGCGGACGATGACGCCGAGCGGACTGACCGAGCCCCGCTCATAGCCAACGGTCTGTTTCAGTTCCCGGACTTTGACCATCTCCAGATTCTTGACCTTCAGAAAGGCGGACGCCTTCTTCAGATCCAGGGTCCGGTCGACCGGTATCACCAGTAAAAAGAGTTCTCTCTCGTGGCGGCAGGCCAGCGTCTTAAAGCATTCGCTTTCGCTGAGGCCAAGCAGTTCGCTGACCGCTTCGCCGCTGAAAGGCTCCTTTCCCAGATCGTAATAGTATGTCTCATAGGCGATGCCGGCCTTATCCAGCGCCCGCATCGCGTTCGTCTTATCTTTTTTCATGTCTTTTCCTCACGCAGCTCTGATAGATCTTCTGATACCTTTCGTCAAAATCACAGGTCACAGTGATCTCTTTGCCGAAGACCGGATGCAGGAAGGAAAGTTTTACGGCGCTGAGCCCCAGGGGCAGCGGGGAGCTCTTTCCGTAGAGCGTATCGCCGATCAGCGGATGGCCTGCGGAAGACAGGTGCACACGGATCTGATGGCGCCTTCCGGTCTCTAAAGTACAGCGTAACACAGACTGTTTTCCGTTTGTTCCGAGAAGCTCAAAGTGGGTGCAGGCTTCTTTTCCGCTCTTGGAGACCCGGTAGACATTATTGCGGTGACGGTCCTTGCCGATCGGCTTGTCGACCGTGAAGCTTTCCTGCTTTACCTCTCCCTCAACGAAGGCGAGATATTCGCGGTGCATCTTCCGTTCGAAGACCATGCGGTCAGCTGCGGCCTGAAAGACCGGCGAAAGCGAGAAAAGAACAGGCCCGTCGGTATCGGTGTCCAGACGGTGCAGCGCCTGCGCGCTGATCCCGAGCTTTTCGCTTACCTGATCCTGCAGATTGGCGGAAGCATTCCCGTCATCGTGTACGAGCAGTCCCTTCGGTTTATAGGCAACGGCTAAAAACTGGTCCTTATAGAGGATCTTCGTGCCGTTTTCCTTTTTCGGGACGGACTCATGCAGAAAAGGGAGAAAAACTTCCCCTTCCTTTTCGACAGCGGCATTTTTATAACGCGCGGAAAGAAGTGCCTCCGTCTTTTCCTTTATCTCTTCGGGAGTTCCGGAGAGATAAAGCCCTTTTTCGTCTGTGCGAAGTTTCATACTTCGATTATAGAAAAAGGATGACGAAGTGTCATCCTAGAAATCAAATGAATGGTCCTGGAAGTTGTAGATATCGGAGACCGGTGTATTGTTGGAGATCGCGTCGATCAGACCTGCCAGCAGCTTGCCGACGGAGACGACTTTGATCTTCTTGTATTTTTTTGCTTCCTCGCTCAGCGGGATGGTGTTGCTGACGACCATTTCCTTGATGCAGGAGTTATGGATCTTTTCCGCGGCATTGCCGGAGAAGACCGGATGAGCGATCGCGACATAGATGTCTTTCGCGCCCTTATCCTTCAGGATGTCGCAGCTGGCGACGAGCGATCCGCCGGTATCGCAGATATCGTCAACGACGATACAGTCTTTTCCGACGACATCACCGATGACATCATTGGCAATGGCGACATTGGCCTGCGGACGGCGTTTATCAACGATCGCGAGCGGGACCTCGAGGATCTCGGCAAGCGTTCTGGCTCTGGTCGTTCCGCCATGGTCCGGGGATACGACAACGGTATTCTCCAGCTTGATCTTGGGATGACGCTTGAAGTAGGCGCCCATCATCGGGATCGTGGTCAGGTTGTCACTCGGGCAGTTGAAGAAGCCCTGGATCTGGGCAGCGTGAAGGTCGAACATGACGACACGGTCAGCACCGGCAGTGCTGATCAGGTCGGCTACAAGCTTGGAAGTGATCGGCTGACGCGGGCGGGCCTTACGGTCCTGTCTGGCATAGCCGAAATACGGCATGATGCATGTGATCTCGCGGGCGCTCGCTCTGCGGAAGGCATCGACAGCGATCAGGATCTCCATCAGATGCTCAGTCGTCGGTTTGCAGCTCGACTGGACGAGGTATACGCGCTTTCCGCGGACACTCTCTTCCGGTTCAACAAGGATCTCTCCATCAGCAAAATGGCTGACAGAGATCTTCCCCGGCTCGATCTTGAGATATTCACAGATCTCATTGACCAGGTCAAGGTTAGCAGTAAGTCCAAATACCATCGTCGTCGTGTCTTTCATCTCTTGCTCTCCTTTGCAATATATTCCAGGCCCATGCCTTTGCGGGTAAGCTGACGGGTGCGTCCGATAACGGAATCACCGTCCTCCACGTTCTCGGTCAGCGTCGTACCGGCTGCGACCGCAGCGATCTCGCCGACAGTTACCGGCGCGACCAGTATAACGTTATTTCCGATATAAGCATAGTCCTTAATTTCGACCAGATCATCGTCTCCGCCGTCAGGATCGATCGCGCTCACACCGTTGCCGATGCGGACACACTCACCGATCCGGGTAAAGCTGAGGGAACAGTGGGTCCCGATACTTGTGCTTTTCCCGACGGAAACATTTCGTAAGGAGGTAAAACCTCCGACTGTAACATCCTCCGCGAAGCTGCATCCGTTGCCGATCTCCGTATAGGAGCCCAGCCGGACACGGTCGCCGAGGGATGAATCCTTCATGACAGTCTGACCGATCCGGCAGTCACTGCCGATCGTGCTGTTTTCAATACGGCTGAAGGAAGCGATCTCACTGCCTTCGCCGACGCTGCTCTTTCCCAGAACAGCAACATCAATGCCGAGCCTGACGCCTTTTCCGAGTTCCACGTCATGTCCGATATAGACACGGTCCGGATCTTCAAAGTGCACGCCTTTTTCCTGCCAGTTGCGGTTGATGCGGTCTTTCTCGAATTCCTTCGCGATCGAAAGGCTTGGGGCATCGCTGACACGCATCTTTTCGGCATCATCGCCGAAAGGCATCTGATCAAAGTAGAGTTCCTCGAGCGAGTTGAGGTCTGCTTTATCCAGAGCGAAGACATCGGTGATGTCCGCGTAATCCGCCAGAACGAGATTCCCTTCGCTCTCCAGCATGGCCGAAAGGGTTTCCGGACGCAGGAAAGGATAGTCGATATCGACCAGAAGGATGCGGCCTTCTTCTTGAGAAAGCTCATCAAAGAGCTGCTTATAGGAAGAAGCGTACGTCAGACGCTCATCCTGCACGTCATTTCCACAATAATAAACGGTTTCAATCGAAGCCGTTTTTAAAGTATCCATTGTGTATTCAAAAAGACTCTTTCCCAGAATTCCTTCGGAGATCAGATCTTTGTTACGGACAAGAAGGATCGCACTTTTTTCCATGTACCTCATTTTACAATTTTTTTACCTGTTATGTATATAGATTTTGCTTATAGCGAACTATGTTTCTCAAATGGTCAGGTTTGTGCAGATTCGTACGAAATTTCCATGTTTGCGGAACTGTTCCATGGTCTTCTGCGTCTTCTCATTATTCTCGCAGATCGCGAAAACTGTCGCGCCGCTGCCACTCATCATGACCGGGTCATAGCCTTCCTTTAAAAGGCGCGTCTTGATCTTGCGGACAGCCGGTTCGATCTCAAAAGAACTGCGTTCCAGGGAGTTCTTCATCAGCGGAAAAGCTTTGCGGTCATCGCCTTCACGCAGTGCCTGCGCCAGGGCGGCAACATCGGTATGATCGCAGAGGTCCATATCCAGGCGGTCAAAAGCTTCCTTGGTGGAGACGCCCCGGCGGGGTTTCACCAGAAGGAAGGTATAGGTATTTTTCAGTTCAAAGAAATCCAGTTTCTCCCCGATCCCGCGGACGATGGCCGGACGGTTGAAAAGACAATACGGAACATCGGCACCGACTCTTGTCGCCAGTGAGATCCACTCCTCCTCACTTGCCTGCAGCGAATACATCTTCCGTAATGCCCGGAAGACTGCCGCCGCGTCAGCTGAACCGCCGCCGAGGCCGGCTCTGGTCGGAATATGCTTCTGCAGGATCACAGTGAATTCCTTGTCGATACAGAAACGTTCCCTTAAAAGGTTCAGCGCTTTAACGACAGTGTTCTTCTCATCGAAATAGATATAGGAACGGTTGCAGTGATAACTCGTCTTCTCCGCTTCCTCGATCGTGAGCGTATCAAAAAAGTTCAATGGCAGATTGACCATCTCGAGCTCGTGATATCCGTCTTCCCGGCAGGCTGTCACATCCAGCGCCAGATTGATCTTGGCATACGCTTTCTCGATCATTTCAGCACCTCGTATAAAGCTTCATACTGGGCAACGCTCAGCTCCTGGGGACGCACTCCCTCTTTCAAAGAAAGGGAGGCAAGAGCTTCTGCGAGAACAGCGGGCTCACAGCGGTTCTTCAGATTGTTGGCGAGCGTTTTGCGGCGCTGCGCGAAGCATTCGTAGACGAACGCGTTGAATCCCGGATCATTGGCGATGCCTTTCGGGGTCAGCACAACGACGGTCGAATCGATCTGCGGACGCGGCAGGAAAGAGGCCGGCGTCAGATTCGTCAGCCGTTTCATGGAATAGTATTTCTTCAGCAGAACGGTGACCGCGCCGTATTCCTTATCCCCGGTACCGGCATCGATCCGTTCCGCGACTTCCTTCTGCATCATCAGCACCATGCGGCGAATCTTCAGGCTGCTTTCGAGAAGCTTCGAGATGATCGCGGTCGTGATGTAATACGGCAGGTTGCTGCAGAAAGTCACTTCCTCATCTTTATAAGGGACCTGCTCCAGATCGAGTTCCATAAAGTCGATATTGACGACCTGCAGATTTTCATATTCTTTCAGTTCCTCATTCAGAAGAGGAACGAGTTTCTTGTCGATCTCATAGGTATAGACGGCCGGCGCTTTCTCGCACAGAAACTGTGTCAGCGAGCCGAGGCCGGGCCCGATCTCGATGCACGGACAGTCGGGATCACAGGCAGCCGCGGCGATCTTCTCGGCGATATCCGGATTGATCAGAAAATTCTGCCCGAAACGCTTCATGGCGTGCAGATCATATTTGGCTAGCAGTTCCTTCACTGCGGAAGGTGTGGCAATGATTCTGTTCATAAGATCCTTTCAATGTCCTCTTTTTTCACCCCGAGGATATTCAGACGCTGGCGCATGGTCTTGGCATTGACCTCTCCGACCGGAAAGGCAGCGGCGACTTTTTGTCTTCTGGCGCCGGAATCCGCTCTTCCGCAAAGTCCGAGATCCTGGAAATCCGCAAGACTCAGGGTCTCTTCCTTCTTTTCCGTATATGTCAGGAAACGGCTGAGCGCTTCCTCTAAGACTTCTTTTGACGCGTGCTCGACACCGACTTTGTGCTTGGTGCGGGCATCCTTTTTTAAAAGAAAGGCATTCTTCGCTCCGGGAACGGCTTCGTTGATACGCCGGCGGAGATTCTCGCCGGGCGTGTCGGGATCGGTGAAAACGATCACGCCGCGGCGCTCATTCACCTCGCGGATCAGTGCCAGCACCTCCGGGCGGAGACGGTAGCCGTCGGTCTCGATCGTATCCACATCGAAAAACATCTGCAGCCTGCGGGTGTCGTTCTTTCCCTCGACGACGATGACTTCCTGTAAATACATGCAATTATTATACAAGCTTTTCTTGTCGAAATGCGGAAATCGTGTATTATTAAAAGGTAAAAAAGTGAGGTTCATGTTTATGTTCGAAAGAAGAGTTGGAACTGTTTCCCGTGGAATCCGCTGCCCGATCATCCGTAATGGAGATGATCTTCCGACCATCGTCGCTCAGTCCGTCATGGACGCTGCCTACAGTGAAGGCTTCGTTCTGAGAGACCGCGATGTCGTCGCGATCACTGAATCCGTCGTTGCCAGAGCTCAGGGCAACTACGCGACCTGCGATGCGATCGGCAAAGATGTCAAGGAAAAGCTTGGCGGAGAAACGATCGGCGTCATCTTCCCCATCCTCTCACGCAACCGCTTCGCTATGTGTCTGAAAGGCATCGCCAGAGGTGCTAAAAAGATCGTTCTGATGCTCAGCTACCCGAGCGACGAAGTCGGCAACCAGCTCGTCAGCCTTGATCAGCTCGACGAAGCAGGCATCGATCCTTATACCGATGTCCTCGATCTGGCAAAATACCGCGAATTATTCGGTGAGAACCGTCATCCGTTCACCGGAATGGATTACGTTTCCTACTATGAAGAGATCATCAATAAGGAAGGCGCGGAAGCAGAGATCATCTTTGCGAACCGTCCGCAGGCCATCCTGAACTATACAAAGAGAGTCTTAACATGTGACATCCACTCCCGTTTCCGTTCCAAGAGACTGCTGAAGGCAGCAGGCGCTGAGATCGTTCTGGGTATGGATGATATCCTGACCACTTCGGTCGACGGCAGCGGCTTCAACAGCAAGTACGGTCTGCTCGGCTCCAACAAGGCTACCGAAGAGAGCGTCAAGCTCTTCCCGGAATACGGCGAGAAATTCGTCTCCGAAACAGCTAAGATCCTGGCAGAAATGTCCGGCAAGAACATCGAAGTCATGATCTACGGCGACGGCGCTTTCAAGGATCCGCAGGGCAAGATCTGGGAACTGGCTGACCCGGTCGTTTCCCCGGCTTACACCGAAGGCCTCAAGGGCACTCCGAACGAACTGAAACTGAAATACCTGGCAGATAACGATTTCAAGGATCTTTCCGGCGAAGAACTGCGCAACGCGATCTCCGACCGCATCAAGGAAAAAGAAAAGAACCTGGTCGGCAAGATGGCTTCTGAAGGCACGACACCGCGTCAGCTGACAGACCTGATCGGTTCGCTCTGCGACCTGACCAGCGGCAGCGGCGACAAGGGCACACCAGTCGTCCTGATCCAGGGTTACTTCGACAACTACACAGACTAAAAACAAACAGACCATCCCGGAGGATGGCCTGTTTTCTTTCAAATGATAAAAATACAGTCATCCGCGGATGACTGTATTTCATTTGATCATTCGATCGTGATGCGTCTGACCGGTTCGACTTTCTTTTCCTTCTTGCTCGGAAGTGTGACTTTCAGGATACCGTTCTCGAATCCGGCCTTGATGTCTTCCGGCTCAACGTCTTCACCGACATAGAAGCTTCTGGAGCAGGAACCGGAATAACGCTCCTTGCGGATCACGTTTCCTTTTGTGTCCTTTTCTTCATTGGAAGTGTTCTGCTTGGCAGAGATCGTCAGATAGCCTTCCTTCAGTTCCAGATTGATATCTTCCTTCTGGTAGCCCGGGAGCTCGACATCCAGGATATAAAGTCCATCCTTTTCACGGACATCGGTCTTCATCAGATTATTCTGGGAAGTGTAACGGAACATCGGTGAGAAGAACATATCATCAAATGCATCATCGAAAAAGTTTAATGTGCTCGGAACGTATTTCATAATAAACTACCTCAACTTTCTTTTAGCACTGTCATTGTTCGACTGCTAACAACTATAGTGTAGCACATTATCTGGCACTGTCAAGCGTTGAGTGCTAATTCTTTTGAAATAATCCTTTTCCCTCTTCCCGGGCCTGATGATACGCTTTCTGGAAACGGCTGCTGTAGCGGACATTCGGCGGAATGGTCAAAAGCTCCGCGTAGCCGTCAGCAAGGATCTGCTCATTCAGGAAAGTCCCGTCGTCGAGCCAGACATAGGCCAGCGTCCTGCCGTAGTCGTCGATCGTGACCGAATCGTATTCAAGATAGCAGCTGTGCCCCGCAGCAAGCTCGCGCGTATGCTCGGCTGCCAGTTTCCCTTCCGGGGTGTTCTTTGTCTCATCGGGATGGACCGATTCCGGACAGTCGATCCCGATCAGCCGGACAAATTTCTTTTCGCCCTCGATATTGACGATGAGCGTGTCGCCGTCGGAAACATAGTCGATCTTATACAGTCCCTCTTTCGGACCGGCTTCCGGGCGCAGATAAAAATGCAGCGCAATCAGAGCGAAAATGATCACAAAAGCAAAGAAGATCGCGTTATACTGCCGTTTTACCAGTCTGCGTGTTTCCCGGGCATTCATATTCTAATTATACTTTCCGCACGGGAAATTATGCTAGAATAGTAACACAATGAAAAACTTAGCAGAACTCGCGAAGAAGAATCGCGAACAACAGAAAAAAGAAACACGCTTAAAAGCTTCCATGATCGTTATCATGGCTGTCCTGATCGTAGCGGTCATCGCCGGCATTATCGCCGTAAGCGTGATCACCGCCAAACATGAACCGGAGCCGGCGCCATCCTATGAGCCGAGCGCGCAGACTACCAGCGAACCGACCGTCCCGGTCGAAGGTGAAGCGCTCACTCTCTATCTGCAGAGCGGTTACTATACTGCCGGCGTCGATATCCCGAGCGGAACCTATGACCTTGAAGTCATCTGCGGCAACGGCTATGTCACCAGCGACAATTACGAATTCGGCCGCATCAGCGAATCGATGGGGACCTATGACAACAGTTATTCCTCTGCCTTCCGCGGCATGATCCTGAATGACGGGAATACGCTGAAGATCGATGGCGTGACCCTGAAGCTGACGTCGACAGACGCATCCACCGCACCGCTCGCCGGACGTGAAGCGTGGGCGGAAGAAGGATATACGCTCGTCAGCGGCAACTACAAGGCCGGCCGTGATTTCCCGGCAGGCGTATACGATATCTTCTACAGCAGCGGCAACGGCTATGTCGATCTGACGAACGAAGACGAAAGCATATACGACTACTACATGATCGGCACCGATCCGGAATGGGACACACAGGTGTTCTATCACTGCAATCTGCCGGAAGGGACCGAGATCGCCATCGGCAATGTCCAGGTCGATATCTATCCCAGCGGTCTCATCCAGCCGGATTACTACACGCCGATCGAAGCACCGGCGGAAACACCGGCTGAATAGCAAGCTTAAAAAACTATTAACAAAAAGTAAACTTTCTCTTGCCCAATCGCATCTTTGAAGGTATACTAGTTAATAGTCATCGGGGAATGGCGCAGCTTGGTAGCGCGCTTCGTTCGGGACGAAGAGGTCAAGGGTTCGAATCCCTTTTCTCCGACCATTAAAAAATCACTGTCTGCAAAGACAGTTTTTTTATGCCCAAACCGGCGATATTGACAATTTGCATTATTTGCATTACTATTTCTAATGCAAGGAGGTATGTTATGATCCTGAACTTTGATTTCAACAGCAGTGCGCCGATCTACCAGCAGCTGCGCAACCAGATCGTCGTCGGGATCGCCGAAGGCAAACTGAAACCGGGTGAACAGCTGCCCACGATCCGGGCGCTGGCGGAAGAAAGCGGCATCAATATGATGACGGTGTCCAAGGCTTACCAGATCCTCAAACAGGAAGGTTATATCACGACGGACCGCCGCAGCGGCGCGAAGGTCGCTGTCTCCGGAAGAAACGAGATCCCCGCGGCTACGCTGGAGCAGCTGCGTCTCCATCTTTCCGAGCTCCGTCTTGCCGGACTTACCAAAGAAGAGATCCTCCAGATCTGTGAAACGCTGTACGAGGAGGACGGAAACAAATGACGACGAAACTGATTGTTATCTTTTCAACTATCTGGATCGCGCCCCTCATGTGCTGGATGCTGATCAATGAGACCCGTTTTAAAAAGAACATCGTTCTTGGCGTTACCCTGCCGCAGGAAGCTCACGTGGATCCGGATGTCCTCACGGTACTCGACAGATTCAAAAAGACGGAGATCCTGATCACTGTCGCTCTGTGCGGAAGTCTGCTGGTCTGTCTGCTGCCGCAGCTTGACCGCTGGATGATGACGGCCTGGATGATCTGGATCGACCTCTGTATCTTCCTGCCCTACATTCCCTATATCAAAGCGCACCGCCGGCTGATGGACATCAAGGCTGAAAAAGGCTGGAAAAAGGAAAGCCGGAAGATCTATGTGGATACCCGCGCGATCGGCAATGAACGCTGGATCTCGCCTGTCTTCTTTGCCCTGCCGGTGCTCATCAGCGCTCTCCCCTTCCTTTTTGACCGCAGTTCCTGGCCGATCTATCTGATCAACACCGTGTGCTGTATACTCCTCTGGTTCGGTTACCGCTATCTGTACCGCAACAAAGCGGAGATGGTCGATGAGAATACAGAGCTGACGATCGCTCTGACAAGGATCCGCCGTTATAACTGGGGGAAAGTCTGGCTGCTGATATCCTGGATGATGGCAGCGGTCAGTCTGATCTTCCTCTTCGGTCGGCAGAACGGCACACTGCTCATTGTGCTTATGACCGCACTGACGGTCGCAGTATGTGTCTTCGCGCTCCGTATCGAAATGCGGATGCGCAAGATGCAGGAAAAACTTACGGAATCCTCCGGTGCCGGCGCGTATATTGATGACGATGACAAATGGCTTGGCGGCTTTCTCTATTACAATCCCGACGATCATAACGCGATCATCAATTCCCGTATCGGTTTGAACTCTACGGTAAACCTGGCTTCCGGTTTTGGAAAGTTCATGATTGTCGCCACGATCCTTCTTCTTCTGGGAATGCCTTTCCTGGGGATCGCGCTGGATCAGATGAGCTATCAGCCGATCTCCTTAAAGGCGGAGGGAAATGTCCTCAAAGCCGAGGCCGGCTGGACAGACTATGAGATCGATCTTGAAAGTGCCGACAGCATCGAGCTGCTGGAAAAGCTTCCGAAAGGTCTCAGCCGCTACTGGGGCACCGGGACCAACAAGCTGCTCAAAGGTGATTTCACAGCCGATGACTATTACCGGATCAAGGTCATGCTGGATCCGACGAACGGTCCCTGGCTGCTGATCCATAATGCAGACGGCTATTTCCTGCTTGGCAGCAGAGAAGCCGGTGAGATCACGAAACTCTATCAGGAACTCACGCAATAAGAAAAAGATCCGGATACTAAAAAAAACAGAAGCTATGCAGCGCATGGCTTCTGTTTTCGTTTGTTCAAAGAACGATCTTACTGTGCGGACTTTCCGAGTTCTTCCAGGATCTCCTGCGCCTGCTGCACGAATTCCGCGGAGGCAGTCTTCGTAAATACCTCCCAGGCTTCCGGTTCGTCCTTGATGCGTTCGAGGATCGTGCGGCGGACGATCTTCCGTACCGCTTCATCCCCTTCCCGGTTCATTTTTTCCACGTAGTCGAAATACGCTTTCGCTTTCTCCGGTTCGTCCAGTTTGGTGCGGAGAAACAGACTGTTGATCTCTCCGAAAAAGACATGGATGTGCAGTTTTCCGTTCTGCAGGATATGATCGTCATATTCATCCTTGTATTCCGAAAATGCCTTAAGGAACTGTCGTACGCATTCTTTCTCGTTCATCAGCGGTCTCCTTTATTACTTGGTATAGAAACTGAGATTGTCCAAAAGATCCAGGAAATCCTCCTCGCTGCCGAAACCGACCATCACATAACCGAGATCATAGCCTTCATAGCGCATGGCCAGGAAGATCGTATCCGGATTGAAGATATCGGTCTCCTGAGGTGAATAGCCGATAACGTAGGGTCCGATCGCCGTTGTTGCTTCTTCGCGCAGTTCGTAACCGTCTTTGCCGGTGCGCACGGCGTCAAGGAGTTCATCTGTCATCTCGGCGTCTATAAAGAGGCCAAGGGCTCTTTCGTTTTCGTACTTCGCGTCATAGATATCGACGAAAGATTCTTCTTCGTCAAATACGATCGCGATATTGCTGTCCTTTTCCGCTTCGAAGCCGGCGGTGATGCCATCTTCCTCAAAGGTGACCTCCAGCATCTTGCTGTCATCGGAAACATCGGTCGGTTCCGGTTCTGGTTCAGGTTCGTCGGTGAATTCTGCCGGATCGAATTCCGGAACTTTCGTCGCGTTGCGGTCAGACACGGTCAGATCCAGCGACAGCTTCATATTGACCCCTTCTACCTCGCCGGCAGCGGAGATCAGGATGTTGTCGACATATCCCTCCTTGCCGATCGTGATGAGAATGTCATCAAATGTCAGGCTTTCCAGGACCTCATTATTCAGAAGGTCGCCGGAGATCTCCTCCGCCGAGCCGGCTTCAAGTATCGCCGCGATCAGCTTCTTTGTTGGCTTGACCGTGATCACTGTGGAATCGCCGCTTTTAGTCGCTGTGATCGATTCCGCGTTCTCTGCGATCGCTTTCGCCATCTTTCCGGCATCAAAGGCTGCCGGCTCCGGTGTCTCCGCGGTATCACCTATATATTTTCTGTCAGCCGTCTCCACGTAGGAAACGCCATCCTTCACCCAGGTCTTGGTGTTGCTCAGCTGGCCAAAGACCTCTGCGGTGATCTCGGTGTAGGAAAGATCATCTTTCGGATCTGCCTTATCACCTCTTTCAACTTTCATGAGCAGATCGATCGGAATGACGAGCTCGCTGCCGGCGCTGACAGTCAGATCCAGCATACCAGTGATCGTCATCGAATCAAGCTGTTCGGCTTTGGCATAAGCTTCCTGCAGCAGTTCTTCAGGTGTCTTTTCTTTCTGACTGCAGCCGCTGATCAGAAGACACAGCGTAAATAAAAGCAAGATCAGTTTTTTCATTTTGCTTCCCTCATTTCTTCAACTTCATTCTACCCGAAATCATCGGTTTTTATCAGCCGAATATGCGATAATAAAGGCATGAAAAAGGGAGATAGCTTCATTTTTGCGCATCTGTTTGTCTACGCATGTCCATTCATCCTCTTCGGTGTTTTTCTTTGTCCCTCACTCACGCAATTGAAAGAAGGCTTAATTGGGATAATCAGCTCCGATTCTGCTCTGGCATTTGATGCTTTTCACTTCGGTCTCGGACCGGGCTTCGTGAACGCCGGTCTGTGTTTTCTGCTCGTTGTCACGCTGCTTAAGATCTTTGATACCGGCGCTGCCGGCAAACACTTCGCCAGCAGCTTTATCGTCGCCGGCTATTCTTTCTATGGCGAGAATATCCTGAATATCCTGCCGATGATCTGCGGTGTGTTCCTCTATTCCCGCGTGAAGAAAGAACCGTTCAAGAACCATGTCGTGACATCGATGTTCTCGACCTGCATGGCGCCTTTTGTAAGCTATATCTTCCTGAAAGTCCAGGGACCGGTGTTCCTGCGTCTGCTGGCTGCTTTCGCGGTAGGCTGTCTGCTCGGCTTCCTGGCAGCGGACATCCTGTCCTATGCCTTCTCGATCCATAAAGGCTACAACCTTTTCAATATGGGCTTCGCCGCAGGCATCTGCTGCACGCTGATCGCGACGCTTTTCCGTTTCCTCGGTTTCACCTATGCCAAGAACGCGCTTCCCGTCACCGGCGGCAACAATCTTCTGCTCGGCACCTTCTTCGGACTGATCTATCTCAGTATGATCATCGAAGGCTTCTTCCTGAACGGAAAGAGCTTCAAAGGCCTGAAGGAACTACTTAAACAGACCGGCAAAGCTCCGGTGGACTTCTTCTCCACTGCCTCCTTCCCGGTCACCCTGATCAATATGGGCGGCTGCGGACTGATGGCAACGGCTTATGTATTCCTGGTCGGCGGACAGATCAACGGTCCCGTCATCTCCTGTATCTGGACGATCTCGGGTTTCGCCGCTTTCGGTATGCATATGGCCAATATGCCCTGGTCGATCCTGGGGATCGTTCTCGGGTCCTTTATCTTCAAATACGATCTGGGAAGCACAGGCATCCTGACCACGACTTTGAATTCCGCCTGCATGGCTCCGATCGCCGGCGATTTCGGACCGATCTTCGGTATGATCACTGGTCTGATCCATGTCAACGTAGCGCCCAATATATCCTTCCTGCACGGTTTCCTCTGCCTCTACAACAACGGTTTTGCGGCCGGCTTCGTAGCCTATATCATGCTGATGCTGCATACCCTGTATAAGAATCTCTTCCGGCTGAAGACACCGGCCGCGAAAGAGTAAACCAAAACGATCAAAGCAGAAACAAAAGGACCATTCTCCGAAATGGTCCTTTCTTTTGTTTCTTTGTATACAGCAGGTCAGCTGCCATCGTTCATAAGAAGAATGCTAAACAAACAACAGATAAAGGCCGCTGACGAGCAACGCGATCAGAACGAAGATCTTCGCGGTCTTTTCGGAAACGAACTGACTGCATTTGATCCCGGCATAAAGCCCCAGCAGGGATACCGGCAGACAGAAGAGGACCTGCTTAAGGATCGCTGTGCTGAGCATGCCGTTCAAAGCATAAAGAAGCAGGCGGAAGCTGTTTTCAAAGATGAATACGGCACTGAGGTTCGCCTTGAATTCATCCGAGGAATCGCTGACCCGGTTCATATAGGCAGCAAGGAAAGCGCCGACACCGAAGAGTCCGCATAAGATGCCGGAAAGGAATCCGATGATCTTCAGAAGCAGTGAATCCGGATCGCTCTTCTTTTTTAAAAACAGCAGATCCAGAGCGATCGCGATCACCGTGATCCCGAACAGGCGGTTCAGCCAGGCGCCGTGCAGGTTCTTCAAAAGAAAGACGCCGATCACAGCGCCGCCAAGGACCAGAACGATCAGACCGGCGACCCGTTTGAGTTTCAGATAGGCACGCTTATGCCAGGTCATCAGCAGATTGAACGGCCAGCTCAGCAGACACTCGAGCGGCGTGATATTCATGCTCAGGGAAGTGTCGGAGATCCGCAGAACGGACTGGAAAACCAGCGTATTCGCAAATCCGCACAGTCCTTTAATAAAATAAGCGAGAAATCCGGCGAGATAGATCATAAAAAAGAACCGGTCTTTGCTGACCGGTCTTACTTGATCTCAACGAAGGTACGGGTAACGTCCTCAAGATAGTAAGGAGAGAGATCCGCATCTGCGAACTGCAGATTGACCGGGCGGCCAAGAGCTTCCTTGAGTTCTTTTTCGATATCCATCAGAGCTTTGAAGTTCGTGACATCGCCTCTTTCGACCCACAGGTCAACATTGGAGATCTCGCTCTGCAAGCCGAGCGCGTAAGCACCGAAGACACCCATTTTGTTGATATTGTACTTATGGAAGATCGGCTTAACGATCTCACCGATCTTTTCAACAGTTAATTCTTTGTAATCCATTTCATAACCCTCCGTTCTTTATTATACGGTTTTTCCTTACGATTGTGTCCAGAATACATTTATAATAAGACTATGCTGATCATTACCGGAGATACACACAACAGATATGACGGACGCCGTCTTGATCCCGACGTCTTTGACTACACCGGACTGACAAAAAAGGACTATATCCTGATCGCCGGGGATTTCGGCTACGTCTGGCATGGCGACGAACGGGACGACGCGGAACTGGACAAGCTTTCCGCCCTTCCGGTCACGATCCTGTTCATTGACGGAAACCATGAGAACTTCGATGCGCTGGATGCTTACGAGAAGAAGGACTGGCATGGAGGCAAAGTCCATTTCATCCGTCCGGACATCATTCATCTGTTGCGCGGAGAGATCTATGACATCGAGGGGTATTCCGTATTCACCTTCGGAGGCGCTTATTCAGTCGACAAGGAGCTGCGCACCCCGGGTGTCAGCTGGTGGCCGCAGGAACTTCCGAGCGAGGAAGAATACGCGCACGGAAAAGAGAATCTGCAGGCACACGGCAATAAGGTCGATCTGCTCGTGACCCATGAAGTAACGACGACTATCCTGAAATC
Organism: Erysipelotrichaceae bacterium; assembly: GCA_017431225.1. GTDB lineage: Bacteria > Bacillota_I > Bacilli_A > Erysipelotrichales > Erysipelotrichaceae > RGIG5669. Next base: position 17,442 of record JAFRLM010000021.1, on the reverse strand, counting down.
ACTGTACAGCAGAGCCCGCGGGTATACGCTCAGTCATTATTTCGAGGAGCTCGATCACAGCATCGACTTTGATCACTGGTATTTCGGTCACCATCACCAGGAGATCGAATTCGACGAAAAGCACAGTCTGCTCTACAATAACTACGCTTACCTTGAGCCCAAAAACAAGGATAACGAGACCGGTCAGTGACCGGTTTTTTATTCACTCTGTCATTTCATGCACCGCCGGTGCGTTTTTTTGCACATAGCGGTCTTTATCATAAAAGCGGCTCAGGGAGGATACCCATATGAAATCAATATTTATCACGATCGATCACTTGCCGGACTGCGTGCGGACCCAGGTCGCGCAGGTCGGTCAGGAACTCACTTTAAAGAAAGATACCGGGAACGCCTTTGACGATGAAGCGATCCGGGTATTCAATAAAAACAACAGCGCGATCGGCTATGTTGCCAACTCCGTTGAGACCGTCGCCAGGGGGACTTATTCCGCCGGCAGAGTCTATGATAAGATCGAAGACGGTCAGAAATGTGTCGTCCGTTTCATGATCGAAGACTATCTGATCGCCGAGATCGCTTGCGCGGAAGCGGAAAATGCATTAGAGTGACCGTAGACTTCCCTTGCGCGGTGTGCTGCGCTAAGGGACATCTTCTATTCTTCACGCAAAGGACGAAACGAATGAAAAAGATCTTATTCATCTGCCATGGCAACATCTGCCGAAGCCCGATGGCGGAATTCATCATGAAAGATCTGGTCCGGGAACAGAGTGTCGCGGACCTTTTCGCTATCGAATCTGCGGCGACGACTTCCGAGGAGATCGGCCGTCCTGTTTATCCGCCGGCAAAGCGTATGCTGGAGACACACGGTATCGACTGCAGCGGAAAACGCGCCAGAAAGATCACTTTGAATGATTATGACGATTTTGATCTTCTGATCATCATGGACCGGGAGAATCTGTGGCACATGAACCGCTATTTTCCGAAAGATCCCGGTCATAAGATCCATATGCTGCGGGAATACTGCGGCGACAACAAAGAGATCGACGATCCCTGGTACACCGGTGATTTCCAAGGTGTTTATGAACAGATCCGGGAAGGCTGCACAGCTCTTCTTAAATATCTTCTGGAGCAGAAATGAAAAACAGTGAATATCAGAAGATCGACCACGGCTTCGGACCTTTCGTAAGACCGGACTCACAGATCCTGATCCTGGGTTCCTTCCCTTCCGTCCGTTCACGCGCGCAGCAGTTTTTCTACGGCCATCCGCAGAACCGTTTCTGGCCTCTGCTGGCGGCTTTGCTGGAGGAAGAAGTTCCTGCCCTTGAAGATATCGAAACAAAGAAGAAGATCCTCGAAAAGCACCATATCGCCATGTATGACAGCATTGAGAGCTGTGAGATCCTCGGCTCCTCCGACGCGCACATCCGCAATGTCGTGCCGGCGGATATTCCCGGGATCCTTTCCGGAACAGAGATCCGAACGGTCTGCTGCAACGGCGCGGCGTCATATAAATACTTCATGAAATACCACGGAGATCTGAAGATCGAAGTTTTAAAGCTCCCCTCCACATCCCCGGCAAACGCCGCCTGGACGCTTGAAAAGCTGAAAGACGCCTGGGAACTGGCGTTCAAAAAGGAAAAAGGTGTATAATACGAATATGCTCAAAAAATTCTGCAGATGCTTTTTCGTTCTGCTGATGATCGTCTGCCTGTGCGGTTTCGCCGACAGCAGCGAATGGGAGGATTTCGATCCGAACGTCGTATTCGATTATCAGAAGGAATATGAAAGCGAGGAAGTCGGGGTCTGTTCCTACAGCTCCGTTAAATCCTATATGGACTGGAAAATGATCACCTCGCCAAGTTCCACGCAGTACTGGTACATCCGTCAGCACATGGCTCTGGATGACAGCGGACTGCTTGTGGACGAGGACGGGTTTATCGGTGTGGCACTGGGTTCCTATTACGGTGTGATCGGTGACCGCTACTACTTCACGCTGGATACAGGGGTCGTCCTGCCGCTGGTCAAAGTCGAAGAAAAAGCGGACGAAGACACCGTGAACGGCTGCTACCACCTGGTCGATGATTCCGTGATCGAATTCGTCGTCGATGTCGAAACAGCGAGAAACTATTTCGGCCGTCAGACTTTCACCCTTTACGGAAACTTCAATGTCCTGAGTTATTTCAACGGCTCGATCGTGAAAGTTGAAAAAGTCGGCACCGAGCTCAACGAGCACCGTGTCACCTACGAAGAAAAAGAAGATGTCGAATTCGATAATCTGGACATCTTCACTTACGAGAATACCTACTGATAAACAAACCTGCCGGCGGCAGGTTTTCTTTTGTCTTACCAGATGAACGGGATCAGCCGGTACTCCACTTTCTTTTTGTATTCCTCATAGCCCTGCAGATCTTTTGTCAGGACTTCTTCTTCGTTGCGGATCCGCTTAACGATGATCGGAATATAAGAAAGCATGATCACAAAAGAGATCACCGACCCGAGCACCAGCGGCATCGCCAGGAACAGAAAGACCGTCGCCATGTACATGGGATGCCGTACGATCCCGTAAAGGCCGGTGTCGATCACTGTCTGATCTTCCTGCACTTCGATGGTCCGGGAAAGGTAGGTGTTTTCCCGGAGGACCTCGGCGTAAAGCGCGTAGGCTGCCAGGAAAACGACTGCGAAGAAAATGCTGACCGGGAAAGGAAGCATCAGCCACCCGAAGCGGAAGCTCAAGCCCGCGGAAACAAAAGCAGCGATAAACATGATCCCGCTGAAAAGGATCACTTCCTTCTGTTCTGTTTCCTTTTCCTTCACATTCAGACGTTTCTTCAAGAGTTCCGGATTCTTCTTCAGCATGACGAGTCCCGCGATAAACATCGGGATGAAGAGAATGCCCATCAACAGCCACGCCTGCGGATAGCGGAAGGTCCCGGCGGGCAGAAACAGTAAAAGACAGACGAGCAGAAGACCGGTGGAAAATCTTGTGATCGCTTTCACGAAAAGACCTTTGTTCATTGCGGATCCTCCTTCAGTTTCCGGATAAACTTGCGGATGATCTGATTGACCTCTTCCGGTTTATCCGTATTGGCATTATGCCCGGCATCTTTGATCCAATAGACCGGGAGACCTTCTTTTTCCGCCCATCGGCGGTTATAGCTTTTTGCGGAACCGGCCTGGTCCTTTTCCCCGCAGATCAGGACAGCCGGACAGTCGATCGCATAGGGAAGATCTGCTTCCATGGCCTCTGCCAGCAGTTTCATTCCGTGACCGGACAGTCTGCAGTACTCGTCTTTCGTATACGAATCAACGAACTGCTCCATGAGTTTTCTGCCGTATTCGGTTTTCGAGCAGCCTTCGATCCCCAGCTTTCTTAAAGACTTCCAGGGGAAAGCTCTGTACATGGGTTCCGTCCTCTTTAAGGCCCAGATCTCAGCGGCCGTCACATACTGCCTTTTCAATGGTGCGGAATCGATCGAGATGAAACCTGCCGCTTCTCCGGGATACTTTTCCAGGAAGCACTGGGAGACATAACCGCCCATCGACTGTCCGATCAGAACAGGATGTTTGATCCCTTCTGTTTCCAGGATCCCATGAAGCCAGACGGCTTTATCCATAAGCGAGAACTCCAGCTTGAAAGGTCTGGATTCCGCATGTCCGGGCGCGTCCCAGGTAAGGATACGGAATTCTTTTTCAAACGCCTCGAACTGTTTGTCAAACAGATGATGATCGGCGGTGAGCCCGGGAAGAAAGACCAGCGCGCTCTCCTCTGTACGGTTCTCATTCGTCCAGTAACAGATCGTCCCCAGAGGCGTTTCAAACGTTTTTCTGATCATCCTGCAGATCCTTCCTCTCTTTTCGCAGATAGACGCTTTTCCAGAAATTCAGCAAAGCGCGGAAATCTTTTTCCATAGCATTTGTATCGGTGCAACTGCGCTGTATATATTCCCACAGGCACCCTTCCGATGCCCAGTACATTTCCTTATACATCATCTGCAGATCGATCCCGGGAATAAAGTCTTCCGGATCGATCTTCTGAAGCTTCTTGGCGGCATGTGCTTCAAGATACCGGCTCATGCTTGCCTGAATATCCATAGAGACTTCCGGGTCTTTTTCATAAAAGGCGCGCACAGCAAAGACGCCGATATCCGGATACTGCCGCATCAGACGGAGCTTCGCCTGCATGCCGTGATCCATACTGCCGAAAAGATCCGTCTGTTCATACGCGCCGCTGCGGGTCATCTCTTCCACCGTGATCCTGGCACAGGTGTCCCAGAGAAAAAGATAGAGCTCCTTTTTATTGTGAAAATAATGAAACAGGAGGGCTTTACTGATACCGGCAGCTTCAGCGATCTCGCTCACGGGACTCTTTTTATAACTGCTCCGGGAAAACACGTGAAAACCGGCATTCAGTATCGCCTGCTGTTTTTCCTGCGGAAGGTTGAAAAATTTCGGATTCATTATATGCCTCGTTAACCGCTTCGGTCAGTTTCATCATACGTCCGTTGACCGATTTCGGGAAGACCCCCTTTCAGAGAAAAAGAAAAACCCTGCAAACGAATGCAGAGTTTTTTTGCAGCATTGATAAAATCGCTTAACGCTTGGAGAACTGCGGAGCTCTTCTCGCTTTTTTGAGACCGTACTCGGCCAACTTGTCACCTGGAACCCTTGTATTTACTTGCTTTTTGAGGTTCCCTCAGTTTGTTCCCTCAGTCATTAACTAACGGGCCGAACTTGAACTTACCCTTCATTTCTCTTCATTCTGAGAAGCGTATCAGCATTCATCGCTGTCGGTCTGTGATATCAGGGCATCATTCACGACATCGGAAAGCTCTTCGGGCCTATTATACTTGGCCTTTGCGTAGATGTCCATAGTCACCTTGCTGTTTTCATGACCGGCCAGGTACTGGACCGTCTTGGGATCAACACCGGCGTGGATCAGGTTGGTAATATATGTGTGCCGCAGCTGATGAGGCGTGACTTTGAAATCCAGACAATAGACGATCTCTTCACGGTTCACGCACTTTTGCCCAAGCTCGGGCTTGAACTTCTTCTGGATTGCCTGTCCGTTCACGTATTTGTAGAGAGTCCTTTCCTGGGTTCCACGAACCCTGATATAGTTCCAGATCCGGTTGAACTGTGAGTAGGACAGCGGATCTCCATTTTTGTCGGCAATGACATAATCTGAAATCGACTTTGCTTTTTCTTCTTTCAGGCAGTCAACCAGCGGCTGCGGAATAGGAATATCCCGCTTGGCTGCCGGAGTCTTCAGTTCTCTGGTAACAACCGGACGGTTATGATCAGTGTGCCAGGCTCTGCGGACAGCAATATACGGCGTCGGGACGTCCAGAAAGACGCAGTCCCACTGAAGGCCTAATATTTCTTCACGACGCAATCCGGCATACAGTCCGATCATTACAAAGACGTAGGGAGGCAGATCACGGATCGTATCCAGAAGCAGCTTCGCCTGGGCGTCAGTCAAAGCTTCCTTCTCCTTCCTGGGTATTCCGCCTTTCGCATTGATTTTTTCCGTCGGATTATCCCGGATCAGATTACTGTACTGGGCAGAGTAAAAGATGCTCTTGAAAAGCATGTTGACCAGGCTATATGTGGCGCTTGATCTTTTCGAAACTGCCACCATAGCCAGCTTCACATCATCTGCAGTCACATCCGACATATACATATCGCCAAGCGGCTTGACTATGTAATTCTTGACTGCGAGGGTATAGCCCTTCAATGTGCTTGGCTGTATGACCGCCGAATGCATCTCCAGCCACTTCTCACTGTATTCTCTGACCGTAGGATTGAGCTTGCGGAATTTTGCTGCTTCGATCTCCTCCTGAGCTCGAAGATACTTCTGCTTTACTTCCTGTTCGGTCTTCCCGTAGATGTCAAATCTTTTTCCGTCTGCATCATAAGTTTGGATCCTGAAATAGGGGATTCCTTTCTTCACATGGATAGACCAGTTCGGAATCCTGGGCTGTTCTTCTTTTTTTGCCATGATTATATCCTCCTTCGGTTTGATTTGGCGATGCTATCGTCTCAGATAGAATGGGTTCCTTCAAGGATGTCACCCCTTATGTATGGAAAAAGGGTGAGGATCTTACGACCCCCGCCCCTGATCTTTCGGTGTTTATGCTTTACTGATTGCCTTGTGCATTCCAAAGAGCAAAGGCTCCATCCAGTGCTTTTGCGACTTCTTCGGGCCGGTTGTACTTTACCTTTGCATAGATGTCCATGGTGATCTTGCTGCTTTCGTGGCCAGCAAGATACTGCACCGTCTTGGGATCCACTCCGGCAGCGATCAGGTTGGTGATATAAGTATGCCGAAGCTGATGCGGCGTCACATCAAAGTCCAGAACATACTGAACCTTTCCATTGTTTCTGGCCATCTCTCCAAGCTTCGGATACAGCATGTACTTCACATACTTTCCACCCACCTTTTTCTTTGCGATCCTTGGCTTTGCGGTCCTTACAACGATAAAGCGCCAAAGGCTCCTGAATTCTGTGTAAGTCAGAGGGCCGCCATCCTTATTCGCTACAACATACTCTGACGTTGATTTTTCTCTTGCCTCTTTAAGGCATTCTGCCAGGCAGTCAGGAATAGCAATATCCCTTCGTGCAGCCCTTGTCTTCAGTTCAGTCAGGATAACAGGCCGGTTGTTTTCCGTATGCCAGGCACGTCTGACCATTACATAAGGTGCTTTCGTATCCAGCACTACACAGTCCCATTTCAAGGCCAGAATTTCTTCCCGGCGAAGCCCGGCATACAAACCGAGCATCACGAAGACATAGGGCGGCAGGTCCCGAATCGTATTCAGCAGGAGTTCTGCCTGCTCGTCTGTCAGTGACTCTCGATCCTTCTGCGGGACTCCTCCGCCTTTGGCAGAGAGGAATCTCGTGGGGTTATAGGTTATGATCTTGCTGTCCTCCGCTGAATTGAAGATGCACTTCAGTATGATGTTCACGGATTTGTAGACTGATGCAGATTTCTTTGAGACCGGGATAAGAGCCATCTTTATATCATCCGCTGTGACATCCGCCATTTTCATGTGACCAAGCGGCTTAATGATGTGCCGGTTCACCTTGGATGTATAGTCGATCAGCGTTGTGGCTCTGACATTTGCGGACTGCATCAAGAGCCACTTCTCACAGTATTCTTTCACCGTGGGAGACCGCCTGTTGAACATATCATTTTCGGTGCGATTCTCCGCCTCATCATACTTCTGGCAAAGTTCCTCCAGAGTTTTTCCGTAGACGATAACCAGCTTGTGATCCGCATTCATGACATACGCTTTATAATACTCATGCCCGTTAATCGTCACAGAATTGAATGTGAAATTCGGGATTCTTTTTCTTGGCATTTCTCGTAACCTCCTTGTCTGCCCGGTTGTGCCATTATTCTCTCAGATTCATCTGCATCCTCTCAAGGATGTCACCTTCTGACTGCACTTCTCGGACTTCTGAAGGTGGTTCCGGTATTGATCTCTTTCGGTTTTGCTTTGTGAGTCGACCGGGCAACGTATTCCTGAAGACTCAGCTCCGTAAAATACACGCTGCCGTTCTCGCAGTACTGGACAAAGGAGACCAGTCCGTTTGCTCTTGCCTGATCCAGAGTAGCAATGCTGATACCAAGCAGCCTTGCAGCCTCTTTTCTCGTAAGAAGTTTTTCCATGTTGATTATCACCTCCGGTTTATGTATTCAGGGGATGCTGTTTCTGCATCCCCTGTCAGAAAGGAAAGAAAGGAAGGTATATTATGGTGCATCTACGCACTCCGGAATAGGCATCCCCAGGCTCTCCATTGCTGCTTCCTCGACTTCTTCCATCTGCTCTTTGCTAATCTTGCCGAGGTATTTCAGAACTCTCAGCTTGTCGATTCCCTTAATCTGTTCAAGGCAGACGACGGAATCTGTCGTCAAGCCTCTGACGTCCTTAAGAAGAACGTGAGTCGGCAGGTCCAGCTTCTTCAGATGGGAAGTAATCGGAGCAATGGTGATCAACGGACTGAAAAAATTGCCAATATCGTTCGAGAGGACCAAAACCGGACGTGTTCCCCCTTGCTCGCAGCCTTTAAAGGGATTCAGGTTTGCCAGGTAAATATCGCCGCGTCTCCAGATCCAGTTCTTCACCGTTCCAGGCTGGCGATAGAGCTTATCTTTGTATTGCATCCGTTCCGCCTCCTTAGAATTTCATCGGCAGCGCAGCTTTCTTGCTGGCTCCGTTGTAGATGAGAAGCACTTGGTAGAGATACTTCTTATATCCAGGAAGATTGTCTCCCATGGCTTTGCCGTCGCGGTAGATCTTCAAGGGATCCACAGTGCGGAGGCGCTTGACCATCCGCTTCGGATCGTATTCTCCGCTGTAGAGGTCCACGAACCGGCAGACGCCGGTTACTGTTTCTGCCCTCAGAGAATCGGGATCTCCGTCCCAGCCCTCCAGTATCATTTTCATGGCTTCCTGGTATTTAACAGGGCCAAGCTTTCGGAACTCTGTCAGCGCTGCTGCAATACAGGCGACGCGCTTTCTTCCTTTGTGCTGGCCGTAGTCGATGCGGAGGCCGATCTCTTCAGTCGCTTTCAGGAAGTTCACAGCTTCTGGATCTCCGGCAAACACCAAAGCTCTCAGCTTCATCCCGATGCTGGGCGGACCACCGAATCCGGTCTGGTTTGCGAAAAGCGAAGCTTCTTCCTGGTCACTGAGCCCGGAGTAAACCTTACAGAGAATGGGAAGCTCCTCACCGCTGTTCTTGTCCACTCTGGCTGCGATCACATGCTGGCCATCGAATACGATGTAACGGCCGTCTCTTAAACTGACCTTCGGCTCATTGGCGATCCGCTCATCAAAGGAATGAGAAATCCGTTTCACTCTCTCCGGATTCAGGTTCCTCTGATATGTATTGCGGGGAATCTCCAGAAGAGCGCTGCTGACCATTTTCTCTTCAAACGGTCTTACGATATCTTCTGTCATGTCATTTCCTCCTTCGTTTGAATATGTACGGAGCAGGCACTCGGCCTACTCCACCAATAACGTCCGTATCGGACGATAATATCGTGTATGATCTTTCCGTATTTGTCCTCGACGCCCCCGGAAACGCAGGCTTCTTTGCCTGTCAGGGAAATCATCAGATGTCCGGCAGCTTACCGGATCCATGGGCCGTTTTACCCCTCTGTGGTTCTCACAGAGCCGCCTCGCGGCGGAAGTCTCATTATGCTGTGATGGATCTTCGCCTTAATCCGGGGACTGTCCGGCTCTTACAGGCCAGCTGCCGCTCTGATCATTCGATCGTCTTCGCGTTCACTGCTGATGTGGCTCCTCATCACAGGTTCGTACCTGATGAATGTCTATTCAGTTGTCAAGGTGCTTTGATTGCTTTCTGCTGTAACAACTCCGTTGTTACGAGTCCTATTTTAGAGAAGAAATCGACGTTTGCCGTGGGCCTGGCAGGGCCACTTGGTAGCCCTCGTAGGGCCATTTTCCCGTAGTCTGAAATAAGACGAACAAAGCCTCTGAATTGTGCGGAACAAAAGATTGGAAATGTGCGGAATAAATTTCTTGAAAAGAGCACAATGCTATGGTACAATAAATGCGCTGGAGGTGATGAGCATGAGCTTAACGAAGGAAGGATACAGGCCACGGCTGATAGACGAACGAATCTCACGCTACTTAAGGATTTTCGGTGCAATTTCTATAGAAGGGCCAAAATGGTGCGGAAAAACCTGGACCAGCCTGAACCATGCAAACAGCGTTTCCTATGTGACAGACAAAAGTGTCCGAAACAATGCTCTCGTCGATCCTAAATATATATTCACCAAAGAAAGGCCTCAGTTGATTGACGAATGGCAGATTGTTCCTGAAATCTGGGATGCTGTCAGAAACGAATGTGACAGCGATCGTGAAAAGGGAAAGTTTATTCTTACCGGGTCAACTTCGCTCAAGAAGAAACGTGGTGAAAAAAGGGTATATCATACTGGAACCGGGCGAATTGCACCACTGCGCATGCATCCCATGAGTCTGTATGAATCCGGTGACTCATCAGGAGAGGCTTCGTTAAGTGGAATGCTCCACGGGCAAATTCAAGAAGGATTTGTAAGAAAAGTTGAACTGGATGAACTTGCCAGACTGATCATCAGAGGTGGATGGCCTGAGAACATTGATATGGCCGATGAAGATATCGGCGTCATTCCCGAAAGCTATATTGAGGCTATTGTTACAAAGGATATGCATGAACGCCAGACAAGAAAAAGAAGCCCGGAAAAGATGCGTATGCTTCTTAGAGCCCTTGCGCGGCATGAATCCTCTGTTGCCGGAGATAAGACGCTGGTCAGGGATATTGAAGAATATGAAAACGGTAATGAATTGATAGAAAGCCGTGATACCGTTGCGGACTATACCGGTGTTCTTGACAGCTTGTTCCTAATCACAAATCAGGAAGCATTCAGCGTACATTACCGCTCCTCATCACGAATCGGAAAATCCGCGAAAAGGCACCTGGCAGACCCCTCCCTAAGCTGTGCCTGTCTCCATCTGACGGTCCCAAAGCTGTTGAATGACCATGAGACCTTTGGACTTATGTTTGAAGCACTGGTGGAGCGGGATCTCCGCATATACGCCGATTATCTGGAGGGACACCTTTATCATTTCCGGGACAACTCCTCCGGAGATGAAGTAGACGCAATCGTAGAATTTAAGGATGGAGAATATGCCGCTTTTGAAATCAAACTAAGCGACGGCAGCATTCAGGACGCTGTCACCAGCTTGAGCAAATTCCAGAAGAATGTTGAAAAGAAGCCGGCATTCATGTGCGTAATCGTTGGCCATCTGGATACTGTCATGAGAGATCCCGAGACCGGGGTGTTTATTATCCCGATTACATCTCTAAAGCCATAAAAATTCCAAAAGCCTTTGAATGTCATACTGAATCCCCTAAGCGAATGCTTCAGGGGATTCTTTTCATGTCAGAGCCCTTGGGTGATTAACGTCAACTGCGAGATTACCGACAGCAGCTGCGTTCTGGTAAGCTCCTTGTCTATGCTCTTTCCCATTAGCAGGTAGTCCGTGCTGACCTGAAGCGTGACAGACAAAGCTGGCAGTAGGTCAATAGAACAGGCTGCAACGCCCCGTTCGACTCGACTGATATGCTGCTTTTCAACACCAATCAATGCCGCTAGTTCTTCCTGTGTCAGTTTCTGCAGCTTTCTGCATTCCTGAAGTCTCTTTCCAAATTCCACCTGGTTAAAATACATGTTCTGTCCTTTCCGCAGAGCAGTGGAGAGGACTCCAATGCTGTACGAAGCGGCCGAACATGTGATTTCGCGCATAAGAGCAAAAGAAAAAGCACCGTCGAATCGAATCTTGATAGGGATATGGTTATCCCATCTCTTGATTCGGCTTCGTACGGTGCTTGGTAGTTTCTCAGTCCGGTTGACCGGTGCTGCTCCGCTTGCGCGATTAAAAGTCGTTATGTGATATTCAGTTGTATTTCGGCTTTTACTGTGCCGAAACAGATCCCAGCTCGGTATAAATCATACCGTTCTTTCCTCTGGTGGATTGCATCAGGGAAATACGTTCCACCACCATGCCTGCAGGTTCGATACTCATATGTGAGATTCTTCCCTTGGTGTAATCCGGCTTCCGCAGGATCGTCACATGAGGCTTGAACTTCTTACGATCAAAGGGGATCCCCGCATCGGCTAAAGCTCTTCGAAGCTTCCTGACCAGGGCTTCCAGCTCCTCGTTCTCTTCAAATCCGGTCCACCACAGTTCATCAAAGCTTCCGACCTTGTCCATGGTGATGGTAAAAGGAGCGAAGGATATATTCTCCAAGGCATCCAGGACTTCATCCGGGCCGCTGTATTCTCCGATAAAGGCCAGTGTCAGGTGAAGATTCTCTGTTGGTGTGTAATTACCTCGTACCCCAAACTGACGAAATGTAACCTGCACAGCCGTTGCCAGCTGTCTCATCGCTTCATTCAGCTGTATCGCTATAAAAAGTCTCATCGTCTTATCTCTTTCGTTTTCCCGGCTCAGGAAGTTCCGGATACATAGCCTCGATCAAGCGCCTCAGCAACTCCTTATCATCCACATCAACGAGGAGCATTTCTTTCGCTCCTTCATATGGGATTTCCCTCTCTGCATCCGGTATAATCTCAGAAGCTACTTTCGTCGGTTTCAGGAGGAGACGATCATCATAGATTCCTCCGATGACTTTCCCGCGAAAATAGAGAATATACTCGCCCATCATTGCCCTGGAAGATATCTCAGGTAGGTTTGAAAGCTGATCCAAAACAAAACTCAGATACTCTTTACTCGTTGCCATAGTTTACACCTTTCTCTGGATCGGATGACGAATTACTGTCTTTAGCTTGTCCGGCGCTACTTTTCGGGCATCGGAAAGATAGATCTCATGATGCATACGTTCAGCTGTGATATCCAGCTCGTAACCCTGCTCCTCCATGTACTTATGCATCAACTCCACAGTCATGGGCTCATCATCATAGGGTCCCAGGTGCATGCACTGTACACACAGGCCTTCTTCATAATGGAAGAATTCAACCTTTGAGAAATCAGCTTTCTTCTTTCGGGTAGCTTCCTCTACTGCCCAGTCAAAGTCGGCTTTCGTCACGAAGTCCGGCAGCCGGATAACAGAGATCCACTTGAACGCCTCTTTGTGTGAATAATCGACACCGATGACGCCTTCCTGCCACCAGAAGCCTTCCAAGGGAGGAACCACATAGTCAAAATATCCATCGATTCTGTGGTCACCCATTTTGCTCATTTTGATGGTAAACGCGATCCCATATAACATACCGATCGCTGCCTTATATTCACCGTCCTCAGTGTTTGGATCTCCCTGGCCTCGAACTGCGATATAGTTCATGGGCGGGACCGTTACAATAGACGGCTTGTTCTTCGGCGTGTAGAACTCTTTATATTCTTTCTTGAAATCAAATGCCATGGCTGTTTCCTTTCTTAAATCAACACCCGGTCTTCCTGAAAAAGACCTTCAGGGCCTTCGATTCTCAGGACATTGTCCAGAGAAATCTTCATCTTGTCAATCAAAATCGTCCGGTTTACCTCGGCGTCTACATTCCAGCAGATACCGGTGATGGTTTGATACTGGCCTCTCAGCCCATAATCATCATGATTCAGATCCAGGCACGGCTGGTAATAAATCACTGATACCTGAACCCGGTTGGCTCTGGCCATCCGGCTGTTAAAGGTCAGGTTGTGAAGGATAGTGAGCCTTCTGTCAAGCTCCGCAGCATCCTCAGGGCTAAGTTCGATCCTGCTCTCATACAGGACCTCCTTGGCAGAGACCGCTTCATTGAAGCCTTTCAGGGCATCGAACGGGGCAAAGATCTTCGCCCGGTGACCCCGGTTCATTCTCGGGTGGCGGATCCTGAAGGGATCATATTGGTCGTGCCTGGGCTTTCCTTTGAGGAAAACCTCCCGATACCGGAAATCTGCCGGCATCGCCATTACGCCTATTGCACTCATCGTATACACCTCCTGCGTTCCGGCAGGAGAGTAGTACTTACGCCTTATGCCCTCCGATCTGCCGGTTGCGCTCCAAAGTCGTTGCGCCTTCTATCAGGTTCATACCCTTAAAGATGGCGTTAGCTCCGAATTTCCGCCGAACCTCCAGCATAGCACCCTGCAGACGGCGGTCTCTTTCCAGAGCCTCATAATCCACGAACATGTTCATCTGAAAAACTCCCATGTCTTCGGTTACATCGTTTGCACAGACACCCAGCCTGCGATAAAGAAGGCGGTGATCTGTTTTATCATCGAACTGTCTGACCAGCGGTTCTGTGATGATACTTAAGTTGTTGGTCAGCGTCTGAAGCCGGATCGTTCCGTTGCTGTGTTTGGGATGCAGCCTTCCGTAGAAGTCGATGCTCAGCGGTCCATTGTAAGAGGGGCATGCATCCAGGCTCTTATAATCATAGGATACCCACCAGCTGCAGCATTTCGTGACCAGGTTCTTTGAGAACATGTCCGTACAGAGGACTTCGATCATCTCTTTACAGACCAGCTTTGCTTCCTGGTACTTATAGGGTCTCGGAAGCACCTGCCCGTTTGAAAGGCTGTGCCCTTCACTTCTGTAAGATTTAATGTCCTGCATGGTAACGGGCTCGATGCCCCAGGCATGATCGATCAGGATCTCGCCGTCGATGCCGAAGGTTTTGTAGAAGTACTCCTCGTCCCACTGCGTTCTCTGGGCAATATCTCCCATGGTGAACATAGAAGCGGACTGCAGCCGCCTGGCCTTTCCGGGACCGATCTGCCAGAAGTCCGTCAGCGGCTTATGATCCCAGAGCAGGAACTTGTAGGAATCCTCGTTGAGCTCCGCGATCCTCACGCCATCCTTATCTGCCGGCCGTTTCTTCGCCACGATATCCATTGCGACCTTCGCCAGATACAGGTTTGTCCCGATCCCGACAGTAGCAGTGATGCCGGTTTCCTTCAGGACATCCCGGATCATGGTGATTGCCATGAAATGTGCCGGATTGGTGCCGGAGGCTGCAGCGTCTTTCCTGTAGGCGTGAAGGTAACCCGTCACGTCAATGAAGCACTCATCGATGGAATAGACGTGGATGTCTTCCTTGGCAACATACCTCAGATAGATGGAATAGATCTTCGCGGAGATCCGTTCATACTCTGCCATCCTTGGAACAGCAATGATGTACTCCACTCTCGTATGATGTAGCGCCTCATACTCCCGGATCTTCTGCTTTGCTTCGAAGAGCCTCGGTCTGCCCGGCACACCCATCGCCTTAAGCGATGGAGAAACCGCCAGGCAGATCGTCTGATCGGACCGGGACTCGTCCGCCACCAGCAGGTTCGCCTTCAGCGGATCAAGTCCACGGTGAACACATTCAACGGAAGCGTAGTAGGACTTCAGGTCAATACAAATGTAAGTCCTTTCCATATGCTCTCATCCTTCGCTTCCTGTTTATCAGGTGCCAGTACCTCCGGTGCCGCTTCATCGTCCGGAACAGTGCCGTATCAATGGTCTCGTCGAACTTGCACTTCCGGCATTTGACGCGGATCAGGTAATGACCCTGCCCGTAAACGTCCAGAAGGTAGAAACCACAGCTCGGACAGCGGATCTCCCTGGCTGTCTGCTGCTCAGCAAGCTTCCTGGACTGGTCAAGCTTCTCCTGAAGCTCCGGTCCTGCTGTTACATGCCGTTCAATAACTCCCTGCATCCTGCTCACCTCCATATCGAAGGCCCGTATGCAGATATTCCTCTACAGGGCGGACATCGTACTGATCCAGCTCCATCAGACGGATCCGGAAGGCGCTGTAGGATACGCCCATGGCATCAGCCATCCTCTGGATCAGAAACTTTTGATCCTGGGCAAGGACGCCGCCTTCATAAATGATTACCTTCTTTGAGCCGTTGTAGCGCTTCAGGGCTCTTTCAACCAGAAAGCCCGGCATCAGGAAGCACGCGGCAGCTCTGTTGGTAAAGCTCTCATTGACCGACAGCATCTCCTTCAGCATCTCCCTGGAATACGTCATCTCAGGATCGTACTCGCTGTGGAATGCGGCTGCAGGACTTGCCTGCGCGGGAATATGCCGGTTGATGACATCATGTGCGCCTTCATGAGCGATGGTAAACCGCTTCCTGGCGCTTTCCTTGGGGCTCAGCAGACATCGTTCGATCACCGCTGTTCTCTGCGGGAAAACCACCTGCTGGGTCATACCTTCTCTTCGGACCGATAACGGCCGTTTCCCATCTGCCAGAAACCCGATCCTCCCGGGATCTGCTTCGGCAAAGGTCTCATAGACGATAGGAATCCCCAGGTATTCCTCGACAAAGCCTTCAATGTCGACGCAGAGCACATTGGTGTAGTGTCTGCTCTTAAAGAAGTCTTTGATCATGGCTTCACAGAGGGATTCGATCTCGTCGTTCGTTGTGAATTTCTTCACCTTGAACACCTCCTCTTGTCAAGCCATCACGTACCAATCGTGACCAGCTTTATAGATATATCTTTCCGCACTACCGATAATTACCGTGTAGCGAATTCCTTCAAATTCATTTCCTACTGGCGCTGCCATGTGCAGCGTCTTTCTGATCTCCCAGGATCTTCCGTCCGGCCAGATCAGTTCTTTAGGAATCATTGTCCCATCGCTTTGCTGATCACAGCGCACATTCACATATATCCTATTCACCTTAAACCGCCTTCTTTATTAGTTCACCGGCAGGGAAGATCACACCTGTCATGGCCGCTTTCAGCTTCTTTATCTCGTCCCCGGATGAGATGTCTGTAAAATAGTTGTTTATATGAACTACCTGCCCGCAGGCTTCACATTCAAAGACGCCTTCCGTCTCTTCCAGATAGAGATTCTTATTCATATGCCCGCAACAGGGGCATGACGCATTATACAGTCCCATTGTTTGTTCCTCCTTATGATTGGCTGGCTCAGTCACTTCGTCTTGATTACGTGACTGACCACGCCCTGGCAGACCAGTTGATCCACATAGATGACCTTATCTCCGTATACGCTCTTATTGCAGTAGAGAAGCATGGCCTTTTTGTTTTTCCTGCTCATGCCGCCGTACTTCTTCAGCGTGTTCCGATTCTCCGCATCCAGAGCGATCACAAGATCGCCTTTCCTGGCTTCCTCACAGATTCTGACGACGATGAGATCGCCGTCCTCGATGCCTTCATCCTCCATGGAATCGCCGGATGCATGAAGAAGATAGAAGGGACCAGAACCGAAAATCTCCGTGGGCAGTGTCATTACACATTCCACGTTTTCCTCTTCATAGGTCAGCTCACCGCAGGGGACAGAGCCAACCAGCGGGGCCTTGGTACGGTCAGTCTTCAGCTTGGTCATCTGATCGACCGTAAGCTTCCCGTTGTTGTAGGAAAGCATCCCCTTGTCGTTCATGGCGACCAGATATCTCTGGGCCGAGCTCCGGGAGAAGTTAAACTTCCTAGCGATCTCTGTCGTAGAGGGCGTCCTGTCATGAGAGATGTAAAATTCGCCGATATAGTTATTGATCTGTTTCATCAGATCCATGTTTTTGTGCTGCATGAAAGCCACCTCGTTTCTATCTGGAGCAGCTTGCTCCTGCCTTGTGGCGTTATAATAGCAAACAAATGTTCGGTATTCAAGATAGATACGGCAATTTCTGCTCCAGATAGACATGTTGACGGTTGCAGCCGTCAACGTAAAAAGAGAGGCCTCGGAGCATATGCTCTAAGACCTCTCCATACGATAATATGAGGTTGTTTTTCATCCCGACAAACGGGAATCTACAGTGCTAATTCCATCAGCCAGCAATATAATTTTTCTCCCTCAAACATCTCATGTTTTGGAAGTGATTTAATGATTTTAAACCCGGCTTTCTCGTATGCCCTTATAGCCCTTTTATTATCTTGGTGCGGGTCAAGAAGAACTCGTTCCGCAGCCATATTTTCTTTCAGAT
>JAFRLM010000020.1 GCA_017431225.1 Erysipelotrichaceae bacterium | reverse complement strand
TTTTATGTACTGACTATGATCTCTCATGTCTAAAAAAGACCACGTCCTTACTTTGCCCGGACCTTCCGATCGATATGCCTATCAAACGAAAGGCCAGGAACATCTGTACTATTCCTGACCTCTTTATCATATCGATGAATGTATATTATCTTCCACTATGATCAGGTACAGAATATTCCTGATTTCATAATAGAAAAAAGGCCGGCCGGGGGAAGCCGGCATAGTGAGACGGTAGCAGGGAAAGTCTCACATTGTGAAGCCGAGACTTGCAAGAGCAACAAGCACGGCGGCAGCGACCAAAGTGAAAATGACGGTGATCACGAAGATGTATTTGTAGGAAGTCGCATGGCTTTCCTGACAGACATCAAGCGTCGCCAGGATCCCGCCGCAGTGCGGAAGGGAATCCAGACCGCAGGACGAGACGGAGATGATCCGGTGCAGCGCACTGAGCTGTGCCGGGGTGGAAAGTTTGGAGGTCCAGCTGGCGACCAGCTGTTCCGAACTTAAGGCGATATTGATACCGCCCGAAGCGCTTCCGGTGACCCCGGCAAGCAGGGTAACGGAGAGGGCTGCAGAGAGATACGGGCTCATCTGCATGCTGGTGACGGCGTTGACGAGCGCGGCATAACCGTCTGTGGAGGCAATGACTCTGCCAAACCCGACAACGATGGAAAAGCTGAGCAGTGGGCCGATCCATTCGCCCGAACTTCTCTTTACGGAAGCGATGACAGTGTCCTTTCTTCCGGAAGCCGTTCCCAGGATCAGAAGGTAGAGGATCGCGACGATCATGGCAGTGCATACCGGCGCGAAGGAGTTGAACTGCTTGAGGCTGTAACCGCCAATAGTGAGCCGTTCAAACAGCATATATAAGACAATAAGGAGAAGGATCGGCAGGAATGCCAGGAAAGGTTTTGGGAGTTCTTCGCCGGAAAGCTCTGACACACTTCCCGGACGCAGGGACGCTTCATCGAATCCTTCTCCGCGTTCCTGACTTTTTCTAACTTCGTGTTTCAGATAAAAATATCCGAGACCGAACATGATGGCGGTAGCGATCAGACCGAGCACCGGGGCAGCGGTGGAAGTTGTCCCCAGGTAACTCGTCGGGATGATGTTGTTGAGCTGTGGCGTTCCGGGAAGGGCTGTCAGGGCGAAAGTTGCCTGGCCCAGCTGGATGATCGCCGGCAGGAGCTTTTTCGAGATGTTCGCTCTTCGACAGAGAGAGACGCCCAGCGGGAAGACGGTAAAGGCGACGACCATCGCGGTAACTCCGCCGTAGACGAGCAGCGCTGTCGTAACGGAGATGACAAGAATGACGCTTCCCTCACCGAACAGTTTGATGAAGTAATCGGCGATCGCGTTGGCACAGCCGGTATCAGACATCAGCTTGCCGTAGACCGTCGCGAAGAAGAATACCGGGAAATACGTCCCGAAAGTCGAACCGATCCCGTTGAAGAGGGTCGTCAGCGCAGTCCAGGGCTCGAGCAGATTGAACAGGGCGACGACAGCAGTAGCCGCCAGTGCCGCCAGTACTGCAGGCACACGTTTATAGATCAGAACAGAGAGTACGGCCAGACCGAGGATCAGGCCGAATATACCAAGTGCGTTTGACATGAAAACTCCTTTCGGTATTAAGAAAAGCCCTTGCGGGATCCGCAAGAAGCTTATGGCAGCAAATGTGCGGCTGCTGTTTAGCCGTTATGATCTTTCAGATTGAAGAATGCTTCTTCGACCTGCTCTCTGGTGAACGGACCACCGTGTCCGGAGTATGCGGACTTCAGGCCGGCATCCAGAAGTTTCTGGCCGCTTTCCTTCAGTGCTTCATTGTCTAACGAGAGAACAGCGAAGGTGCAGATGCCCTGGCCGAACGGATCGAGAACAGTGTCACCGACGAAGCATTCGCCGCTGTCCATGACGACCGAGATCGCATCGAGCGTATGTCCGGGCGTCAGGATGACTTTGCCGCTGAAACCGTAGGGATGAAGATCGGTCTCTTCGGTGACCGGGATATCGATCGCAACGGGTTCCGGAACATCGACCGGTGCCGGTGCGGCGATATTATCATAGAAAGCCTGGCCGAGTTCGTTGCGCGGAACATACCAGGTGAACTTACCGGTATTGATGAAGTTCGCGCAGTCCGGATGCGCCATGACCGGTGCTCCGGTGATCGCTTTGGCATGGTGGATGCCGCCGGCATGGTCCATATGACCGTGTGTCAGTACGATCAGGGAGACGGAGGAGAGATCGATGCCGGACATGACGGTCTTTAGTGTCCAGCCCGGCTGGTTCAGGTAGCAGCCTGTATCGATCAGCATCGTTTTGCCGTTTTCGACGACGGCGTAGAAGTTGGTGATAGGTCCTACTGATACGGTTTTGATTTCCATTATGGGTCCTCCTATAACTATAAATTCGTATAAATATTTATATATACGATATTGACAGTTTCATCATACCACAAATCCGAAAATAAAACCGTATAAAATGAAAAATATACGAAATTAATTGTGCTATAATCGTGTTATGTACAAAACAGGTGTAGAGACGAAGCAGCATATCCTGGATTCTGCAAGAGAACTGTTTTACGAAAATGGGTTTAAAAATACGAGTGTATCCCGTATATGCGAAAAAGCCGAGACGATGCCCGGAACTTTTACCTACCATTACCCGAAGAAGAATGATCTTTTAAAGGATATCTACAGCGATTACATGCATCGGGTCATCGTTTTCGTCGATTCGAAAAAACAGTTTGAGCATCCGGCGGAACGCCATCTGCATGTACTGGCTGTGTATTATACACATCTTTACACGGACCCCAAGATCATGAGCTTCCATAAGGAAGTGCTGCAGATCGCCTCGATGAACCACTGGTTCCATAATGCCCGGAAGCTGATCGCAAGCTACTCCGGAGAAGGCAACCTCCGCAGCGATGATCCCAACTTCAACCTTTATGTAAAAGCGGATAACGCTGTCCGAAGAGAACTGAACCTGAACTTCATTGAAAGCGACGACCATTCGCTCGGGGCGATCCGAAAACTGCTGGGGGAGATCTATACGATCAATGCCAAGCTCTTCGATGTCGGTCTTGAACTGACCGAGCACTATCTGACAGAAGCCTTTGCGTTTGCGGAAGATGTTCTGGAAGAAGATCTCTCGCTGCTGCCGGCTACTGAAAAATACGCAGAATAGAAAAAACTTCCTTGCGGAAGTTTTCTTTTTTTTATTCGGCCTAGTGCAGGACTTTGCGGATATAATCTGTCGTCCTGACCGCTTTGCTGGCGGAACGGACGAGGGAAGCTTTCGGCACGTTCTGATCATTCTTTTCCCTCTGGTAATCTTTCAGGATGACTCTTGCCAGAGCGAAGACAGCGATGACTTTGCCGAGACCGCCGAACTTTTTGCTCAGCATCTGCTTTTCCGCTTCGAAAGTCTCCGCTGCGTGTTTTCCCTTGGCGGAGACGGAACTGATCTCCTTCAGATAGCCTTTCAGGAAACGGCCGAAGGAAAGCAGGCCGCTCAGAAGATAGAATAGCGCGACCAGAAGGACGATGCCGGCAGCGCCGTAGGCATACGGCATATAGCTGTTCATCTGATTCAGAAATCCGGTTACTACATTCATACTTTTATTATACCTTTTTATAGACTTTCTGTTTACCGCAATTTTCCGCTTCGATCGTCTTGGTCAGAGAGATGATCCGGCTGCGGATATTCCCCTGATCGAAGAAACGCAGAATGACTTCCTCCCCGTAATCGGTCTCCAGCAGACAGCCTTCCTTTTCCAGAAGACTGCGCACCTTTGCCCCGAGATCATAGGGAAGAGCGATCCGGTAGAGATCCCGTTCGATCTCCTCACCGATCTCCGCATTCTCATAAGCGCTGGCGATCGCGGCCGTATAAGCCCGGTGCAGACCGCCGGTGCCGAGCTTGACTCCGCCGAAATAGCGGACAACGACTCCGAGCACGTGATTCAGGTCTTTGGAACTGAGATAGTTCAGGATCGGGATGCCGGCCGTTCCCGAAGGTTCTCCGTCATCGGAGGAACGGCGGACATCATCGAGGATACAGGCATAGCAGACATGGGTGCTGTCATAGTATTCCTTGCGGAACATCTGCAGACGCTCCTTTGCCTCTTCCTCATCCTCACAGCTGCACAAAAAGGCGATGAAACGCGATTTTTCGATGATATATTCGGCTGTTCCCTCATTTAGGACGATCATACCTAAAGTATAAACGAACAGCGTCCGGAATTGTGATATAATCACTGACATGAGCGCAAGATCTGATAAGATGGCCAACTGGCCGGTAGGTAAACTGTTATTCTCGATGGGCATCCCTGCGGTATTCTCGATGCTGATCCAGGCGATGTACAATATCGTCGACTCGATCTATATCTCCCGTTATTCCGCAGACGCGATGTTTGCCATCGGTCTTGTTTTCCCGCTGCAGATGGTCGGCTTCTCGATCGCCATGGGAACCGCTGTCGGCGTCTCGACGCTGGTCTCCAGACGTCTTGGCGAAAGAAGGAACGACGAGGCCAACGCTGTCGCTTCGACCGGAGTGATCCTGGCACTGCTGCACATGCTGATCAATATCTTCCTCGGCATCTTCGTCAGCAAGCCTTTCCTTTCGATCTTCACCCAGCGACCGGAAGTCATCGAGCTCGGTTACCAGTATCTCTTTATCGTTCTTGTCATCTCGTTCGGTCAGTTCTTCTCGCTGCTGTTTGAGCGTCTTCTGCAGGCACAGGGCAATATGATCTTTCCGATGTTTGCCCAGCTGATCGGCGCTGTCACCAATATCGTCCTTGACCCGATCTTCATCTTCGGCCGTTTCGGGATCCCGGCCATGGGCATCGCCGGCGCCGCGATCGCGACGGTCGGCGGACAGATCCTCTCCGGCATCTTCATCACAGTCGTTGCCTTAAAGGGCAAACACGATGTCAAGCTGCAGTTCAAAGGCCTGAAGATGGAAGCCCAGCGTCTGAAGGATATCTATACGGTCGCTCTGCCGAGCGCCATCATGAATATGATCGGTTCTTTGACGACGACACTGATGAACAATGTCCTGGTCCGTTTCTCGGAAGACGCGGTCACGAGCTTAAGCATCTACTTCAAGCTGCAGTCCTTCGTCTTCATGCCGGTCTTCGGCTTCAACCAGGGTGCGCTGCCGATCCTGTCCTATAACTACGGCGCCCGCAATAAGGAACGCTATAAGAAGACGGTCACGATCTTCCTGACGACCGCCTGCGGTTTCATGTTAGTGGGGACACTGCTGTTCCGCTTCGTTCCGGACATCATGCTGTCCTTCTTTGAGATGAGCGATCAGCTGAAGGTGATCGCCGAGACCACACTGCGGGTCATCGCGATCCATTTCATTCCGGCTGCCTGTTCGATTACTCTGATCACGGTCTTCCAGTCCTTTGGCCAGGGTTTCACCAGTATGGTCCAGTCCGTTCTGCGTCAGATCGGCTTCCTGATCCCGGCCGCCTATGTCCTGGCGAATTTCGGTCTCGATTACGTATGGTACGCTTACCCGATCGCCGAGATCCTGGTCGTTGTCATCTTCGTTCCGCTGGCTTTGAGGTCCTACCATCATGCCTTCGCGGAAGAATGAGCGTTCATCCTTTCTCTTTATCGTAATATCCGCGGCAGTACTGACTGTCGCTTTTTCTATACCTTTCCTGCTGCGCAGCGACCTCGGCCTGGAGCACGATACCTTCTTCCATCTCTCACGGATCGAGGGGCTGGCCCAGGCGCTGAAACACCACGACTTTTTCCCGGCTCTTTATCCTTTCAAGAATAACGGTTACGGCTATGCCTCACCGCTTTTCTACTGCGATGTCCTGCTCTATCTTCCTGCCTTTCTCTATCTGCATGGTCTCTCGCTGGTCCGCAGCTACAAGCTCACCGTCATCCTGATGACGTTCTTCGCGGAAGTGACGATGCTGAAAGGAACGCTGCGTATCTCTAAAAAGCGCTCTTCCGCGTTCCTGGGGGCAGCCGCCTATCTTTTCGCGAACTACCATATCACCGATGTGTATGTGCGCTCTGCCCTGGGCGAAGTCGCAGCTCTGATCTTTCTGCCGCTGCTCGTTGAAAGCCTGTACCGCGTCCTTGAAGAGAAGGACCGCTACGCTTCCTATCCGCTTTGTTTCGCGCTCACCGGGCTTTTGCTGAGCCATAATCTCAGTTTCCTGCTGGGCTGCGTCCTTTCTTTACTGATCGTTCTCAGTTATCTGCCGTCTTTAAGGAAGGAACAGTTCAGACAGCTTTTTTCCGCCGTCTTCTTCGCTTTCCTGATCACGGCATTCTTCAGTTTTCCGCTGATCGAGCAGCTGCTTTCCCAGCCTTTCATCGTCGGCTATTACGCGGGCAGCGATCTCAGCGGGAGTTCGATGCCGCTGTGGAAATTCTTCGCCAATAAGACGGTCTTCGGACTCGGTGATCATTCTTTAGCGCCGGAAGAGGCGATGCTGGTGAATGTCGGCTGTTTCCTGACTTTCTTTCCGCTCACCTGTCTGTTCCTGAAAAAGAAAGAGCGCAACGGCTTTATCTTCCGCTTATTCCTGTTCGGGATCGTTTTCCTGCTCTTGCCGGGGGACTGGATCCCCTGGCAGAAGCTCGGGATCTTCGCGGTCCTGCAGTTTCCCTGGCGTCTGGAGATGCTGGCGCTGGTCCTGCTGAGTTATGTTACCGCATATACGGCAGGCCGTCTCTTCGCGAAAAAGGAGATGGCAACTTTCATCCTGATCGTTCTGCTTGCGCTGGAAGGAGCTTATCATCTTTATCCCTGCACGCAGCGCAGCTTTACCCTGAAGGAAGAGGATACCTACGAGGACATCATCAGCGGAAAGATCATCGATCCCTATTATGCCGCTTTCTATAAACGGGTCGAGCTGGCCGGAGGCGATTATCTGCCGCTGCAGTCCCCGGATTTCCGGGACCGCGGGACAGCGATCCGGGACAATTGGGGCAACGAGTTGAGTATTCCCTACGAACGGGATTACCGCACCCTTACTTTCACACTGGACGGAGAAAGTGGAAGAACGCTCATCCTGCCGCTGACCTACTACAAAGGTTACCGGGTGACCTATGACAACGGTTCCGCGAAGGTGCCGATGGAGATCACTCCGGTCGACGGCATGGTCGCGTTCTATGCTGCCGGTGACGGGCTCTATACCGTCCGTTTTGCGAGCACTCCGCTGCGGATACTGAGTCTTTTCATCTCTTTGTTCAGCCTTCTGATCGGAACGGTCTTCTTCCTGCAACGCAAAAAAAGATGACGCTTTTTTAGAAAATAAGTACAATAGGTTCAGACAGGTATACTGTATGAAAAAGATAAAACTACCACACGAAATGCTGCCGCTCGTCAAACCGAAAGCGATCGAGCTGATCAACCGGGCGACAGAAAACAAACCATATTCCCGTATCAATGAGATCCCCAACGGACGCGCGAGCGAAGAGATAAAAGAGGGCTGCCTGGTCCTGGAGGGCGGCGGTTTCCGCGGCCTGTATACCCAGGGCTTCCTGGATGCGATGATGCTGAACGGCGTCAACTTTTCCTGTGTGATCGGCACTTCAGCCGGCGCACTGGCAGGTCTGAACTATGTCTCCGGACAGATCGGACGTTCCGCCCGTATCAACCTGACTTACCGCCATGACAGCCGTTATATCGGCGCCAAGGCGATCCTGCGTGACCACAGTCTCGTCAATGTCGGCTTTCTGACTGATGAGCGCGGCGTGATCGAGCCGCTGGATGAAGCTAGATTCTACCGCTCCCCGCAGCGTTTTATCGCGGTCGCCGCGAACTGCGAGACCGGTGAGGCGGACTATTTCGAAAAAGGAAAATGCGGCGATGTCATCCTGGCTGCCCGGGCTTCGGCAACGATGCCCTATATCTCCCAGATGGTCATGATCGACGGCGTTCCTTATCTCGACGGCGGAAGCTCCTGCAAGATCCCGTATCAGTGGGCGATCGATCAGGGCTATGAGAAGATCGTCGTTATCCGCACCCGTGATATCACTTACCGCAAGCGGAACAGAGTCCTGGCGCAGGCGGAAAGGTTCTACCGCAATTACCCGAAATTCGCGAAGAGCCTCGCTCACAGCAACATCGACTACAATGCCCAGTGTGATGAGATCGAGAAGCTGGCGGAAGAGGGAAGACTTTACCGCTATGCCCCGTCCAAACCGGTCCGGGTCGGACGGATCGAGAACGATCTGGAAAAGCTCGGTGATCTTTACTGGCTGGGCTACAACGACTGTCTCGAACATATCGAAGAGATCAAGAATATCTGAACAGAAGAAACGGCTTGTCCGTTTTTTCTTTTTCCGGGAAAGGACTTCGGCTACAATAGAAACCATGGAAGAGATCATTAAACAGACAGCCGGCGAGCTGAAGATCCGTGAACAGCAGGTCAAAGCGGTCCTCGATCTGCTCGCAGCCGGCAATACCATACCTTTTATCGCCCGTTACCGTAAGGAAATGACGGGTGCATTAGACGAAGAAGTGATCCGTCATATCAGCGAACACTACGAGTACCGGAAGAATCTGGCAAAAAGAAAAGAAGATGTGCTCCGTCTGATCGAGACCCAGGATAAACTGACCCCGGAGCTGCGTGTCGCCATCGAACAGGCGCAGACGCTTTCCCGGATCGAAGACCTTTACCGTCCCTACCAGCAGAAGAAAAAGACAAGAGCTTCGGAAGCGAAGCGCAAGGGTCTGCAGCCCTTTGCCGACTACCTTTTAAGTCTGCCCCGTAGCGGGGAACCGCTGAAAGAAGCCTTGAAGTATCTGAATGATGAGGTGACCGACCGTGAGGATGCCCTGCAGGGAGCCGAGGATATCGTTGCCGAGATGGTCAGCGATGACGCCGATCTGCGGGCCGTGATCCGCAATTCGATCACCGAGCGCGGACGCATCGAGACCGTTAAGAAAAAGGATGCGGTCGATGAGAAGAAGGTCTATCAGAAATACTATGAATACAGTGAACCGGTGCGCACACTGCAGCCGCACCGCATCATGGCGATCAACCGCGCCGAGAAGGAAAATGTCATCAGCGTGAGATTCATCTATGACGAGGCATTCTTTTTAAGAGAGGCTCTGCGCCGGCTGACGAACGGGAAGATGGGCGTGACCTATTCCTACCTGCGGGAAGCGGCCGAGGACGGACTGAAACGTCTGGCGCTGCCTTCGGTGGAAAGGGAGATCCGCAATGAGCTGAGCGAGAAGGCGGCAGCCCAGTCGATCGATGTCTTCGCCGCGAACCTCGAAAAGCTTTTAAGTACCGCGCCTTTGAAGGGAAGAAGGATCCTCGGTTTTGACCCGGCATTCCGCACCGGCTGTAAATTGGCAGTGCTGGATGAGACCGGAAAGCTTCTGGAGATCGCCAAGATCTATCCCCACGAACCCCATAACCGCAAGGCGGAAGCGGAGAAGACGATGCTGGAGCTCATCCGCCGCTACGGCATTAAAACGATCGCGATCGGCAACGGCACCGCATCAAGAGAATCCGAAAAGTTCACCGCCGATCTGATCCGCAAATATCATCTGGATGTCGAATATTCCCTCGTCTCGGAGGCGGGTGCTTCGGTCTATTCAGCCTCGGAAAACGCGCGCCGCGAATTCCCGGACCTGCATGTTGAAGAGCGCAGCGCGGTCTCGATCGGCAGACGTCTGCTCGATCCGCTTTCGGAACTGATCAAGATCGATCCGGAAAGCATCGGTGTCGGCCAGTACCAGCATGACCTGCCGCAGAAGGAACTGAAGGAACGTCTGGATTTCACGACCCTGAAAGTCGTCAACCGTGTCGGCGCCGACGTCAATACCGCCGGCGAGGAACTGCTCCGTCATGTTGCCGGTCTCAATAAGACGACTGCCGCGAATATCGTTTCCTGGCGTTCGGAGAACGGACCTTTTGTGAGCCGCAAACAGCTTGCCAAAGTCCCGAAGCTCGGTCCCAAGGCACTTGAACAGGCATATGGTTTCCTGCGGATCCGCAACGGCAGTGAAGCGCTCGATGCGACTTCGATCCATCCGGAGTCCTATTCCTACGCCAAGGCGATCCTGCATAAGTGCGGCGACCTGCCGCTGGGCTCGAAGGAGCTTGGCGAGGCTCTGAACGGTTATGACCGCAAAGAACTTTCCGGGGAGATCGGATGCGACAGCTATACCCTTGAAGATATCCTGAAGTCCTTAAAGGAACCGCTGCGGGATTACCGTGATTCCTTTGAAGGCCCGATGCTGCGCAGCGATATCCTGGAACTGAAGGATCTTCATCCCGGTGATGTCCTGCAGGGCGTTGTCCGCAATGTCGTGGATTTCGGCGCCTTCGTCGATATCGGCCTGCACGAGGATGGTCTGATCCACCGTTCCAAACTCGGCAGAAAGGCTTCTCCCTATGAGGTGCTTTCGGTCGGCGATATCGTCGAAGTCGAAGTGATCTCGATCGACCTCGAGAGGGAAAAAGTCGCTCTGGCATTACGTTCTTAACACAAATTCAGATCCCGGACCATGGGGAAACGGTCCGGGATTTTTATTGAAGAAATAAAGGGGAAGAACTTGCGAATAACTTTGCGAATTCCTTAACAATTCCCTTTCATACAATGTTATAATTATTGAGTTAGGAGGGAAGTTTAATGAGTAAGAAATCCGTTACTGATTTAAACGTCGAAAGTAAAAAAGTAATCGTACGTGTTGATTTCAACGTACCGCACAAGGGAGACGTCATCACCGATGACAACCGCATCCGCGCTGCGCTCCCGACCATCCAGTATCTGCTGGATCATAACGCCAAAGTGATCCTGATGTCCCATCTGGGCAAGGTCGATCACAAAGATCCGGAAAAGACAGAGGCCGACAAGAAGAAAAACAATATGGCTCCGGTCGCTGTTGCCTTGCAGGCTTTATTACCGGACAACAAAGTCAAATTCGTTGACGCTACCCGCGGCGAAGCTCTGGAACAGGCCGTCAATGAACTGCAGGATAAGGAAGTCCTGCTGATGCAGAACACCCGTTACGAAAAGGGTGAATCCAAGAACGACCCAGATCTCGGTGCTTACTGGGCATCCCTGGGCGATCTCTATGTTTCCGATGCCTTTGGTTCCGTACACAGAGCACATGCTTCCACAGTCGGTATCCCGACCCATCTGCCGAGCGCTGTCGGTTTCCTGATCGAAAAAGAACTGAAGTATCTGGGCAAGGCTCTGGACGATCCGAAGCGCCCGTTCGTTGCTGTATTAGGCGGCGCGAAAGTATCCGATAAGATCGGTGTCATCGAGAACCTGCTCGAAAAGGCTGACAAGGTCATCGTCGGCGGCGGCATGGCTTATACCTTCTATAAGGCTATGGGCTACGGCGTCGGTACATCCCTGTTAGAAGAAGACAAGGTCGAAGTTGCTGCCGAATTCATCAAGAAGGGCGGCGACAAGCTGATCCTGCCGGTCGATAATGTTATCGCCAATGATTTCGATAATCCGACAGACATCAAGGTCGTTCCGTCCTGCCAGATCCCGGATGGCTACATGGGTCTCGATATCGGACCGGAGACCATCAAGCTGTTCACAGAGGAACTCGCCGGTGCGAAGACTGTCTTCTGGAACGGACCGATGGGCGTCTTCGAAAAAGAAGCTTTCGCTAAGGGCACGATCGGTGTCTGTGAAGCGATCGCGAACCTGGAAGACTGCATGTCCATCATCGGCGGCGGCGACTCCGCTTCCGCAGCCAAGAACCTGGGCTATGCTGACAAGATCAGCCACATCTCCACAGGCGGCGGCGCATCTCTGGAATACATGGAAGGCAAGACCCTGCCGGGTATCGCCATCATCGAGGAGAAATAAGCATGCGTAAGCCTATCATCGTCGGAAACTGGAAAATGAATAAGACCATTGCCGAAACAAAAGCATTCTGCGAGGCAGTGGATCCGGAAGTAAACGACAGCGCTACCTTCGGTATCGCGACCCCGTATCTTGATCTGCAGACAGCTCTGGCAAACACCAAGAACCTGATCGTTGCCGCTGAGAACTGCCACTTCAAGGACAGCGGCGCTTATACCGGTGAAGTCAGCGTCCCTATGCTCGAAGAGATCGGTCTGAAATACTGCATCATCGGCCATTCCGAACGCAGAACGATGTTCGGCGATACCGATGAGACTGTCAACCTCAAGGCAAAACGTCTTCTGGCTGCCGGCATGACCCCGATCCTCTGCATCGGTGAGACCGAAGCACAGTTCGATGCCGGTGAGACCAAGGAAGTCATCAAGAAACAGCTGAACGGTTCCTTAGCGGATCTGACTCCGGAACAGGTCGCAGGCATGGTCCTGGCCTATGAACCGATCTGGGCGATCGGTACCGGCAAATCCGCGGATAAGGAGATCGCGCAGAACTGCTGCGGTTATGTCCGTGAAGTCGTAAAGGAAATGGTCGGCGAGGAAGCGGCTGAAAAAGTACGCATCCAGTACGGCGGTTCCGTTAAACCCGAAAATATCAAAGAATATATGGCACAGCCGGATATCGATGGTGCTCTGATCGGAGGCGCTTCTCTGAAAGTCGACTCCTTCAAGGCCATCATGGAAGCTGTGAAATAGGAGGAATAAAAAATGCCTTATATTGCTGATGTCTATGCGAGAGAAGTATTAGACTCCCGCGGCAACCCGACTGTTGAAGTCGAAGTAACTACTGATTCCGGCGCTTTCGGCCGTGCTATCGTTCCGAGCGGCGCCTCCACAGGTGAAAGAGAAGCTCTCGAACTCCGTGACGGTGATAAGAGCCGTTACTTAGGAAAGGGTACTCTGACAGCTGTCAGCAACGTCAACAAAGTCATCGCTCCGGAGATCCTCGGTATGGATGTTACCGATCAGGTCGCGATCGATGAACTGATGATCGAACTCGACGGCACAAAAGACAAGTCCAAACTCGGCGCCAACGCGATCCTGGGCGTTTCCCTGGCATGCGCAAGGGCTGCTGCCGACTACTACGATATGCCGTTATACAAGTACCTCGGCGGCTGCAACGGTAAAGTCATGCCGGTTCCGATGATGAACGTCCTCAACGGCGGCAAGCACGCTGATTCCGCAAGCGATGTTCAGGAATACATGATCATGCCGGTCGGCGCTGACAGCATTCACGAAGCGATCCGCATGGGTGCTGAGATCTTCCATCACCTGAAGAAGGTCTTAAAGAAATACGGTTACAACACTGCTGTCGGTGACGAAGGCGGTTATGCTCCGTCCTGCGTTCCGGGCAACGATGGTCCGTTAGAGAAGCTCGGCAATGCCGGCCCGCTGGCTTTGATGCTAGAAGCTGTTGAAGCTGCCGGTTACAAAGCAGGCAAGGAAGTCTTCTTCGGTCTCGACTGCGCTGCTTCCGAATTCTATGATGCAGAAAAAGACAAATACGTTCTGAAGAGATCCGGCGAAGGCGAAAAGACCGCCGAAGAAATGATCGAAATGTACAAGGAATGGGTCGACAAATACCCGATCATCTCGATCGAAGACGGTCTTGCAGAAAACGACTGGGACGGCTGGAAGAAGCTCAACAAGGCTCTCGGCAGCAAGATCCAGCTCGTCGGTGATGACCTCTTTGTCACCAACACCGAATACATCGCCAAGGGTATCAAGAAGGGCGTTGCGAACGCTGTTCTGATCAAGGTCAACCAGATCGGTACTGTTACAGAAACGATCGACGCTGTCGAAATGGCTAAGAAAGCCGGCTGGACTGCAGTCGTATCCCACCGTTCCGGTGAAACTGAAGACACAACGATCGCTGATCTCGTTGTCGGTCTGAATGCAGGTCAGATCAAGACAGGTTCCCTGTCCAGAACCGACCGTATCGCGAAGTACAACCAGCTGATGAGAATCGAAGAAGAACTCGGTCCGTCCGCTCAGTACCCGGGCATCCACACTTTCTACAACCTCAAGAAGTAGGATTAAGAAACGATTAATAAACAGGGAGGGCTATTGAGCCCTCCTTTTTTTAAGGTTAGAATATAACTGTCTATCCTGTGACCGGATGCTGGTTTTCCCGGTCTTTTATGTTAAAGGGCATGTTCTGTTAAAGGCAATAACGAAGGTTGACATTCCGATAGGGTGGAAATATACTAGATAGTACAGTTAGTACAGTTGAAGGAGAGATCGCGAAATGAGTGAAAAAGACTTTTTGAGCCAGTTTTCCAGTGAAAATAAACCAAAGAGCTTCCAGGAGGAGGAAAGAGTCCCCGTCGAGAAGCCGAATAAGCCGATACCGGTCAAGGGGATCGTGATCGGCGTAGCTGCTCTGGCAGTCATTGCCGCTGCGGTCTATTTTTTGTTCTTCCGTCCGAAGATCGTGATGCCGAATTTTGTCGGCCAGAAAGAAAGCGAAGTCGCGATCTGGGTCCGTCAGCAGCAGATCGATGCCCAGGGCGTCGTCATGAAGGGCGAATACAACTTCGAGAACGATGAAGGCATCATCATCGAGCAGAGCGTCAAAGAGGGAACGAAGGTCAAGAATGACGTAAAAGTCACCTTCATCGTTTCCAAAGGCGCGGATCCGGACGAAAAGGTTCCGGTCCCGGATATCGCTTCCATGAACCGTGCGGAGATCGATACCTGGATCCGGGAAAACAAAATGCAGAAAGTCCGTATCACAACTACCTACAACGAGGAAGTCGCGGAAGGAAATGTCATCTCCTTTGATCTGAAGGGAACCGATCCCGCCGAATTCACCCGCGGCAGCGCTATGAATATCTCGATCTCCAAGGGTCCGCAGCCGGCAGGCACAGTCACCGTCCCGGAATTCACCAGCAAGGAACAGGCGGAAGCCTGGGCCAAGACCAATAAGGTCAAGCTCGAAGTCATTGAGTCCTTCAACAATGACAAGCTGGCCGGCGTCGTCTACGACCAGAACCCGAAGAAAGATAAGACGATCAAATCGACGGAGACCGTCACTATTTATGTATCCAAAGGCAAGGGCGTTACCGTCCCGAACCTCTTAACGATGACGAAAGTCCAGTCCGAGGAGTGGCTGGCCAAACATCCGGTCAACCGCAAGGAACGTTATGCCAACACGACGAACCACATCGTTTCCCAAAGCCTCCGTGCCGGAACGATGGTATCCGAGAGCGAGCTTGCGGAAATGGAAGTCGTCGTCAACCTCGGCAGCACGTTCTATACGGATGATGTCGGGATCACACTGGTCGGTTCCGATTACCAGAGACTGGTCGATAAGCTGAATGACCTCCGCGGTCTGGGCATCGATGCCTTTGCCGCCAACTGGACATCCGGCAACGAGATCTACTCCGATAAATACTCCAGAGGCCAGATCATCTCCGCGGAATGCACCGGCTACAGCAACAACCAGGTCTATGCCTGCGATGGTCCGCTGCCGCTGGATGCACGTTTCGATGTCGTGATCTCCAAGGGTCTCGTATCCGAGATCGCTACCGAAGGCACAGTCAACGATCTGATGAATGAACTGAGCGGGAAGGTGACCTTCAAGCTCGATTCCAACATCAAGACGGAATACTACGGTTACTACGCGAAAGTCGTCAACGCGGACGGCAGCGCCATCACCGACGGAAAGATCTACGAAGACAAGGAATACAAGATCGTTCTGACCCAGGCTCCGCCGACACCTGAACCTACAGAATCGCCCGAACCGGAACCGGAAGGAAAATCGGTTACGCCTTACGGAAAAGTCGTTGATTTAAAGAACCAGCTTTCTACGGCAGGAGTTGAATTTACCCTTGAACCGGCAGACCTGGGCAACGATGCTTACGGCAAGATCGTCAATGCAGACGGAACTCCGCTTAGCGATGCCAAGGTTTACGAAGGCAAACAATATAAGATCATTGCAGATTAACGCATATTTACATCACAGTATAAAGGAGGAATTGAACAGATGAATTTCTTTCAGCGTGCGATAAAGAATATTACACGCCGCAAGACCAAATCGATCCTTTTGCTGATCACGTTCTTCGTGATCGGCAACTTCGTCATCATCGGTCTCGGCGTTTCCCAGGCATCACAGAGTGCCAAGATCCTGACAAGGCAGAAGATGCGTGCCGTCGTCACATACGCGGCAGACTGGCGCAAGATCGACAAGTACGTCCAGAGTCTTGAAGACGAGGATGAGATCAACAAGTTCTACGAGAACTATCCGCGTGTATCGATCGAAGATGTACGGGAAATGCTGAAGGACGAGCGTGTCCGCACAGCGAATGCCATTTCGATCAATACGGTCTTTGCGGATGAAGAGCTGGATTATGTTCACCTCGGCAACAAGGCGGAAGAAAACAGTGGCGGCGGTCAGTCCTGTTACTACGATGACGTCACCGGCGAACAGACCTGTGTCGAGTACGTTGAGCCGCATTTCCTGGCGAAAGGAAACTACTTCCCGGATATGATCGAGATCGCAGACGGCGGCTATAAGGTCACCGAAGGCCGCTTCTATACCCAGGAAGATCTGGACAACGCGCGTCCGGTCATCCTGATCACCCGCGCTCTGGCAGATCATAACAACCTGCGTATCGGCGACACGATCACCCTTTATCTGCAGAGTCCGACGGATATCGAAATGTACATGGGCGAGTACGGCATCACGATGGAGGATGTCACTAAGGAATTCGAGATCATCGGTATCTTCGAGCACAACACACCGCTGCTTCCGGATTCCCCGAATTATGATTACGCTTCTCCGTACGAGAATCCCGATAATATGTTCCTGCTCCCGAACACCGCCTTTGACGACATGCGCCTCACGATCGCGCAGAAACAGTTCGATCACTGGGCAGAACAGAATCCGGAGGATGAGTATTACCAGAATCCGGATAACCGTCCGACCGCGGAAGACGTTCTCTATCTGAACGATGTGACCCTGCTGCTCAACGATCCGCTGCAGGTCGATGACTTCGTCGCGGAATATGGTGAAAAAGTAGGAGAATTCTTCTCTTTAAGCGCCAACAACGAAGAGTTCGAGCGTCTTGCCAAACCGCTTGATACTTTGAGCCTCTACGCGAAATTCATCGTCTGGCTCGTCGTTATCAACGCGATCGTCATCATTACACTCGTTACCGCGCTGACTCTGAAGAACCGTGAATACGAGATCGGTGTCCTGCTTTCGATCGGTGCCTCCAAGGCAAAGATCATCGCCCAGTTCTTCATTGAACTGGCGATCGTCGCGATCCTCGGCTTCACTTTGTCGATCGTCTCCGGTTCCATGATCGCCAATAAAGTCGGTCAGACTGTCCTGAACTACCAGATCGCGAGCTCCGGCGTCAATGAAACAGATGACTACGATTATTACGATTACACATCCATCTGGGATACGGATTACACTTCCGATGTCACTCTGGATGATCTGGTCAGTGAATACAACGTTACGGTTTCCCCGCTGATCATCGGCGAGATCTATGTTGTCGGTCTCGGCATCGTCCTGATCTCCACGATCATCCCGTCCATGATGATCATGCGCTTCAATCCGAAACGGATCCTGATGAATCAGAACTAGGAGGACTTATGGCAGAAATCTTACGTTTGGAAAACATCAATTATTCCTATATCGATGGCGGCTACGAAAGAAAGATCCTCAACGATCTGTCCTATACTTTCGAAGCCGGAAAGTTCTATACGATCCTCGGTCCTTCCGGATCCGGTAAGACCACACTGCTTTCGATCATTGCCGGCCTGGACGAACCCAAGAGCGGAAATATCTACTTCGAAGGCAAAAACCTGAAAGAGATCGGTCTTCACAAATACCGCCGCAACGATATCTCGATCGTCTTCCAGCAGTACAACCTGATCTCGTATCTGACAGCGCATGAAAATGTCATGCTGGCGATGAGCGAGACAGACAACCAGCTGCCGAAAGACCGCAAGCAGGTCGCCTATTCGCTGCTTGAGAAATTCGGTATCGTTCATACAAAGGCAGACCGTCTGGTCAACCAGTTATCCGGCGGTGAGCAGCAGCGTGTTGCGATCGCCCGTTCCCTGGCATCCAATGTCAACCTGATCTTTGCCGATGAACCGACCGGTAACCTCGATACCGCGACCGAAAAGGAGATCATCAACGTCTTCAAGGAGCTGGCGCACGATTTCAGCAAGACGGTCATCGTCGTTACCCACTCCGATACTGTTTCCGCGATGTCGGACCAGCGTATCCTGCTTACCGACGGCATCCTGAAAGACATCTAAACAAAACCAAACAGCTCCGCAGGGAGCTGTTTTTGCGAATCAATGACATCCGTAATCATCATCTCAAATCTTGAACATATGACCCAACTCTTCTAAAATATACCTATGCGTAAATTATTATTGATCCTGCTGGTGCTTCTGTGCGGCTGTTCCTCTGCGGCAGCTCCGAAGGAAGAAACACTCCCGAGCAGTGAAACAGAACCATATAAAACAGATGACCCCGAAACTACACCGACCCCGACCCCGGAACCGGTCGAGGAACCTTTTGTTTTTCCGATCGAAGCTGTCAATACCTGGAGCTGCTCCGGCAGCGGCATTTCCATGGAGCAGAACGTCGAGAAAAAGACCATCCATCTCAGCGACTGTCATGACGCTGTCCTTACCAAGGGCAGTCTGTATATGCTGTCGGACAATACATATACACTGAGTTTAAACGCATCATCCGATGCGGATACAACCGTGACTCTTTCGATCGAGATCGAAGGGGAGGTTTTGGCAGCGAAAGACGTTTCTCTGAACAGCGAACCGCAAGCAGTAGAACTCAGTTTCAACAATAACGGTGCCGAGATCTACGATGTCTTCGTGAAGGCGCGTTTCGCCGACGGGACTTCGACGGATGTGCATTTTGACGATCTCCTCTGGCGCCGCTCAAGCGGAAATACGGCAGCCGCCGTTAACCAGCTCGGTTATCTGCCGGACAGTTTCAAGACAGCTGTGTTCAGCAATGATCCGGGAAACTATTTCACGGTATTCAAGGCTGACGATGATACGCCGGTCTATCACGGCATCATCGGCAATCTCCGCGATGACAAGCGCTACGGCGAATTCAACTATATTGGGGATTTTTCCGATCTGAAAGAAGAGGGCGTCTATTATCTGATGTCCGAGACCGGTGTAGGTTCTTTCCCTTTCACGATCAGCAGCGATCCTTATCGTTCCCTGTACAAAGATGTCCTGCGTTTCATTACCCTGCAGCGCTGCGGCTGTGATATCCCAACAGATTTCGGCGGTGTTTACGGACATGAAGCCTGCCATACCGCCGAGGCGAACCGGACCATCTATCTTGAGGAATTCATGGATGTTTCCGGCGGCTGGCATGATGCCGGCGACTACGGACGCTACATGCAGACCAGTGTCAAAGCGGCGGTCCCGCTCTTGCTGAGCTATCTGATCAACCGGGAAACGATCGATGACGCATCGCTGGAAGCCGGTAACGGCGTACCGGATGTTCTGGATGAGCTGCGCTGGGGCCTTGACTGGATGCTGAAGATGCAGACCGAGGGCGGCCCCGTCTACAACAAAGTCACGACAAGGCTCTTTGCCGGACTGATCCGTCCCGAAGAGGACAAAGAAAACCTTTACGTGCTCGCTCCCTGGACACTAACGACAGCGGGTTTTGCCGGAACGGCAGCGCTTGCTTCGCTGGCTTTTGCCGAATACGATCCGGAGTATTCCGCCAGACTGAAAGAAGCGGCGGAGCGCAGCGGTGAATATCTTCTCGGACACGGGCCGGATGAGCCCTTTAAGAACCCAAGCGAATTCGCGACAGGTGACTATACCGATACAGATGAAAGCGATGAGCGTCTGCTTGCCTATGCTTCCCTGTATCTTTTAACAGGCAAGGAATCCTATTACGAGGCAGGAAAGAAGCTCTTCGAGTCATCCTCCTTCACCAGTCTGCCGTCAAACAATCTTTACGATTACGGAAGATTTGTCTTCATCGAAGCGACTCATGCGGGTGATCCTTTCCGCGAGCAGCTGCTGGATCAGCTGATCCGGGATGCGGAGAATGATATCTCGGTCCTGCACGAAACGAACTATCCGTGTCCGCTTCGCGATTTCAGCTGGGGTTCCAACCAGATCATCTGTGACCATATCTTCCTGCAGGAAAGCGCCTGGTATTTCACCGGCAAGGACCGCTACCGCATGTATGCCTCGCATGAACTCAACTATCTTTTAGGTGAGAATACCTTCCGCACGAGCTTCGTGACCGGCTACGGAAAAAACTATCCGCATAACATCCATCACCGCATCGCCATGTTGAGCGGGGAGACTGTCCCCGGAGCCATGGTCGGCGGTGTCGCCCAGTATCTGACAGAATGGACAGACGGACTCCGTGTGAGCGAAGACACACCGGTCGGGAAAAGATATATTGATAACAGCGAGAACTATGCGACTTCGGAAGTCGCGATCGGCTACAACGGCTGTCTCTACCTTGCGCTGAGCTTCTTCGTAAAGGGAAAATAACAGCTGTTTCAGCTAAGAATTGACTTAAACGTACAAAAATACTAGAATTATAGAGCATTCAGGAGAAGACTATGAAAGTTTTGTTATTAATCGTTGCAATTGCACTGATATTATTATCCCTGCTTCAGAGCGGAAAGACCGAAGGACTGAGCGCCTTCACCGGTTCCGGTGATCTGGGACTGTTCCAGAACGTCAAGGAAAGAGGACCGGAGAAAGTGATCTCCCAGGCAACAATGGTGGCCGGCGTACTCTTCTTTGTACTGGTCATCGCAATCCGCGTTTTCGAATAAGGGCAGGCGCCCTTTTTTAAATGGAGTTTTATAGATGAAAGAAAGAATACTGGAGATCCTCAAAAATCAGCGTCACCCATTGAGCGAAGAAAAGCTTCTGCAGCTTTTGGTATTGCCGGTTTCGGAGATCCGCGCCTATAACGACGCAGTGGAAGAACTGCGGGCGGAAGGTTCTGTCTTTCTGACATCCAACAAGTATCTTGCCCTGAGTTCCCGTTACCGCACAGGCACGGTGGGCTTCCGCCATAACGGCAGCTTTTATATCGTTCCCGAAGAAGAGGGCCTTCCGGAAGCAGAGGGGATCAACAGCGACCGTTTTGTGCTTTATCCGAATGATCTTGTTCGTTATGATCCCAATAGCGGAAAAGTCTTCCAGATCCTGAAACACCGGCTGACGAATGTCGTCGTGACACAGCACAAGCGTTTTAATCACTGGTTCTTTACCACTGATGAGCTTCTGCCGGAAGATTTCACGATCGTGAATGAAAGAGAATACCGCAAGAAGGATGGCCGTGTATTCGGCTGCCGCATCATTGATCATAACCGCAAGCAGCTGAAGATCGAAGCAGAGCTCGGTACGGCCCGCACGCTGAATGGCGAGCTGGACGCGCTGGCTTACAAAGCCCGTCTCTACCGCGGTTTCCCGGAAGATGTCCGCAAGCAGGAGATCAAACGGATCCTGCCGGAAGGAAGAAAAGACCTGCAGGAACAGCTTTGTGTCACGATCGACGGAGCCGATGCCAAAGACTTCGATGACGGCATCTGTGTCCGCAAGGAAAAAGGCGGCTATACGCTGTATGTCCATATTGCCGATGTTTCCTTCTATGTAAAAGAAGGAACGCCGGTCGACCGCGAAGCGCTGAACCGCGGGACTTCTGTCTATCTCCCGGAGCGTGTCTATCCAATGCTGCCGGAGATCCTCAGCAATGACCTCTGCTCCCTGCGTCCGGACGAAACGAAGGCGGCGATCACCTGTGAGATCACATATGACCGCAAAGGAAGAAGAAAGAACTATTCCGTTTATCCGACTCTGATCCGTTCCAGGAAACGTCTGACTTACGACTCCGTCAACGCGATGCTGGAAGGAAAAGAAGACTATGAGCCGGAATTTGAGGAGATGCTGAAGAATGCCGCGGAACTGGCTTCCATGATCCAGCAGCACGCTGTTGAAAGCGGAAGACTGATCCTTCCGGAGCAGGAGCTGGTCTTTACAGTCGAAGGTGATCAGGTAACAGATGTCAAACCGCGCGAAAGAGGTGTTGCCGAACGCCTGATCGAAAGCTTCATGATCGAGGCGAACTGCTGTGTGGACGAACTGCTGAGCGAGAAGGGGATCGAACACTTCTCGCGGAATCACGGTTCACCGGATACGATGAAACTGGAAGACTTCTTCGCGGAAGCGGACGCCGTCGGCTGTCCGCGGGTAGGAGAGACGCAGCGTGAGGAGATCTTAAACGCGTTACGCTATCTTGAAGACAAAGAGGGCTGCGATTATCTTTACAATCTGCTTCTGCGCGCGCAGGCGAAAGCCAAATACGCGCCCGAAAGCAAGGGGCACTATGCTCTGGCGCTGGAAAACTACTGTCACTTCACTTCACCGATCCGCCGTTATCCGGATCTGCTCGTTCACCGGGCACTGCACAGACACGTGTTCCGC
The DNA here is from genome assembly GCA_017431225.1 of Erysipelotrichaceae bacterium. GTDB lineage: Bacteria > Bacillota_I > Bacilli_A > Erysipelotrichales > Erysipelotrichaceae > RGIG5669. Next base: position 63,726 of record JAFRLM010000020.1, on the reverse strand, counting down.
GACGAGAGATTCAGGGAAGAGAAGGATCTTAAAGGCATCGCCGCGCAGGTCAACCAGAAGGAGATCGATGCGGTCAAGATCGAACGTGAAGCGGATAAAGTCGCCGCATGCGTTTATGCGGAAAGCAGGATCGGCAGGAAAGCGACTGCGATCGTTACCTCGATCCAGCCTTTCGGGGTCTATATGTCTTTGAAGAACGGGATCGAAGTCTTCATGTATCTGGACAGTGAATTCGAACAGACGTCCTATAAGCTCGGAGATACCGTTCGTGTCTATATCCTCGGCATCGACTGGCACTACAAAAGAATTGAGGTTTCTCCCTTAAGAAAGGGGTATAATTAGCATATGGCAGTTAAAGAGATCGCACGAAATAAAAAAGCATATCACGATTATTTCATCGAGGATACCTATGAGGCCGGACTGGTCCTGCAGGGTACAGAGATCAAATCTCTGCGGAACGGAAAAGCGTCATTCCAGGATGCCTATATCTCTTTCAGCGAAGGGGAAGCCTGGATCAAGGGACTTCATATCGCTGTTTATACTTTCGGCACCTACAACAATCACGATGCTGACCGTGACCGCAAGCTGCTTCTTCACCGCAGGGAGATCGTCAAACTGTTTTCCAAGTCCAAACTGGACGGGTATACGGTTATCCCGCTGAGGCTGTATCTGAGTTCCGGACTTGCGAAACTTGAGATCGCCCTGGCAAAAGGTAAGAATCTCTACGACAAACGTGAAGCATCGAAAGTCCGCACGATGAAACGCGAGGCGGAGAAAGCGATGCGCCGTTATTGACAAAGGAAAATAAACGATTTAAAGTTTAATTCCTGGGGATGTATTTGGTCTCGACAGGATTATGCTGGATCGCAGTGGCAGTGGAGTGATGACCTAATCATCAAATTAAAATAAACGCTAACAATACTGAATTAGCATTTGCCTAAGTAACGTCGATATAGACGCGGCAAGCCTGCAGCTGTAAAACTTGTAGCGGTTGCAGAGTAAACACAAGTTAGGTGAAGTAAGTTAGCCTTCCTCTTACCATCCGAAAACCGAAAAGGCAGATTCGGGTCCTGGCAGTCCGGGCTATAAGATCCGTCTTAAAACAAATTCGGAATAAACTGTAGAAACTGCGATGTGGGGCTTTTTCTGGACAGGGGTTCGACTCCCCTCATCTCCACCATGTAGAAGAGAACAGGACTGAAAAGTCCTGTTTTTGTATAATGGATTTAAAGAGACAAATCGAAGTATGTAAGGGAGATCCTCGATATGATAGGCAAAATAATTGGATTCTTAATAACCGGAGGAGCAGGTACTATTATTGCTGTTATGGGTTGGTTGATCTGGAAAAAAGAAAAACTCACCCTGATGCATGATTATCATGTCAATAAAGTCTCTGCAGAAAACAAGACAGCGTTTTGCAGGCTGTCAGGAATTGGTCTTATTGTAATAGGAATTGGGTTACTGATATCTGCTGTAATACTTTTTGTGACAGATTCTGTTTACAGTTTTCTGTGTTTTGCCGTTTGCTTTGCAGTGGGATTGGTCATGTTAATTACTGCTGGAGCAAAGTACAATCGTTAACTTCTCATTTATCGAATTGTAAGAGCAATGATCAGATAATCTCCTGTGACCGTACAGAGTTCGTCTGAACTCTCCTCAGCTCCATCAATAACAACAGACAGGACTGTATTGGTCCTGTTTTTGTATAATGGATTCAGGAGAAATCACGGAAGCCGGAGGCCGTCATAATGAATGAATTTAATGAATATGTGCGCGAGTGTTTTTCCACAGCCGGAAACATTGTCATAAAAGCCATGATGGGCGGATATCTTGTGTACCTTGACGGTAAGCTGATAGGTGATATTTGCGATAATGAACTGTTTTTAAAGAGAACACCGACATCGGACAAGCTGCTTGCAGATTCTGAACTGCGTTTTCCGTATGAAGGCTCAAAGACACTGATGCATGTATTTGACAGATTTGAAGATATGGATCTGATCACAGAACTGCTGGAAGGCATGTATGCGGAACTGCCTGAAAAGAAACCGAAGAAAGCAAGATGATACCGCGGATCCCGGTAAGAAAATCACCGAACAGGAAAAGATAAATAATGACGAAACAAACAGCGGTTTACATTCACGGAAAAGGCGGCAGCGCGAAAGAGGCAGGTCATTACAGACCGATTTTGAAGGACTATGATGTGATCGGATTTGACTACAAAGCCGAAACCCCCTGGGATGCCAAAAGAGAATTCGGATCATATATGAATGCTTTGTGCGAAAGATCCGGACCGGTTCTGCTGATCGCCAACAGTATCGGTGCATTCTTCTCGATGCATTCTTTTTCAGATCGGCAGGTCGAAAGAGCGCTGTTTATCTCTCCGGTTACCGATATGGAAGGATTGATCCTGAACATGATGTCATGGTCAAATGTGACCGAAGATGAGCTGCGCTTAAAAGGGAAGATAAAAACAGATTTTGGGGAAACACTGTCGTGGGATTATTTACAGTATGTTAGGGATCATCCGGTCAGCTGGGTAGTTCCCACCAGCATCCTTTACGGTGAAAAAGACAATCTGACATCCTTTAAGACGATATCTGCTTTTTCCGAAAGGACCGGGGCAGAGCTGGCTGTTATGAAGGACGGCGAGCATTGGTTTCATACGCCGGAACAGATGGACTTTCTTGATTCATGGCTCATCAGAACGATTGGAAAACGAATTTGCGGAGGAAAAGGTAATGCCGTTTGATTATAAAAAAGAGTACAAGGAATTCTACATGCCTAAGAACAAGCCTTCGATCGTGACGGTGCCGCGCGTGAACTATATCGCGGTTCGTGGACAGGGCGATCCGAATCAGGAAGACGGCGAATACAAACAAGCCATAGGTCTTTTGTATGGTATCGCGTTCACGATAAAGATGAGCAAAAAAGGCAGCCATAAGATCGAAGGATATTTTGATTATGTCGTTCCTCCGCTGGAGGGGTTCTGGTGGCAGGATGGTATTGCGGGGATCGACTACGCCCATAAAGAAAACTTCAAATGGATCTCTGTCATTCGTCTGCCTGATTTTGTCACAAAGGCTGATTTCGAATGGGTTGTTGAGGAGGCTGCCAAAAAGAAAAAGACGGACTTCTCAAAGGTCGAATTTCTGACATATGAAGAAGGCTTGTGCGTTCAGTGCATGCACATCGGTTCCTATGATGGCGAGCCTGCGACAGTAGCGCTGATGCATGAGTATATGGAGCAGCAGGGATTCGCATTGGATATCAGTGAACAGCGGCTTCATCACGAAATATATCTGAGCGATGCCAGAAAGGTCGAGCCGGAAAAGCTGAAGACCGTCATTCGCCACCCGATCAAAAGAAAAGACTGATCTGAGTCCTTTGAATCTTCAGGGCGATGACCGCCGATCTCATATAAATATTCGGTTTGTCTGAACTCACCCGACTCCATCAAAAGAAAACGAACAGGGCTTTGAAGGCAATAAATACAGAAGAAAAGCACCGGTATTCGCCGATGCGGAAAGAGCCTTTCCGGAGGAACTTATGAACACAAATGAAATGAAATGGACAAGAGAGCCGCTCAATTATTCTGTCAGTAAAGACTGGATCGAGATCGTGACGATCCCGCACACAGATCTCTGGCAGAGAACGTACTATCATTTCCGTAATGACAATGCTCCGGTATTGCAGACGGAAACCGAAGAGAAGTACTTCTCGTTTATCGTGAAAACAGACTTCACGGAAAGCCATCATCGTTTTGATCAATGCGGTATCGTCATGTACCTTGATTCCGAAAACTGGCTGAAAGGGTCTGTAGAATATGAAAATGAGTCCTTTCAGCATCTCGGCTCCGTTGTAACGAATCACGGTTATTCCGACTGGGCGACGACCGCCATTCCGGCAGACGTCAAGGTCATGTGGTACCGTTTCAGCCGCAGAGAAGACGACTATTGCATAGAGTGTTCGCCGGACGGCAATGAATTCACGCAGATGAGAGTTTGCCATATGTGGGAGGGTGCCGGAAAGATCCGCTTTGGCATTTACGCCTGCAGCCCGGAAGATTCCAGTTTCAAGGCAGTGTTCACGGATATGCGAATCACAGAATGCGCATGGAAAGTGCACGACGGCCAGCAGCCTGACTGACAGACCGGAATGAGTTTACTGCTGATGATCAGCGTTCGTCTGAACTGTCGTTATCTTCAGCAAATACCGACTTACGGGATAAAACGATCCTGTTCAACTATAATGAAAAAGGGTAACAGATCCGTATAGCGAGGGAAAAATGCAAATAAAGACAATGATGACACTTGGAATTCTATCCGCAGTGTTTCTGAACGGATGCGCCGGAAACGCAAGACCCGCTTACAGATATGAACTGCAGGAAGTTCACCCCGTCGGCGGCAGACAGGGGATCTGCACAGAGAACGGCGATTACTGGGTCAGCGGATCCGGGATACTGCAAAAGTATGACGGTAATTGGAACCTTATTGCCGAAAACCCTGAGCCGTTTGAGGGTTATTCACTGGAAGTCAACCACATCGGTGATATCGATGTGTACAACAATGAATTATATCTTGGCGTGGAATACTTTATGGACGGTGAGGGCAGAAATATACAGGTCGCAGTCTATGACGGCGACACGCTGAAACTCAAAAGAGTTTTTCCCTTCCGGGCGGATACCGGTCAGCTGGAATGCAGCGGGATCGCCGTGGATCCGGATTCCCGGACAGTGTATATGTCGTCGTGGATAGACGATGAATCCAGTGAATATCTGTACATGTATGATCTGGACACAGCGGAATATAAAGGAAAGCTGAAAATGCAGACAAGTCCCAAATGGATCCAGGGCGTGGCGTATCATGACGGCAGGCTCTATGTCACGAGCGATGACGGGGACGCCGAAGAAAACGCGCCGGACCACATGTACAGGATCGATGTTTCCGAAAACAGGGATACCGGCAGGGTCACCCTGGAAAAGACATTCGATGATGTGATCCGTCAGGGCGAGATCGAAGGCCTGACATTCCGGAAGGATACCGGTCAGTTTCTGCTGCTGTACAACAGAGGCGCGAGGATCATCGCCGGAATGCCGAGAGGATTCTACGAAGGATATACCGAAGAAATACACGAAGTGTTTGTGTATGATATGACCGCCGGCGACTGAATCCCGGTCGGCGCCGCCACACAGAAAAGCAAAGCTTATTATGGAGAATAAGTATGATCGAATTAAAAAGAGAAAGAATCGAACAGATCCTGAATGAAGAGACCGCCAAAAAGAAAGACCCGGATGACATCCTTCGCAGCGTCTATACGAGATATATGTATTTATACGAGAAGTATCTCGAAGATATTGATGCATTGAGCGATGACCGGATCGCCGAGCTGAGAGCCTATCATGAGGAAACCATAAGTCTGGTAAAGTATTACTACATGGATATCCCTCTGGATGTTGGCACATCGATCAGGAAATTCGAAGAAGAATACAGTGACAAACTGCTTGGACCGGAATGGCACAAGTATGTCTTTGACAACTACAAGGAGTTCAGGGAAAAGAGCAAATATAAAAATATGAGCGAAGACAAGGTCAAGGCGGAGTTTACAAAGCAGACTCTTGACGGGTTCTATGACACGATGGATTATGTTTTCCGTCAGGGTTTCGGCACAGGAAGCCAGACCGTCAAGAAAGTAGTCAGCGGACTCAAAGGCCTTATATTCGGCAAAGAGGGTTAAAGCTTTCTTGATCGCCGGAATACATTTTCTGTTTTTCGATGATCATCAGCCGAAATAACAGATCGCAACCGGCGGTTTATAGAGTTCCAAGCCGAGATGGTGGAGAGGCAACCGGAAAGAAAGGTACTTTTAAACCATCAAGGAGGAAAACAATATGAAAATTTCAGATCGGATCTTAGAGTTAAGAAGACAGAAAGGAATCTCTCAGGAAGAACTGGCGGATAAGCTCGGCGTAAGCCGGCAGGCAGTTTCAAAATGGGAAAGCGAACAAAGCGTTCCGGAGATGGAAAAGATCATCGCGATGAGCGAATTCTTTGATGTCACGACCGACTATTTATTAAAAGGCATCGAGCCGATAAAGGAGAATGACAAAGAAAGAAAGACCGGCAACGTTCTTTCTGTTCTGGGACCGTCCATGGCCTGGATCGGCTATATCACTTCCTGCGCTCTCTGGTATGAATACCAGAACGCGTTCGCGATCATGAACGGTTTCGTCTGGATGATCGTTTCGGCTATGATCATCTATGCAGCCAGGCTGAATAATATGATCGATCAGAAGACTGCGAACCGCTGCTGGATGATCTCATTTCCCGCTTTCGTTCTCTTCGCGTTATCGCTTTTGTATAATGCCTGCACTTCCCGTGTTCTGGCGCCGTATCCTCTTCTTGAGGCAGGAAACTATTTTCTTCTGCTGATATGGCTGCTGCTTCTGATCGGCACAACAATCGCTGCCGAGATGATTCTGCATAAATCGGCAAAACAGTGACCGCATATCTCTCTCTGAAGCGTGGCTCACCTAATCAACAGACAGGACTGAAAGGTCCTGTTTTTGTATAATGAAGACAGAAAAACAAGCCGGACCGGACAAACAAGTACGCTTAAGAGCGGTCTTATTCCGGCTTTGCAAAAGGAGATAATGCATATGAAATGCCCGTATTGCAGCGAAGAGATGGAAAAAGGACTGATTGAAAGCTCCTTTCGGAGGCCGTGCTTCTCTGGAAGTGTGGCTATGCAGAAGCTACAGGAAGATCGTGATCGATCTTTAACATGGAAGGAATGCTGACCGGGTTTTTACGGAAGGGAAGAAGTGAGGATCAGATTATGAGTGAACGCAGAACAAGAATACTGAATACGATCCGCAACGCAGGCCTTGACGGAGTGCTCTACGCGACCGGCGCGAATCTTCAGTATGTAAGCGAATGTACCAACTACTTCTGGCAGAGAAGCTGCATGAACAACATCGGCGGCCGCCAGTCGTCCCATATCCTTCCGGAAGCAGTCCTCTGGTTATCTGCGGAGGGAGACTTCAGGATCGTATGCATCCCGAGGCTGAAGGATGATTTTCCGGGGTGCAAAGTCATCCTGTCCTACTTCGATCAGATGGAGGATACGCTGTCTTTCTTTGTCAGAGGAAAGAGGATCGGTATCGGAAGCGACTGTGCCGGCTGGCTCTCAGGAGCTGTTAAGGATATCGTTCCCGAAGCGGAAGCAGTCGATGCGGAACTGCTTTTAAAAGATCTGCGCAAGATCAAAGACGCCAGGGAGATCGAGCAGCTGCGCTATATGGCGCGCTTTACCGATCAGGCGATCATGTATGTCGCGGAAAACTTCCGTGAAGGAATGACGATGGCGGAAGCGGAAGACATGCTGATGCGCTATGGTATGGAACACGGCATGGATGACTTTTCCTTCCCGCCGACGATCGGCTTCAAGACAAGAGGCACATTCACCGCCGAGCAGAATTATGACTTCCCGCGCACGAACCGTCTTCTGCCGAATACCGGGATCGCGTTCGATATTGGATTCGTTAAGGACGGATACTGCTCCGACTGGGGCAGAACGCTGTACTGGGGCGAAGCGCCGGAATATATCCGCGAAGGCTATAAAGTGCTTCAGGACGCGCAGGTCAACATGATCCGCAGCATCGTTCCCTATAAGACGAATGTGAACGAGACGTACAAAATGATCACCGATTACGTCGAAGCGCACGGCTACGGAAAATACTTCCGAAAGCAGGAGCACGGCATGAACGGCCATCAGATCGGTATTGACTGCCATGAATTCCCGATACTGGCGGATTACGAAGACGAAGTCATGCTGCCGGGAATGGTATTCTGTTCCGAACCGAAGATGATGTTCCCCGGAGAGATGTATATGCGCGTCGAAGACATGATCCTTGTCACCGAGAACGGCGCGGAATCCCTGTCTCTTTTCCCGCGGGATCTCTTCGAGCTGCACCATTAGATTTCAACAAAGAGTCATATTCTTGGAGCCTTGTATAATTAAAAAGATGAAGAAATTAGTATTGATGATCCTTGTTTTTCTGCTGGCGGGCTGTTCCGCTGCGGAAGAGACGATCCCGGTGGTGATCGATCAGACCGCCAAAGTCAGTTATCTGGGACCGCGCGGCACATATACCGAAGAAGCGTGTAAAACGTTTTTTGATGAGCAGGCTTCCCTGCAGCCGTATGAGACTGTCGCGGATGCTGTAGAGGCACTGCTGAATGGAGAGAGCCGCTACGCGGTCATTCCGCAGGAGAATACCATTGGCGGAGCGGTGATCGATTATGTCGATATCCTGATCGCGCATCCTTCTTTATCTGTCGTCGGGGAAGTGGAGCTGCCGATCACGCAGAATCTGCTTTCGCTTCCGGGCGCGGAGCTCAGTCAGATCAGGACAGTCTATTCACATCCGCAGGGCCTGACCCAGGGCGCGGAATGGCTGAAGACGAATCTCCCGGAAGCGGAAACAGTCGTTGTCTCAAGCACAGCGGAAGGCGCCAGACTCGTAGCGGAGGGAAACGATCCTTCCTGCGCGGCGATCGCCTCTGCGGGCAGCGCGGAAGTTTACGGGCTGAAGGTCCTTGCTCCGGGGATCCAGAACAGCGATTTCAATAAGACTCGTTTCTATGTTCTTTCCACCGAACAGGCAGCTACGGAGTCCGCGGACCGGCTGGCTTTCCTGGCTTCCGGACCGGCGGAGGAACTGCCTGCTTTGATGAAAAAGATGGAAGAGCTGAAGATGGTGCTGGTCGCGATCCATGACCGTCCTTTGAAAACAGAACTTGGCCACTATGTCTATGTGATCGAATGCGCCGGGAGTTCCTATGGGGATTATCAGAAACTGTGTCAGCAGTCTTCCCTCGAATTCCGCTATCTGGGGAGCTTTTCCGTCAAATAAAAGGAGATCTCTATGAACCCGTATTTTGTCGCAAGCATCATCCGCGAAGGAGTCCTCGGAGGTGGCATCAGCACCGATGAGGAGAAAATGACGTATCACACGAACAAGCTGACCGTTTCTCCGGAACTGAAGCGTATCGAGATGAGATACGCGGATATTTCAGAAATCAGTTTTCAGCGAAGATTTCTGTTTCCTGTATTCTCGATCCGGCTGAAGGACAACAGAGAATACCGGTTCATCGTTTTCGGATCAAAACGGTTCCGTTCCTTCTTAAAAGAAAGAGTAAAAACAGCCGCTATGGATGTATAAAAAAGAATGAGGAAAAATAAATGAGAATTGCAGTCACGTATGAGTATGGTTTTGTCGGCCAGCACTTCGGCCGCACGGAAGAGTTCAAGCTTTACGATATCGAGGACGGAGGGATCATAAAGGAACAGATCTTGTCCTCCAACGGTCATGGCCACGGCATGCTGGCAGTGCTTTTAAAGGAAGCCGGCGCTGACCTTTTGATCTGCGGCGGTATCGGCATGGGTGCCCGTTATGCTCTGAATGAAGCCGGGATCGAGCTGATCCCCGGTGCGCAGGGAAAAGCGGATGATGTGGTAAGAGCCTATCTTAACGGCGCGCTTGCGTACGATCCGGATGCATCCTGTCACCATCATGACCGTGAAGAAGGACACGAATGCCATCACGATCACGGCTGCGGCGATGATCATAACTGCCACAGCGCCTGACCTGCATCCGGACACAAATATGTCCGGTTTTGAAAAGGACCGTCCGTTCTTCTTTCTATCTGTTTAAGGCATGAAGTATAATTGTAGTAGTTTATGTACATTTGGAGGATAATACCATGAAAAGCATAAAGAAACTGCTGATCCTGCTGGCGGTGCTTTGTCTGTGTCTGACAGGCTGCCAGGGAAATAAACCATCCGAAGATCCGGAACCGGAGCCGGAGCTCACCCCCGCGGAGATCTCCGAAAAGGCGATGGATAATTTCCTGGCGAAGATCAAGGACGGAAAGTATACGATCGAGTCGAATTTCCTGAAGATCAACGTCTATTCCAGAGACCTGGTCTGGTTCGATTATAAGGATGAAGCCTACAACGACTTCGCTGCGATGAGTGTGAAGAACGAGGCTTTCCAGGGCTTCCTGAGAAACGGCGGTCTGGAGAACATCGTCTTCCTCGGTGAGGAGCAGGCGATCGACGCCGCGGATTCAAGACTGCCCGGCTACCTTCTGAATGAAGAAGTCTCACAGGGCAATATCTACAATCTTTTCTATAACCAGACAGACGCGCCGCTGACTTTCTTATCCCATGAAGAGATCGTCAAGCGCTTCCTGCTCAGTTATGCCGGATACGGTGAAATGGCAGTCTCCCAGATGGAAGATGTCTATCTTGAAATGGACAACATCGATCCGACAGTCGTTCATATGAAAGCCGTCATGAATGACAACCCGGTCACCCGCATCAGCTATGACGATATCGATGTCGTGATCACTTTCGGTGAAGCCGAGGACAATGCCGCGGCGGAAGCCTGGATGAAATCCCCGGTATATCCGGAACCGCGTACTGCCTGGACAGAAGGCGATCTGTTCATTCTGAATTCCATTTTCATGCCCGGATACGGCGAACAGGCTGTACCGTTCCCGACATTCGCAAGCTATGCGATGACGATGGATCAGGATTACCTGATGACCGATATGACAACGATCCGCGATTCCCACGCGACAGAACAGGATCTTGCCGATTATATCGAGCTCTTAAAGAAGGAAGGCTTCGAAGAAGCGAAAGCCGTTGCGGAAGACGGAAGCGAAAAGACAGTCTACCGCCGTCTGCTGCGTGATGAATACAAGTGTTATTCCGAGATCGCGCCGAGCTTCGACAACGGTGTCAATCTGGTCACGAAGAAATACTATGCCTACCCGGAATACTACGGACTGGATGAGATCAATAAGGTCGTCACCGGTCTTGGTTTCGTGGAACTCCCGGCATCAACGAATTTCGTCGAACTGAAGGGTACCGACCGCGCTGCCGCTTTGACGGAATCCTGGTTATACTTCTTCGACTATAACGCCAATCTGTATGTCGACATCAACTTCGAAGACGAAGACAAGATGAATGAATATCTTGCAGCATATGAAACAGCACTGCAGGATGCCGGATTCACACCGGTATACGAAGGCGATACGGAGGAAATGAGCTACCTCGCTGCGCCGCAGGGCAGAGCCAATTTCCGTTATCTGATGACAGGCGACAACAAAGTATCCCTGCTCTACAGATCCGAGAAGACATTACCGGCAGAGGAAGCTGAAAAGCGCATCGCTGAAGCAGGCTTCCCGGAGATCGACCTCAATGATCCGCTCACCTGCCGTGATCTGGCGAAATTTGCCAAAGTCCAGTACGGACGTGACTACAAGCTCTATCTCGCGTTCGATCAGACCTTCGCGACCATGGAGGAAGCAGAAGCATTCCTGAATGCCTACGAAGAGAAACTGACCGCTGCCGGATTCGAGAGAACGAATCCTTCGGTGGTCGGTTCCCTGAAACAGGTCGCCATCTACAACGAAGAGAAGGGCATGCTGATGGGTATCGATCTCTTTGAACAGAAGGACAACGTCCAGATCAACGTCGACTTCACCGTCGAATAGAATATCTCAAACAATTAGAGAAGGGGCTGTTACGGATTAGCTATTTCGTAACAGCCCCTTTTACTTTGGTCTATCGATCTGTTTGTTTTTACTGCAGACGGGAGATGAAGGAATCGATCTGCTCCTCGCTCATGCCGGCGTTCAGAAGATAGGCGCGCGCATATGGTGTGAGATCTGCTGTTTTGAAATCAACGGAATCATCATTGACGATGAACTTCAGCATCGCGTCAAGATTGCTTTCGAGGATCGTCTGGTATTTATCTGCCTGGTTATTCTTGCGGATCTCATAGTAATTATCATAGGTCAGCATATAATCGTCGGCGATCTCCTGATAGCTTGCGCCGCATAACGCTTCCACCAGCATGCAGACAAAACCTGTGCGGTCCTTGCCTTCGGTGCAGTGGATGAGATAAGGTCCTTCCTTTTCGCTGAGGTCGATGAAGCCCTGCGCGATCTTCGCCGCGAAGTCATCGGAAAGATAATTCATATTCAAAGCGATCGGCAGGACGTTTCCCTGATCGTAAAGCTCTTTCCAGTAGGCGGAAGCGAAATCCGGCTGCTGCAGATAACCCCGGATCTTCGATTCGTTATCCGAGAGATCGAGGACGGCATTCACGCCGTATTCCTGCATGAGGTCATTGACGTAGGGAGCGCGTTTATGCTGGTTGTCGCAGGGCGAGGCGGAACGGTAAAGACGTCCGTCGGCGATGCTTCCCATCTCAATAGCGCGGAAATTGGCAAAGACGATATCGCTGGGATATTTCTCCCGCTCGTCATAATAATGGATGTCCCGCGCTTCCTGAATGGCACGGTATTTTCCAGCTTCATTCAGAGTAACAGAAGCTTTGGAATGCTCATCCAGTCCGGCAGTCATCCAGAGAGTCTTTACATTGGTCGCCTTCAGTTCGGCTTCCTCCCAGAGGTCTTCGCCGTAATTGATCGCGGCCTTGATGTAATCGTATCCGGGATAGGCGATCAGCAGCGGTTTCCCGGCATCGACATAGTAGCCGTTATAGTAGGGGATGTCCTCAAGCTTGTAGCCATTGGAGAATTCGACGTTCACACTGTCGCCGTATTCGAATCCCAGTTTATTGAAGTCATCGATCGTGATCACGAGGTAGACTCCGCCGAATTCGGTTTCGTGCTGTGTGGCAAGTTCATGGATCTCCGGAACTGCGGGCGTTTCGGGAGTCTCTTCCTTTTTCTCTCCCGCGCACCCCGAAAGAAGGGTTGCCATAAGAAGCAGGATCAAAAGGTTTCGGATCGCTCTGTTCATATTCTTTCTCCGTTTTTCATCACTTTTACTATATCATTTCCTTTTTCTCCGGTTTTCAGGAGAAAGGAAAAACCATTCCCGAGAGGGTATAATAGAAACAGAAACTGACCTGTATATGCATAGTAAAAACAACAGAAAGGGGAGATCCCGTTTGCTGAAGATATTTCTGATCATTCTGATCCTGCTGCTTGTCGTGCTTTTTGCCGTATCCTTCTGGCTGGCCGGCTTTACGATGACCGGAAAACGCCAGACCCTGGAAGAAGCGATGACCTGGCAGTCGGAACATTACAACACTTCTTTTTATGACCTGCTTGAAAAAGAGGATTATATCGTTAAGGGAAAAGACGATTACGAGCTGCATGTTCAGCTTTTAAAGAATCCTGTTCCTTCAAGGAAATACGTCATCATCTCGCATGGCTATACAGATAACCGCATCGGTTCTCTGAAATACGTTCCGGTCTATCTGGATCTGGGATACAACTGTGTTCTCTATGATCTGCGCGGGCACGGTCTGAACGCGCCGGCGATCACGACTTACGGCATCCTGGAAGCGCAGGATCTGCTGAAGCTGATCGAAGATACCCGTTCCCGTTATCCGCTGATCGACAGTCTGGGTCTGCACGGAGAATCGCTTGGCGCGGCAACGACGCTTACCTGTATGCAGTATCTGCCCGCGGTCGACTTTGCTGTAGCGGACTGCGGCTTTGCGGATATCGAGAATGTGCTGCGGGGAGGTTATAAGAGCGCCAAGATGCCTTCCTTCCTGTTTGAGCTTACCGATCTCGGGACAAGGCTCCGCTATCGTTATTCACTGAGAGACATGCGGCCGATCGACGCACTGGACGAAAACATGATCCCGATCCTCTTCCTGCACGGTGCCGAAGATTCCTTTATCCTTCCGGAAAATTCGAAAAGGATGTACGAACGGACGAAGGGCTATAAGGAGATCTATTATCTGGAAGGCGCGGAACACGCTGTATCCGCGATCCGCCAGCCGCAGGAATACGCGCGTCACGTGAGTGAATTTCTAAAGGCGATCGGGCAGATCCCGAAAGACGAATAAAGAAAAGAAGGCGTTGCCTTCTTTTTGTATGATCAGACTGTCTGTTTGGCAGTATCTGCCGGACGGAGATGACGCAGCAGCAGGTAGCCGCTGAGAGCGGTAAGTACAGCTGCCAGCATGCACAGTGGCTTGACACCGTAGAGATCGAGCACATAGCCGCCGAAGGAATTCAGCAGCATCTGCACTGCAGTCAGGCTCATTGCCTGCAGCGCGTAAGCCAGAGCGATCTCGTTTTTCTTCATGGTCCGGTTGATGTAGGAGACATAGGCCGGCAAAAGGAGCGCGAGCGATGTCCCCTGCAGGATCTGGGAAGCGTAGATCGGGACGACAGTGCGGGCCGCGTACATGATCAGACACTTGGCGAAGAAACTGAATACGGAGACCGTAAAGATCGAGCGCAGAGAGAAACGGCGTTCGATCAGATGAAAACAGAAAATGAAGGGAACTTCCATGAACGCCTTGATCCCCTGGACGATGCCGGAGTCAACGGTCGTTCCGCCGACACTGAGCAGGATCGGCAGAAGGAAGCTTTCCATGATCAGGTTGAAACAGCCCATCAGTCCGGCATAACCGATGCAGGTCAGGAAAAAGGAAGGACGGTTCTTGATGAATTCCAGGAAGTGAAGTGTTTCCTTTTCTTCTTCTCCCGCTTCTGCTGTATCGATCCGGGCGAAATGTCTGCCGCTGATATATAGGAAGAAGATCAATACGAGATGAAACAGGACCAGCAGCCAGACGATCGCCTGCCATCCGGCTGCCGAGGCGATATAACCGAAGACGATGCAGGAGATCCCGTAGGACAGGGAACCGAAGGAACGGGCAACACCGAAGTGGATGTCGATGCCGTTTTTGATCAGCGCGGAATTGAGCGAATCGATCAGCGGTGTCAGCGAGAACGTAAAGGCGATGCACAGCAGATAACTCAGACTCAGGGCAAAGGACGGTCTTGCGCAGAGCGCGTTCCCGGTATAGGCGGCCAGCAGGGCAAGCGAAACAAAGAAAGCCATCTGAAAAGCGCTGACCGTTTTCAGTTTTCCCTGCAGGGCGGAGATCAGATAATTGAAGACGATGCTGGAAAGATTGGCCAGGGCGATGAGCACGCCGATCGTCGAGGCATTGTAACCGCGGCTCAGCATCGTGAAGGTGCCAAAGCCCATCAGTGCCGCGAAACAGATATAAAACGCCGTCTGGATCAGGATATGATCCCGGTTAAGGATTCTTTTCATAGGTTCCATTTTACACGAAAGTTCTTAGCTGCGAAATCGATATGAAAAAGAAAAGAGGATCATTTGATCCTCTGTTAGTCTTCGATGCCTTTCCAGACAGGTTCGCCTGTGTATTTCTTAAGCTTAGCCTTGCCGTGCAGGACTTTCAGGGTCTCGTTGGCAAGCGCTTCCTGTTCCAGTTCGCCCGGATAGCAGTAGATCGGAGCGATCCAGTCACACTTCTTATGGATCATCTCAGCGATGTCCGGGAAGCGCATGAGTCCGCCGGTCAGCAGGATGCCGTCAACTTCTCCATCGAGAGCAACAGCCATGGCACCGATCTGCTTGCAGATCTGGTAGACCATTGAACGCCAGATCAGTCCGGCTTTCCTGTCGCCGTTGACGACTCTTTCGTGAATAACGTCCGCGTTGCTGGTGCCGAAGTGGGAAACGAAACCGCCGGCACGGGAGCACATCAGTTCAACTTCTTCGATACTGTGGGATTTTAAATACTGGATCAGCGGCAGGATCGGGACACTGCCGATACGGGTGGGTGTGAAGGCGCCGTCGCCGCCGGAACCGACGTTGCCGTCGATCATTCTGCCCTTGCGGTGTGCATGAACAGTGATACCGCCATCGATATGGCAGACGACGAAGTTGCAGTCTTCGTATTTTTTGCCCATCTTCTCCGCGTGGTAGGTAGCGACTGCTTTCTGGTTCAGGACATGAGCCTGGGCATTGCTGTAGACACCTTTGATACCGGTGATACGGGCTTCATCGATCAGCTCATCGACATTGGTCGGGTTCATCGTGTAAGCCGGCTTGCCGGTCTCTTTGGAGAAATCGTGTGCCAGCATGACGCCGAGCTTGGCGGCATGTTCGCTTCCGCCGACACCGTCACGGGTGTCTTCGTAGAGCTTTTCGGTAACTTCCATGACACCGGCTTCACAGGGGCATGCGCTGCCGCCGCGGCCGACAAAGACATCAACGTCTTCCAGGGAGTAACCGTTCTTTTTCAGGATATCGAGAACGACCTGTTTACGGAAAGGTACCTGGTCGTTGACGTGCGGATATTTTAAAAGTTCAGGCGCATCGTGGAAGATGCTTTCCTCAAAAAGCTTTGTCTCCTCATCATGAAGACTGATCTTCGTTGAGGTCGAACCCGGATTGATGATCAGAAGTTTCATAAATAATTCCCTCATGCCGGCGCAAACCGGCTCCTCTTTCTTTAAAAACGCAACGTTATTATACAGAAGAGGGGCTGAAAAGAAAAAGACCGCTGATGAAGGAATTTATCACATAAATGTTATATGAACAAAATGTTCCTTATCGAAGACTGTTCACTGAGATGGTCAGCGATCTTCTGCAAAACCCGGACCTGTGTTCGTCATTCTGCGTGTTTTTGAAGACGGGCTTTTGTTTTGTGTAAGCCGGAGACTTCCGGTCTGCCGGATCTTTTGCTGTGGGATCATTCTGAAAGAACTATATAATTTCGGCCAAGACTGATCAGTTTCGTCGAATCGTAAGGACGCTGAAAAAGGATTTGGAAATAAGGGGTAGATGCGTCTAATTCTTTGCGGATTCTGCGTGGTAGCCTAGAAATGAAGTAGTGTCTTTTTGTTTTTACGTTGTACAAAAAGCATGTGCGCTTGTATGCGCAGGGGGGTTCAACATGAATCGAATCAAAAAAATTCTGATGATCCTGTCGTTCGTTCTATTCATGCTGGTAAGCAACAGTGTCGGCATCTCGCCATTCACAAATGTTGCGAAAGCTGCGGACGATGGAGAGCAGACAGTGATACTGGATGATCAGAATCAGAATGAAGAAAATGAAGATGGCGGAAGCGCTGAAGCAGCTGAAGCAGAGGCAGAACAGCCGACAATCGCTGCTGAAGGTACTGAAGGCGAAGATGCAGAAGTTCCTGAAGAAAAGGTCGCTGCGGATAAGGAAGAAGCAGTGCAGGAGAATCCCGCAGCTGCGGATAAACTGAATGCTCCTGTTCTTTTAGCAGCGGATCCGGAAGGCGAAGATGGCGAAATCACTATCAGAGCAGAAGGAGATGGAGTTGATGTTTACGATCCGTCAACGATCATCATTCCTTTTACAAAAGTATGGGACGACAGCAATGATAGTCTTCGTCTTCGCCCGGATTCCATTACGGTAAAGCTGTATCGCTATAAAGGTGATTCTTATACAGAGAGCGATCTGTTTGACACCGCTACAGTCACTGCCGCCAATGAATGGAAACACGAATTCAGACTGACGGACAGTGATGATCAGGAACCGGCCTTTTATATTGGCGATGATGGGAAGTATCATGTTTATAATTTCGCGGTCGCGGAAGTAACCGTTCCTAATTACACAGAAGTCGCGGAAAAACATAAAGATCCGGCAGTCAATATGACAACGCTTGACGGTGAAGAGGACTGGGTATGGATCCAGCCAAATAGCGTTACCGAATTTGAAGTATATACAGAATCGAAAGAGAAGTCTTTCATTGCCGCTAAAAAAGGCAATCAGCTGTATATCTGGACTCCCGAAGAGATCAGCGTGATCGAGCAGAAGATCCTACTTGCCCTTGTCAGAGAACATCCGCAGTTTCCGCATGAGGATTGGGAGGGCACAACATATCTTACCGGCTTCGGTCATCATGCTGAAGGCGGGTTTACAATGACTTCCGGCAACCCCGGCAAGATCAAATTCGACTCTCATCCTTCCTGGTCGTTCTGGGCAAGAGGAACATATGTAAGAAGCACACCGGAAGAGAATGCCGGCAGCATCACCAACAAGCCTGAAACAGCAACCGTTACCGTCACCAAGTCCTGGGCTGACAGCAGCGACCAGGACGGCATCCGTCCGGATAGTCTTGAGCTGACTCTGAATGGTCTCCCGGAAGGAACGACCGCTCCTGCTCCGGAGATCAAGAAAGAGGGAGATTTCTGGACCTATACCTGGGCAGGTCTTCCCAAGACACTGAACGGGGAAGAGATCGTTTATACAGTATCTGAAGACGAAGTCCCGAGAGGTTATACCAAGAGCCCGGATGCTGCCGTTGGAAACGGTGCAACGATCACCAATACACATGCACCGGCAAAAACAGAAGTCAGTGTCACTAAGGAATGGGATGACGCCAATAACCAGGACGGCAAACGCCCGGATGAACTGACATTAACTCTGAATGGTCTTCCGGAGGGAGTGACAGCTCCGAATCCGACGATCACAAAGAGTGAAGACGGCAATACCTGGACATATACCTGGAGCAATGTGCCGGTATACGCAGGCGGCGAACCGATCGTTTATACCGTAAGAGAGGAAACTGTACCGGATGGATATGAAAAGAGTCCGACGGCAGCGGTAGAAAACGGCGGAACGATCAAAAATACCCACACTCCTGAAACGATCGATCTGACGATCGTCAAGGTATGGGAAGATTCCGACAATAAGGACGGCATGCGTCCGCAGACATTAAATGTTACTCTCTCCAATGGCGATAAAGTTACTTTGAGCGAAAGCAACCAGTGGACAGCCGTTGTGGAAGGCCTTCCCAAATACGAAAACGGGAAAGAGATCACCTACACCTGGAAAGAAGACAGTATGCCGGAAGGCTATAAGCTTCTCTCTCAGGAAGTCTCAGGTCTCATCACAACGATCACGAATCAGTACACTCCGAAGACCATTGACATCACCGTCAAGAAAGTCTGGAACGATGTCAACAATAAGGATAAACTGCGTCCGGCAAAAGTCACCGTTCATATCCTCGCCGACGGCAAAGAAGTCGAATCCTTTGAACTGAGCGAGGAAAACAAGTGGACGGCTACATTAGAAGGACAGCCTGTCCTGAAAGACGGCAAGGAGATCAAATACACCGTTACCGAAGACACAGTCGCTTCCTATACGACAGCGATCAGCGGCAGCGCGAAGGACGGATTCACTGTAACGAACTCCCACACTCCGCCGACTCCGCCGACTTCGCCGAAACCGCCTGTACCGAATACTGCAGGTAAATAACGGTTCAGCTAAAAAACGCGGATTCATAAAGGGTTTATCCCGGGATCCCGGACATACTGATAACCGGACTATTACACAACTTAAAAGGATGCTTCCCTGAATCTATGGGAGGCATCCTTTTTGTTAATCTTGTCATTGCTCCAGCAATGTATCCTTCGATGGCATGATGAAGCTGCAAGAAGATTGTATACTATAACTCTTAGACAAAAAATCTAATTTTCTTAGACGTATTTGTGTCTGTCATCTAAAACACTGCGGTAAAAATGTGGCAAAATATATAAATTGCATATTTATTCCGGCAGTGAATAATGATATTCTACTAGTATCAGCATATATGTTTTGCGCGATTTTGTCGTGTTGAAAGCATATTCAATCAACCGTCAGTTAACTGCAAAGTTAATCAAATCCGTGTTAGAAGATTGGACCGGAATAAACGCACAAAACATGGTCACTATATCAATCAAGATCATGTTTGTGTTTCAGATCCGACACAAACTTTTTTGTGTAGGAAAACAATTCATCGAGACCCGTGTTCAGCCTTCGGCAAATGGAAGCAAAGCTCCGTGGAGCTTAGCTGATATGCGGCAATGGCCTGCGCATATTACAAAAGGATATAAGGCCGGAAAGGGAATCATCAGACCGTTGCCTGATCTGATGAAAGAAAGCGTATGAGGAGAATTGGAAAAGTCTTGCTGACAATGGCGTTTGTCCTGTCCATGTTGGTAAGCAATTCGCTGGGGATCTCACCTTTGGCGACCCGTGTTAAGGCGGAAGTTATTCCACCGGAACACGACAAGACTGCCACGCCGAACAAAACGGAGGATGGCAGTAATGACGGCACTTACAAGATCGAGCTGTCCGTCACCGGCGATGCGGATACAGAAGTCGAAACCGCATCAAATGTTAATGTACTGATCGTATATGACGTCTCGTCCAGTATGACCAGCAACAACGTCACCACGAACCCGAACCGCAACCGGGCGGATTATGCCGAAGATATCGTGCATGATTTCATTGAGAACCTGAGGGGATATCAGAGTTCCTCCAATCCGAACAATATCCAGGTCGCGATCGTTACTTTTGCGGTGACCGGAGCCCAACGTCAGGGATGGACAAGCAATCTTACCTCTAACAATAACGGTGCGAACCGCTTCTTTGATGACGGAGTAGACGGAACCGTAAATCTGAACTATAACGGTAACGGCACGAACTGGGAAAGCGGCCTGCAGCAGGCAATTTCATATCTTAACTCTGCTGACAGCGATCCTACATTCGTCATTCTCGTAACCGACGGTGCCTGCACTGCGTCCGGTGCGAACGGTACTGGCCATAATGGACCGATCAACCCGGCAGGAAACCATCAGTGGACGGATTTCCGGCCGTTCTATCAGGAAGCCCGCAATGAAGCACTTACGATTGAGAGCCGTACAGATACGACCCTTTTCGGTATTTACGCATACGGTAGAGAAGCAGATCTGCTTGATGATCTGATCTATTACGCAAATAACGGTTCTGACCGTCCGGGCATGGATGGACAGACCGTAGCTACAGAAAACTATTTTAATGCTTCTGATACATCCGCCTTGACCGAGGCGATCGAAAGCATCTTCCAGACGATCGTTAATGCCCTTGGTGTTACGAACGTCGGCATCGCAGACGGTACGACCAACGAGGTCGAAACATCGACTGGTGAAATCTCCGAGCTTCTCGAAGTGATCGAGGAATACCAGTATTGGATCAGCATTCCGCTCGACAGCAACAATCAGTTTCAGCGCGTCAACCTGACAAGCGGCGAGATGGAGACCTACACCGTAACAGATAACGGTGACGGCACCTCTACTGTCAGATGGGGTTCCAACAGTGTTACCGTGAACGGAAGTGTTTCCGGCGGAAATCTTAAATACGAATGGACAGGGAAGAATGCCTTATATAATTACGATCCGCCTCAAGCCAAATTAGAGAACGGCTCTGTAAACTGGAATCTGAGCAGTGTCGGCACACTTCTCGACGGTGTTACCTATTCAGTTACCTTTGATGTCTACCCGAGCCAGACAACTCTGGATATCGTAGCTGACATCAAGAACGATCCGTATGTTGATGAAAGCAACCAAGGCGCCTGGGGTGAACTGGATTCCAACATTCAGCAGTACATTGATAAGAACGGCAATCTGTCAACGAATACAACTGCCACACTGACCTGGGATGATACCCGTGAAGGTTATGACGGCGGAAGCGTGAATTATACGAATCCTGATCCGGTACAGACAGATGCTGTTAAACAGCTCGCTGTTTCGAAGGAATGGGAAAATGAGATCGACAGTCAGTCAGCAAAATCGGTCACGCTTGGTGTTCTCAGAGATGATGATACTGAGCCGGTATATTCGGTTTCCCTTAACAGTGATAATGGCTGGAAGGGCAGTGTCTTTGTTTCGATCGGCATCATGCGCACCAATGCGGATGGTGAAATGGAAGTTCTGAAAGGATCCGAAGGCCATGACTTCACTTTCAGCGAACCGGACGATCTGACCTATCACTGGGAACTCGATGTCCCAACTGTACACCCAATGATGATCGACGGAACGCTGACGGTGCTGATAAAAGTCGATGAAAAACACACTGCTCCCAGCGGAGCGACTGTTTATACGATCAATGGCGATCAGTACTATGCGGATGAATCCGCAAATTCCCTTACTGCAACCAACTATCGTCGTTCCAGCCTGAATATCAAGAAAGTCGTCGAAGGTGAAAATGTTCCGGAAGACGCAACTTTCCCGTTCACGCTGAAAGTTACAAACTCTCTGGCTCCGGATGCTCCGCCTGCAGGAGATGATGGCCATGACTCTGATTACTGGGTCTGGATCTCCGTTCGGGATAAAGACGGAAATCCGGTCACAGAAGGCGTTTCCGGCGCAACAGCCGAAGACGGAGCGAATGGCTGGTACTACGCACCAAGCGGTTCAACGATCACGGTCAATATGAAGGATGGTCATTCCGTCCGTCTTAACAACCTGCCGACAGATTCGACGTACGAGATCACAGAAGGTGATCTCCCGACCGGCTTCATTTTCAAGACAGCCAAGATCAAAGTAATTGACGGAGAAGGAACGACGGATAAGTTCGTAGGCGGCCGTACCTCCACCGGGACGATCGAATCGACGAACACCGTCTATGAAGTCACTTATACCAATGAATATGCAGTCAAGGACATCACCGTTACAAAAGTCTGGGATGACGCAAGCAACCAGGACGGAAAACGTCCGGAAACTCTTGAACTGACGGTGAATAATCTTCCGGAAGGCACGACTGCTCCGACTCCGGAGATCACAAAGAGCACAGACGGCAATACCTGGACCTATACCTGGACAGGATTACCGAAATATGACAGCACAGGTGCAGAGATCACTTACACCGTATCGGAAAACACTGTTCCGAGCGATTATACGATGACAGGATCTCCGGCAAACAATAACGGAACGATCACCAACAGTTATACTCCGGAAACGACAGATGTCACTGTCACTAAGGCATGGAATGATGCCGATAACCAGGATGGTATCCGTCCTGAGGAACTCACTCTCACCTTGAACGGACTTCCGGATGGAACGACTGCTCCGACTCCGGAGATCACGAAGAACGGAAATACATGGACCTATAAGTGGTCCGGTCTGCCGAAAAACGCGAACGGAAATGAGATTACCTATACAGTGACCGAAGACACCGTACCGGAAGGATACGAAGTATCCGGCTCTCCGGCAAACAATAACGGTACTATCACCAATACGCACGCAACCGCAACAACGACTTATCAGGTCGTCAAGTCCTGGGACGATGCGGATGATCAGGACGGCAAGCGTCCGGAAACCATCAGTGTCCAGCTGATGATGAGATACACAAAGGCTGTGGAAAGCGCTGCAACAACAGATCTGACTGAAGCAGAGAAGGAAGCCGCTCCGGCAGCCACGACTGAAGAAGCTGCTGTTGAAGAGAAACAGGAAGTTCCTGCAGAGACAGCTGAAGCAGCGGAAACATCTGAAACAGAAACTCTTCAGACAGAAGAAGCAGCTGAAAGCGAAGCACAGGAAGCAGCTCCTGCAGAAGCTGTTGAAGAAACTCAGGCCGAAGCAGCAGAAACAGAAACAGCTCCGGAAGCAGCAGCGGAAAACACTGAAACCGCAGTTGTTGAAGAAACTGCGCCTGCAGCTGAAGAAGCAAACGAGGCTCCTGTCTTAAAGGCAGAAGCAATAAACGAAACTGCTGAAGCAGCAGAAGCTCCTGCATTAAGAGCAGAAGCCACGACTGAAACTGTTGAGGAGACAGTTGGAGATCCGATCACTCTGCCGATCGACGGCAGCCTGGAATACACCTGGAAAGATCTTGCTGCTAATAAAGATGGCTCTCCGATCACTTACTTTGTCAAGGAAGTCGGCGAACAGGATGGCAAGCTCGGTGAATATACGGTTGCCTACAATGTCAATTCTTCAGGAACCAGCACAACGATCGTCAACAGCTATACTCCGGAAACAACAGCCGTTACTGTTAAAAAAGTCTGGGATGATGCCGACGATCAGGATGGAAAACGTCCGGGTTCAATCACGATGACTCTTTCCAACGGCCAGTCCGTTTCTCTGACTGCTGATAAGAACTGGGAAGCAACAGTTGAAGGTCTTCCGAAGTATAAGGACGGTCAGGAGATCACTTATAGCTGGGAAGAAGGCTCTATGCCGGAAGGCTACAAGCTCCTCAGCAAAGAAGTATCCGGACTCATCACGACTTTCACCAACCAGTACACTCCGGAGACCACAGACCTGACGGTCAAGAAAGTCTGGAATGATGTCAATGATAAGGATAAACTGCGTCCGGCTTCTGTCACAGTCCATGTCCTTGCGAATGGCGAAGAGATCGAAACCTTCGAACTGAACGAGGAAAACAAGTGGACAGCAACTCTGGAAGATCTTCCGGTCTGTGAAGGCGGAAAAGAGATCAAATACACCGTTACCGAAGACACAGTCAAATCCTACACGACTGTGATCAGCGGAAACGCGAAGGATGGATTCACTGTAACGAACTCCCACACTCCGCCGTCACCGCCGACTCCTCCGAAACCGCCCGTACCGAACACAGCTGGTAAATAAAAGAAACATAAAAGCCATATCCAATCAAAAGGATATGGCTTTTCCTGAAGATTCTTATTCGCCCGTTCCCGGCAAGTTTTGTTATTATATTTCTATGTTTAAAAAACAGTCTCTTTATTCGCTTCTGCTGTTTGCAGCAGCGGCGATCTGGGGTTTTGCATTCACCGCTCAGCGCATTGGTGCGGATTATGTCGATCCGTTGATGTTTCTCGCGTGCCGCAGCTGGCTTGCTTTCATTGTGATCTTTCTTTTCCGGAAGATCCGCCGCCCGGCCGCAGAGGACTGGAAAACACTGTGCCAGGCCGGTCTTGTCTGCGGTTCCGCGCTCTTTATCGCCTCGATCCTGCAGCAGATCGCGATCCCGATGACAACGACCGCAAGAGCCGGATTTCTGACCGCGATGTATGTGGTGATCGTGCCTTTGCTCACTTTCTTTACCGGCAGCCGGATCTCCTGGCGGACACTTCTGGCGGTCGTTCTAAGTGTTGCCGGCCTGTATCTGCTGTGCATGAACGGCAGTCTTGGTTTTGGCAAAGGGGAACTTCTGCTGATCCTGGGCGCTTTCTTTTTCGCATTGCAGATCATAGCCGTCAACCATTATATCCGACTGGTCGATGGTGTTTCATTGTCTATGGCGCAGGTCTTTGTTTCCGCAGCCCTGAGTACAGTGATCCTGTTCGCAAGCGGCCGTTTTCATACCGAAGGATTGCGTGAAGCTCTGCCTTCACTGTTATATGCCGGTATCCTGTCCGGCGGGGTCGCCTATACTTTCCAGACCCTCGGACAGAAAAACGTTCATCCGACTTTGGCTTCGATCATCATGTGCCTTGAAAGCGTCTTTTCCGCACTGGGAGGCTGGCTGATCCTGCATCAGGCGATGAATTTAAAAGAGCTCTGCGGGGCAGGGCTCATGTTTATAGCAGTATTGCTCGCTTCGCTCAGTTAACGCTGAGCTTTGCTTTTTGTAAGGCGCGTACGACCAGCGGGATCAGGATCAGATGAGTAATGATCCCCGGCAGTCCGCGAACAAAATAAGCGGTGATCCAGACCGGAAGGGAATACGTTCCGACATTCAGTACCAGGGCATTCAGCAGTCCGGCTGCGATACGGCCGCATAGCATGGCAATGATCAATGCGATGTAGATCTTGACGATCGATTTATTGTCTTTCATAAAGCGCATGACCAGTCCGCTGATCAGGCCATAGACAGCGAGCTCCAGGGTCATTCCAGGAAGGATCGGCGCCGGCGGCATACCGGTCATCAGGCTGGAAAGGACCGGCGTACAGATACCGCAGATCAGTCCTTCGATCGGACCGACAACAAGACCACAGACCAGGACCGGGATGTGCATTGGTGAAAAAAGCGTTCCGCCGTTGGGGATCGCATGGAAAGCCATCGGCAGGACGAGACCAAGAGCGATAAATAATGCAGTGAGGATCAGATTTTTTGTTTTCATGTACGATTTCTCCAAATAAAAGGCATATCCGGCTTCTGCTGAAGTCGATATGCCTTCGTGACATACCATAATACGTTTTGATTTTAAAAAGGTTTATCTGATGCTTCCTGCATCTTTCCACAGGCTTCCTGCCTGCAATTCATTTTAAAATGAACTCTGCTTTTTTGCAATGATCGCGAACACTGTCTGTGCAGCTTCTTCGATCGATTCCGAAAGCTTGCGGTTCTGCTGTCCGATCAGATGCAGTCCGCCGTGACTGAAGGGGATCAGCACCTTTTCCGCGCGGCTCTGAGCGACCGCGACAGACATGGCCGGGGAGATCTCACCAAGCATCGAATCCGCGATCACGATCCCGATCGCGCCTACGATGATATCCGCATCCCTGCAGTTTACGATGACCGCGTTTTCACCAACAGCTGCTTTATCTGCCCCGCTTTTCAGCATTGCCGAGGCAGCGGCACTGTTTGTGCCGACGGCAATGATCTCATATTTTCTGTCGGGTGTATTCAGTGCGCTGATCACGCTTTTTCCGACTCCGCCTCCCTGGGCATCTATGACTACGATCTTCATTTTCCCTGGGCCGCCATCAGTTCCGCGATCTTGATCTTAAGTGCTTCGTAACAGGCTTCCGGTTCTTCATGCCCGATCGCGATCTTTTCCATCGGACAGAGATCGTCTCCGGTCCGGTTCAGGATATTCGGGACTCTTTTGTTGAAGGAGTAGGGGATGCCGTAACGTTCAAGGACTTCCACTGCGCTGTCGGAAAGCAGTTCCGCATAGATCTCTTTGACCTTGAGAAGGACATAGAGAAATGCGGCTGCCCGGCCGACGACTCTGTCTGCGGCGCTGTAACCTTCAAAGGAGTAACCGTCACGCAGCCACCAGTTTAGAGGCTTGATGCCGTTCGCATCGCTCGTAAAGACACTGTCGCCTTTGCAGATCGCGGCGCTGTGTCCCTGGGAAAGGATCTCTTTTGCCCTGAGCAGGTCGGTATTCGTTTCTTCGGGTCTGATCATATGCCACCTCGTTTCCACGTATTCTTAAAAGTATTGTACAACAGAACGGATCTTCAGCAAGAATTGTGCCTGATCCGGGAAAATAAAAAAATGGAGCGGGCGACGGGAATCGAACCCGCGTGGCCAGCTTGGGAAGCTGAAGTTCTACCATTGAACTACGCCCGCAACTCCAAGAAATATTATAGCCGAGAACCGGCAATAAAAAAAGCCCAACGTCTGGACCTCTGAGTGCTTATTCTGGAGCGGATGACGAGAATCGAACTCGCGTCAACAGCTTGGAAGGCTGAGGTTCTACCATTGAACTACATCCGCAGAGTGGTGTCCCGATGCGGAATCGAACCGCAGACCCTCTGATTAAAAGTCAGATGCTCTACCGCCTGAGCTACCGGGACAGCGTGACCTAATTGGCTGGGATGGCTGGACTCGAACCAGCGAAATGAGGGAGTCAAAGTCCCTTGCCTTACCGCTTGGCTACATCCCAATAAAATGGTGGAGAGGGACAGATTCGAACTGCCGAACCCGGAGGGAGATGATTTACAGTCACCCGCGTTTAGCCACTTCGCTACCTCTCCACATTAAACCGAAAGGATATTCGGTGCTTATCTATATTATCGTTAATAACAATGAAAGTCAATCTGAACTTGATTGTTTTCGTGAGTTTTTACGAAAAAAACCCGGAAAAAAGCGAAGAAACACAGATCTAGAATCGATTTCTGCCTGAAAGAATAAAAAAACATCCTCGCGGATGTCATTTTTTACTGGTGCCGACTGCAGGACTTGAACCCGCAACCTACTGATTACAAATCAGTTGCTCTACCAGTTGAGCTAAGTCGGCGATGGTGGAGGCTAACGGGCTCGAACCGCTGACCCTCTGCTTGTAAGGCAGATGCTCTCCCAACTGAGCTAAGCCTCCATTAAGCTTATATAGAATAACATAATTCTTTTTGGTACGTCAATAAGCATTTTCGTTAGGTTTTTGTGTTGTATAATTATACAGATAGAGGTTAGAGGAATTATGTACAGAAACACATATCTTTTGATCAATACCGATTCTTATCGGGCAAATGTAAACACTCTCCGGCACACAGCCGGAAAAGAACTGATCGCTGTTATCAAGGCCAATGCCTACGGCGTCGGTGATATTGAAGCTGCTGCTCTGGCGATGAAGGAGGGAGTCCGTTTCTTCGCCGTATCCAGTATCGAAGAAGCGATCCATCTGCGTAAAAGAGGAGTCCGCGGCGAGATCCTGATCCTCGGCTATGTCGATCTCAATTTCCTGGATCTGGTCAAGGAATACAATCTTTCCCTGGTCACCGTCTCGAAGGATTACTTCTCCTCGATCCCCAATCTGACCGGCGTCAAGATCCATCTCAAGATCGATACCGGCATGCACCGTATCGGCATCCTGCCGGAACAGGCGCCGGAAGTCCTGGCTTCGCTGAATATCCGCGGTGCCGATATCTGCGGCATCATGACACATTACGCGCGCAGTGACGAAAAGGATGAGGTGTATACAGATCAGCAGTACCGCCGTTTCCGCAAGGTCATCGAGGAGCTGCATTATCCGTTCCGCTATATCCACACCTGCAATACCGATGCCAGCATCAATTTTGATGATCCTTTCTCCACCCATGTCCGCTGTGGACTGGGCTTATGCGGTTACAGCTCCTTTGACTCGATGCTGAAACCGGCCCTTGCCCTTAAGAGCGAAGTCATTAACTGCAAGCGTGTTGAGCGCGGTGAGCCGGTCTCCTACGGCGGCCATTATGTTTCCGACGGGGAAGGCTATATCCTGACGCTTCCGATCGGTTACGCAGACGGCATCAACCGCAAGTATACCGGCAACGATGTCTACATCGAAGGCGAGTACGCCCCGATCGTCGGCTCCATCTGCATGGACCAGTGCATGATCCACACCCAGCGTCCTTACCCGGTAGGCACACCGGTCGAATTCTTCGGTCAGCATATCGCGCTTGAAAAGATGGCGGAGACTCTGGGAACGATCCCTTATGAGATCCTGACCGGACTGAGTGACCGTGTTTCCCGCCGCTATATCGACAATGAGGGGAATGTATTAAAAGAATCAACCCCGCGGTTGATCCTCTGATTAATGAAATAGATTGTGGAAGAAAGTCCAGACGATATCGGCTCCCGATACGAAGGTGCCGATCGTCGAGAACAGGTTGGCGAACAGTACGACCAGCAGGACTCGCGTGACCTTGTTTTTCCAGAAACCTTTAAGACTTTGAGTATCTTCACCAAGCTGCTCGAAGTCTTTTACTTTTGGCTTGCGGATCTTCGCTTCGACGAGGCCGGAGAACCAGCCGACTGCCAGAAGCGGATTAAGAGAAGTCAGCGGCGCCAGCACGAAGGAAGTCAGGACCGACAGGGGATGACCGAAAGCCAGCACTGTGCCGAGAGCGGACAGGCAGCCGTTCCAGAGCCACCAGGATCTCAGCTGACCGATACCGACATCGCGGTTGGTATATAAGGTATAGGCGACCATCGAAACGATCGCGACAGGCAGGATCCATTTGAGCCAGGGACGTTCTTTCGGTTTGCGGGTGTCTTCGAGCTGCTGCAGATCGACATCCTCACTCATATGCCGGATGATCCCCTGACCGTGACCGGCACCGACGACCGCAACGATCTTTTTGCCCGGTGCTGTTTTGATCTTCTGGGCGAGATAGGCATCGCGCTCATCGATCAGGATCCGTTTTACGACCGGGAATTCCTTACCGACATCCTGCAGCGCAGTCTCCAGCGCATCCGCCTCCTTCAGGGAAGCGAGGTCTTCCTCGCTGATCTCATCATCGTCGAAGAGAGAAGAGAAGATCGTGTAGATGAGTTTTGTTTTCTCTTTCAGACCGAGATTGTTCCAGATCCGGCGGAAGGTGAGGTTGATCGGGCGGTCCGCGTTGATGAGCGGGATGTTCGCCTTTTTTGCTTCCTCGATCCCGGCCAGCATCTCACCGCCGGAGGAAGTATCGAGATTTTTCGCCATTCTCCGCTGAAAGGACGCCAGGATCATGTTGACCAGAAGCAGAGTCGCTTTCTTTTCCTTGATCACTGTCGTGATATCGGTATTCTGCCAGCGGTCTTTGGAGGTCAGTGACTCATAGCGGTTCTGATCGAGCTCGATGCAGATCGCATCCGGCTGCACTTCCGCCACCGTTTCCCGGACATCCTGAACGGAAGTCCTGGAAATGTGGGCAGTCTTGACGATCCAGATCTCCTTGTCCTGGTATTCGGTCTTGATCACATTTTCATTCATACGCATCCTATTGTATTAGAAAGCGTTCCGCTTTTCCAGTTTCCTTTTTTCAGATACCTGAAGAGCGTTCTGCATTCTGTGGTATAATAAACGAGTTAAGGAAAAGGAGGGACACATGCCGGATTACAATATTAATATGACGTTACAGAGCATCTGGGCGATCTCAAGGATCTTCTTTGATGTGGCGATCATGTGGTTTCTCATTTATTATGCGATGAAATTCGTGCGCAACAACGCGCGTACGATCCAGATATTCAAAGGCATTATTCTGATCCTGCTGGTCAACGCTCTGGCAAAACTGCTCAGACTGTCGACAGTGGCATATTTCTCCGACCTCTTCATTAACTGGGGATTTTTGGCTGCGATCATTATCTTCCAGCCGGAGATCCGCGGTCTTCTGGAAAGGATCGGTAAGACCAATGCCTTATCGAGCATCTCTTCACTGCTGATGAATGAAAAGGAGAAGCTCGTTGAGGAGATCTATGAAGCTGTCATCGCTTTATCCAAGAACCGTGTCGGTGCTCTGATCACGATCGAACAGTCGCAGTCACTGCAGGACTATGTCCGCAGCGGACTGGCGGTCAATGCTTCTGTTACCAAAGAGCTTCTGTCCTCGATCTTCATGACCACGACACCTCTGCATGACGGTGCCGTCATCATCCAGGGTGATAAGATCGCCTGCGCATCTACCTATTTCCCGCCGACCAACGCGGAGCTTTCTTCCCGTTATGGCGCCAGACACCGTGCCGCTCTCGGTATCGCTGAGATCACGGACGCGCTGACGATCGTTGTTTCGGAAGAGACATCCGGTATCTCCATCGCGGAAAAAGGAAAGATCTTCGCGGTCGATGAACAGCAGCTGCGTGACTATCTGCGCCGCGTTATCTGCAACGACGAGATCGAGATCCGCCGTCAGAGCCGCCAGCGCAGTTCACTCCTGATCACGGACGAACCGGAAATGGTCGTTGAGAAGGAAAACGATTCCACTTCCAAGAAGAATCTTTTCGCTTTCTTCGCGAAAAAGAATAAGGAAGCCGCAAAAGACGCCGAGCCGGAAGCGAAGGCTTCGACTACAGAGATCGATATGAAGATCCCGGTCAACAACCGGAGGAAATACGATGAACAGCATCCGACTGTCATCGCCGATACCGAAGAGGATGAGACTCCGGCAGCGGCCGAAGACAGCTACGTGGAAGAAGCGATCGATATCACGGACAATACCCAGTCCTTCGAGAAGGTCAAGGCAGGTGACGAAGATGAGTGAAAAAGACAATAAGAACAATACTCCGTCCCAGGAAAAGACCGAACTGGCGAAACGTATCGCTAACCAGTCCAAACGTGTAAGCCGCAGTTACGAGACCGTTGAGGCGGCGATCTTCCGCTTCATTCGTTTCTTCTCAAGCATCATTGACCGTGTCTTCTTCTCCAGAAGATATACCGGTGTCGTTTCCCTGCTTCTGGCCGTGCTTCTGTATTTCTCGGTCAACTACAGCGGGGACAATGCCTCCAGCCAGCGTCTGAGCAACGCCAAGGTCCTGAGCGGTGTTACCGTAAATGCACGCTATAACGATGAGTCCTTTGAGATCAGCGGTGTGCCCTCCACCTGTCAGATCGTTCTGACCGGCGAAGCGGCCAACGTCAACAACGCGGCAGCCAAGAACGGTTACTGCATGATCGATCTGGAAGGCTATACTGAAGGCACCCACGCGATCCCGCTGGTCGCGACCGGCTACGGAAACAATGTTACCGCGACAGTCACACCGAGCGAAGCGATGGTCACCTTAAAGCGCAAGACCACCGGTCAGTTCGCTCTGGAATATGATTTCATCAATAAGAACCAGATGGATTCCCGTTATATCCTCGGCACCCCGACATTTGCCGGCGATACGACTTATGTCAATATCCGTGCTTCACAGGATACCCTGAACTCGATCGCGATGGTAAAAGCGCTGATCGATGTTTCCGGACAGACCGCCGATTTCGAGGTCAATGCTCCGCTGGTCGCCTACAACAGCAACGGCCAGGTGGTCAACGCAGAGATCGATCCGAGCTCTGTCAAAGCCTCTGTCACCGTGACGTCACCGCATAAGACCGTACCGATCCTGCTGAATCTGAACGGCGAGGTACAGAGCGGCATGGCGATCGACTCTGTCCAGATGGATCACCAGACGACTGTCATCTATGCTCCGGAAAGCGTCCTTGCCGGCATCAACAACGTCTATGTCAATCTCGATGCTTCCCAGCTTCTGAGCGACAGCCAGATCGTTGCCCCGGTCACACTGCCGAGCGGTGTTACTTCCTCGGAAGTCAACAGTGTCAACCTGGATGTCCGTCTGAACGTTGTGGAATCCAAGACGATCGAGAACATTCCGATCAACTACCGCAACAACAACAATTCCTATGGCGCCAGTGACGCGGATACGACCGTTGTTACAGCAACGATCACCGGCACGGCTTCGAATATCGAAAAGGTCACAGCAGAGGACATCAATGTCTTTATCGATGTCGACGGACTGGAACCGGGCACCTATGAACTGCCGCTGCAGGTCGAATTCAGCAGCAACATGTTCGTCAAGTGCACGCTTGACCGCACAAGCATCCACATCACCCTCGTAGTGAATGAATAAAGGAGATTCAAAATGGGAAGATATTTTGGAACAGACGGCGTCCGCGGGGAAGCCAACAAGAACCTGAAAGTCAGCAGTGTCTACCGCATCGGCCGTTACCTCGGTAATTACTACGCAAAGAACGGAAAAGGAAAGATCGTGATCGGAAAAGATACCCGTCTTTCCAGCTCCATGTTTGAAAACGCGCTTGCCTGCGGCATCGCCGAATCCGGTTCGGATACGCTTCTGGCAGGCTACTGCACGACTCCCTGTCTGGCATATCTTGTCGGCAGCGAGGACTTCGACTGCGGGATCATGATCTCCGCCAGCCATAATCCTTTCTACGACAACGGTATCAAGATCTTCGGCACCGACGGTCTGAAGATCCGTGATGACATGGAAGATCCGATCGAGGATTATATGGACGGCAAATTCGAACTACCGGTCGCCGCAAAGGAAGAGATCGGCACGATCGAATACTATCCCCAGGGTGTAGAACACTACGTCGACTGGATCGTCAAGACTTATCCGACCGACCTCAGCTCCTATAACATCCTGCTTGATCTCTGCAACGGCGGCAGCTGCTTTACCGCTCCCCAGATCTTCAAGCGTCTCGGCGCCAAAGTCACGATCATGAACGATGATCCGGACGGACTGAATATCAATACCAACTGCGGTTCCACCCATCTGGAAGGTATCCAGAAAGCGATGAAGGAAGGCAAATACGATATCGGTTTCGCTTTTGACGGCGACGCTGACCGTGTTCTGGCTGTCGATCCGCAGGGTGAGGTCGTTGACGGTGATAAGATCATGTATCTTCTCGCGAAACAGCTCAAGGCGGAAGGCAAGCTGAAAGGCAACCGTCTGGTCACGACCGTCATGTCCAATATTGGTCTCAAGAAAGCTCTGGAAGCAGCCGGGATCGAATATGAGATCGTTGCGGTCGGCGACAAGAATGTCGTTGAATGCATGCGTGCCAACGATTATGTCGTCGGCGGCGAGCAGTCCGGTCATATCATCAACTCCTACAGCGCCCTGTTTGGTGACGGCGTGAAGACCGCGCTGAACGTGCTTGAAGTCATGGCCAAGAACAACTGCGGTATCAACACACTCAGTGATCCGGTAAAAGTCTATCCGCAGCTTCTGATCAATGTACGCGTCAAAGACAAGACCGTCGTTCTGAATGACGAAGAGATCTGCGCGAAGATCGAGGAAGTCGCCAAAGCGCTTGGCGATAACGGCCGTATCCTGGTCCGTCCTTCCGGTACGGAACCGCTGATCCGCGTCATGACCGAAGCGGAGACCGATGAGCTTTGCGAACAGTATGACAACGCTGTCATCGAACTGATCAAAGCCAAGGGCTACGCTGCCTAAATTACAAACAAACAAAAAAGAAAGGGTATCTGCCTTGTGAGCGGATACCCTTTTATTCTGCTTCTTTGCGCAATGAATAGTGTTTTACCCAGGTCCGGAAAGCTGAGGGAATTGCTTTTTCCTGCAGTTCCTCCCGGCTCAGCAGCAGCCAATCCTCTCCTTTGAAGTTCTCCCCGATCCCGGTCACATTGACTTCATACGCCTGCATATGCCATTCAAGATGCGAGAAGACATGTATCCCGGAAGGGAGGGGGAAGATGCTGGCGATTTCAAGTCCCGCCTCTTTCATCCGCTCTTCAAGATCATGGATCCCGAGTTCCTCATCGATCCCCGGAAATTCATAGAGGCCGGCCAGAAGACCTTTCGCGGGCCGTTTTTTTAAGAGGAAGCGGTCACCCTGACGGATCACTGTCAGCGTTCTTTTAATGATCCTGCGCCGTTTCAGACTGCTGCGGAAGGGGATCTTTGTTGTCATCCCGTTCTGAGAAGCGAAACAGTGTTTCTGCAGCGGACAGTTTTCACAATGCGGATTGTCTTTAGGAAGGCAGAGCGTTTCCCCGAGCTCCATCAGTCCCTGGTTCAGATCCCCGGAAGAAACATCGTTTCCGTAAAGAGGAAGCAGCTGTTCTCTGACCGCATTCTCTGTTGCCGGCAGGCGCACGTCTTCCGTGATCCCGCAGAAACGGGTCAGGACCCGCAGCACATTGCCGTCGATCGCCGGACAGGGAAGACCGAAAGCGATCGAGGCGATCGCGCCGGCGGTATAGGGTCCTATCCCGGGCAGGGAAAGAAGTTTCTGATGATCCGCGGGTAGCAAACCATCGTATTCCTGTACGAGCTTTTCCGCGCATTTCTTCAGATTGCGGGCACGGCTGTAATAGCCGAGTCCTTCCCAGAGACGCATCAGTTCGTCCTCTTTGCAGGCGGCTAAAGAGGGGATATCCGGGAGCTCCTTTTTGAAACGGAGGTATTTTTCGCGCACGGCTTCGATCCGGGTCTGCTGCAGCATGATCTCCGAGATCCAGACATCATAAGGATCCCCGGTATCACGCCAGGGCAGGGCACGTTTGTTTTCTCTGTACCAGGCGCAGAGCGCCGCGGCATCTTCTAAGCGGAAGGGATTCACAGCTCTATTGTATTCCATTTCCGCTTTGCGCGGGAAGAACCGGCAGAAGCGGCTGCGCAGCAGTTTTGTGGTATCATTAAACTATGAAGAGAATCATTAACGTCGTTGAGGATGAGAAGGATCTAAACGAGCTCGTCAAGCGTTATCTTGAGAAAGAAGGCTACATCATTCACTCCTATCTTACCTTTGACGAAGCTTACTCGCATCTGGACGATCCCTGCGATCTCTGGATCCTCGATATCATGCTGGATGACAAGAGCGGATTCGATCTGCTCGACGAAGTCAAGGAACGCAACCGCAATATCCCGGTCATTTTCATGAGCGCCCGCGATAAGGAGTTCGACCGCATTATCGGTCTGGAAAAAGGCAGTGATGACTATATCACCAAACCTTTCTCTCCGAAGGAACTCGTCCTGCGCGTCAACGCGATCATGCGCCGTGTCTACCGCGAGGAGAACCGTATCCAGATCGACGGCTATGAGATCGACGAGAACGAGCGGGTCGTTTATGACAACGGAACACCGCTGGAGCTGACGACGAAGGAATTCGATCTGCTGATGATGTTCGTCAAGAACAAAGGCACCGCTTTCCTGCGCGAACAGATCCTGACCCAGATCTGGGGACAGGACTTCTACGGTTCCGACCGTGTCGTTGATGATACGCTCCGCCGTCTGCGCCGGAAGATGCCGAACATCTCCATCCGCACGATCTACGGTTTCGGGTACAGACTGGGATGAAACGGCTTCGGATCTGGCTGAGCGGACTGAACCTGATACAGCAGTTCATTTCTGTGGGATTTTTCGTGATCCTGTTTTACCTGCTGTTTTCTTTTACGCTGCTCTCGCGAAACGTTGATAACTTCATCAACCGCCAGATGTTCATCTATCTTGAGAGTTCCCAGAACGAATATTTCATGTATTCGGATACCTATCCGGAAACAGTCGATAAAAATGTCTCCCATTATATCTATGACCGCTCTTCGGGCGTGTTTTTGGGCAATGTTCCCGAAGATGTCGCCAGCCTGATGAACGGACTCGATCTGCAGAATGTCACCGATATTTCCTACGGTATCGCCGGCAAAGGCAAGACCTCAAGGATCTATGCCCTGCATCCCTATGAAAAGAGCAGTCTGCTGCTGGTCTCGCTGATCTCGGAATCCTACCGCCGTTCCTTCGAGGCGATGCTTTCGGAAGGCGTCATCGACGTTACTTTGTTAGTGGTGCTTTTACTGTTCAGTTTTATGATCATCTGGGTCTTCACTCTGATCCGGCCGCTGAACCAGATCAAGCATTATATCGATAAGATCCGTAACGGCGAGAAGAACCCGGAACTGCGGGTCCAGCGCGCCGATGAGATCGGTGAAGTCGCGGAAGCGCTGGTCGACATGCAGCAGGAACTGCAGCAGCAGAAACAGATCCGCGATGAGATGATCCAGAATATCTCGCATGATCTCAAGACACCGATCGCGACCATCAAATCCTATTCAGAAAGCATCAAGGACGGCATTTATCCTTACGGCACGCTTGAGAAGAGCGTTGATGTCATCAGTGAACATGCCGACCGTCTGGAGAAGAAAGTCTACAGTCTGATCACTTTCAATAAACTCGGTTATCTCGATGACAGTGCTCCCGAAGGAAATACTGTGCCCATGGTGCAGGTCATTCATAAGGCGATCGTCGCCTGTAAAGTCCTGCGCACCGATATCGAGATCGAGACCGACCTCAAGGATGTCTGTTTCCACGGCGAGGAAGATCCCTGGCGTATCGTTGTCGAAAACCTGCTGGACAACGCGCTGCGCTATGCCAAAAGCGTGATCCGGATCAAACTGCGCAAAGGCCGGCTGGAAGTTTATAACGACGGCGAACAGCTCGATCAGGAATATCTGCAGAAGATGTTCACGCCTTATGAAAAGGGCACCAAAGGCAATTTCGGTCTTGGCCTTTCGATCGTCAAACGTGTATGCGATACCTATGGTTACAGCGTGACCGGCGGCAACACCGCGGATGGCGTTCTTTTCCGCATTATTTCCCTCAAGAAAGAAAAGAACTGACGCTCAGTTAGAGTATAATATTTGTATGGCTTTTACAGAATTACAGGGTATACAGTGCTATTACGAGAAAAGCGGGTCCGGTAAACCGGTCGTTTTATTGCACGGCTGGGGACAGAATACCGAGATGATGAAAGCGATCGCGCTTTTCCTCGAACCGCATTTCACCGTTTATAACCTCGATCTGCCGGGTTTCGGGCAGAGCTCACCGCCTTTGACACCGTACAGTGTTGAAGATTACGCGGTCTTTTTAAAGGAATTTCTCGATCAATTCGGAGTGGAGAACCCGATCCTGATCGGACATTCTTTCGGCTGCCGCATCGCGCTGCATTACGCGCATAAGCATCCGGTACGCAAGATGATCCTGACCGGCGCTGCCGGATTGCGCGATAAACGCACACTTGACTGGTATATGAAGACCTATACCTACAAGGCAGGCAAGAAGATCACCTCGCTGCCGCTGATCAAAGACCTTCCCTCCGTAAAGCAGAAGGTCGAAGAAGCAGCACAGAAACGGGGAAGCGAAGACTACCGCAACGCGACCGGCGTTATGCGGGCAACCTTCGTCAAAGTCGTCAATGACGACGTCCGTCCTTTCTTAAGAGAGATCACTCCGGAAACACTGCTCGTTTTCGGCAGTAATGATCAGGCAACGCCTTTAAGCAAGGGACAGGAAATGGAAAAGCTGATGCCGAACGCGGCTCTGGTCGTTTTCGAAGGAGATGACCATTACGCCTATTTCCATCAGGCACAGCGTTTCAATCTGGTGCTGGAAGCCTTTTTAAAGGAGGACTACGATGATTAAACTGTTGGTTTTGATCCTCTGCCTGTTACTGGCAGTGATCCCCTCGAAGAGGGCTTTACATATGTTTCAGCAGAACCGCTACGAGCTTTACCGTTATTCGCACTGGCTCTTCCGCAAACAGACGTTTGAAGTCAGCGGCTTGTATCTTTTTGTTGCCGCTCTTGTGATCGGCCACTTCTTCAAAGGCTGGCTGAATACCGTGATCTTCGCGGTCTTTACCGTTGGCGCTCTCTATTATCTGTACACCAGCGAAAAGGCGAAGAGCTTCGTCAAACCACTCGTCTATACTCTGCGTGTCAAGCGTCAGATCGGCTTTATGGCCGTACTGATGCTGTTAGTCCTTCTGTTTCTTTCCCGTTTTGCCTTCAACCCCTGTCTGATGGGTCTTTGCGCACTGCTTCTGCCGTATCTTCTGATCTGGCCGATGGCGCTTCTGACCGAACCGCTGGAGAAGGCGATCAAGAAATCCTATGAGAATCAGGCCAGAAGGATCCTGCGCGACATGCCGGATCTGAAGGTGATCGGGATCACCGGTTCCTACGGCAAGACGTCCACCAAGAACGTCGTCGGCGATCTTTTGAGCGAGCATTACCGCACGCTGATCACTCCGGCCAGCTATAACACCCCGATGGGCATCACCCGCACGATCCGTGAGCTCCTGAAGCCGATCCATCAGGTCTTTGTCTGCGAGATGGGCGCCGACCATGTCGGCGAGATCACTTATCTCATGGACTTCGTCAAACCGCGTTACGGCATCGTCACCTCGATCGGTCCCCAGCATCTCAATACCTTCAAGAGCCTCGACAACATCATCCATGAAAAGATGCAGGCGGTGGAATGCCTGCCGGCGGATGGCGTGGCAGTCCTGAATGTCGATAACGAATATATCGCGAATTATGAAATCAAAAACACCTGCAAAAAGGTGCGTGTCGGTATCCGCAACACCGATGCGGACATCGTCGGCAAAAACATCGAATACGATAAGGACGGTTCCCGTTTCACAGCTGTGATCGACGGCAAGGAATACGTCTTCACGACCGAACTGCTCGGCGAGAACAACATCATGAACTGCTTACTGGCGATCGCTCTGGCGCTGCAGATGGGCATCACCCCGGAAGAGGCGCAGAAATATCTGAAGGAAGTCCGTCCGATCGAGCACCGTCTGCAGAAGAAGAGGATCAACGGTTATCTTTTCCTCGACAACGCCTTTAACTCGAACCCGGTCAGCTGCAAGCAGTCTTTGGATGTTCTCTCGAAAATGGAAGGAAAACGCGTCGTGATCACGCCCGGTCTGATCGATCTGGGAAGCGAGGAAGCACGCTACAATAAGGAATTCGGCGCCTATATGAAGGACAGGGCGGACTATGTCATCCTGGTCGGCGAACTGCAGAAGGAAAACATCCTCGCCGGTCTGAAGGAGAGCGGTTATCCGGAAGAAAACATCAGCTGCTGCGGTACGATGAAGGAAGCTTTCGGTCTTGTCTATTCCCGTTTCACCCCGCAGGATACGATCCTGATCGAAAACGACCTGCCGGATGCATTCCTTAAGTAATTTGGCTATAATGAAAGCAATGGAGGCAACAGCATGAAAATTAGAGTTGCAGTATTTTTCGGCGGCCAGTCCTGTGAGCACGAAATCAGCTGTATCAGTGCGAACCAGGTTATCCAGGCCCTGAATAAAGATAAATATGATGTGATCCCGGTATACATCGCAAAAAACAAGGATATGTACACCGGTGACCTTTTATTCGATCTCGGCAATTACGCCGATCTCAATGATCTCGTTTCCAAACTGCGCAAGGTCAGCCTTGTCAAGGACGGAAACCATGTCTTCCTGCATGCGGTGAAGGACAGTCTCTTCAAGCATTACGAGCAGGAGATCGACGTCGCTTTCCCGGTCATGCACGGCACCGGCGGTGAGGACGGTACCCTGCAGGGACTTTTGGAAATGATGGATCTCCCGTATACCTCGAGCTCCGTCATCGGCTCGGCAGTCGGCCAGGATAAGGTTATCATGAAAGAGATCCTGGAATACCACCACATCCCGATCGTTCCCTGGTTCCAGATCAAGGTCAGTGAATTCGAAAACCGTCAGGCGGAATATCTGGAGAAGGCGAAAGCCCTCGGTTTCCCGCTGATCGTCAAACCGGCCAACCTCGGCTCCAGTATCGGTATCGAAGTCATCCATAACGAGGAGGAATTCGCTGATAAGGTCCGTGAAGCCGGAAAATACGATTTCAAGCTTGCCGTTGAGGCGATGGTCAAGGATCTTAAGGAAGTCAACTGCTCCGTGATCGGTTCCTTAAAAGAGGCAAAAACATCCGCGATCGAAGAAGTCATGAAAGACGACGCTTTCCTGACTTTCGACAAGAAATATCTCGGCGGCTCCAAGTCCGCGAAAACAAAAGGCGCAGTCAAAGCGCCGACAAAGGGCGGCGCCAGCAAGGGCATGGCTTCGGCCAGCCGTAAAGTCCCGGCCGATCTTTCCCCGGAGACCGAAGCGGAGATCCGCAAGTACGCTCTTGAGGCTTTTGAAGCTCTGGAAGCGCACGGCTGTGTCCGTATCGACTTCATGATCGACCGCGCTGACGGAAAAGTCTATGTCAATGAGATCAACTCGATCCCGGGTTCCCTGGCCTTCTATCTCTGGCAGGAGACCGGTATGGGTTTTGACCAGGAATGCGATGTCCTGATCGATAACGCCTTGAAACGCAAGAGTGAAAGAGAGAAGAAAGTCTTCTCCTTCGATACAAATATCTTACAGAGTTACGGGAGGAAAAAATAATGCCAACACCACACAACCAGGCCAGTTATGGCGAGATCGCAAAGACCGTCCTGATGCCGGGAGATCCCCTGCGCGCCAAATTCATCGCTGAGACCTTCCTGAAGGATCCGGTCCAGTTCAACACCGTCCGCAATATGTTCGGCTACACCGGCACATATGAGGGAAAACGCGTATCCGTCATGGGTTCCGGTATGGGTATGCCGTCCATCGGTATCTATTCCTATGAGCTCTACACCCAGTATGGTGTCGAAAGCATCATCCGTGTCGGCTCCTGCGGTTCCATGAACAAGGATCTCAAGATCTATGATGTCCTGAACGTTACCGGCGCTTTCTCGGAATCCACCTATGCGTATCTGCAGTCCGGTGATACCGAAAAGATCCAGCGTCCGACACCGGAACTGGTCGAACGTCTGAAGAAGTCCGCGGAGGAATTAGGCATCGAGATGCAGGAAGGCACTGTTTCTTCCGGCGATGTCTTCTACTACGATCCCTCCGTCTTTGAAGAACGTTTCCAGACTCTGCTCGACAACGGCTGTGTCGCTGCCGAGATGGAATCCTTCGCATTATTCCACAACGCGAAAGTTACCGGCAAGAAGGCTGCCTGCCTGCTGACCGTCTCCGACTCGATGATCACACACGAGGAGACCACTGCGGAAGAGCGTCAGAGTTCCTTCACCGGTATGATGAAGATCGCTCTCGGGGCTATCGAAGAATAAATGATGCGGAAGCTCTTTCTGCTTCTGGCACTGCTTCTTTTCTGCAGCGGCTGCACGGCTCTTGCGCCGGAACCGACACCGGTGCCTTCAGAGGAGCCTAAACAAACAGAAGAACCGGATTACCGGCTGGTACAGCTGCAGTCCGTCGCTGCCTTCGACGAAACAAAGCTCGAAGAATATCTGCAATACTACGACCTGGGGCCGCATTTTGTGGTCCCTTTGGTCAATCAGGGGATCGTGAACGCGGAGAACTATGAACGCCTTCTGGAACTCAGCCACGATCCGTATTTCCTTGTCAGCCGCGCTTCGCTGTATCTTGAACATCCCAAAGAGACTGTCCGCGCTACCGTGGAGTTCGTGAACGCTGACTGCTACAAAAGACCGTATGAGGACGCTGTCGAAAACGATCCCGGGAAGGGGATCTATGTGCAGGCGAACAAGTACTATCATTTTCCGGACGGCTATGTGCCGGAGGATATGGTGCCGATCGAGGCCAAGTACGGTGTGCAGACCTCATTGCGCAAGCCGGCAATGGATGCCTATATCCGCATGTATGAGGCAGCGCTCGCCGAAGGTCTGGATTTCTACATCACTTCCGCTTACCGTTCCTACGATAAGCAGGTCAGTTTATACAACAACTATGTCCGCAACGACGGTGTGGCAGCGGCGGACCGCTATTCCGCACGACCCGGTTTTTCCGATCATCAGACCGGTCTGACCGTGGATATCCTGACTTCCTCCAGCAACTTCGCGACTTTCGAGAATACCGCGGAAGCAAAATGGCTGGCGGAAAACGCTGCCCGGTTCGGATTCATCCTCCGTTATCCCGACGGCAAGGAGGAGATCACCGGTTATACCTACGAGGCTTGGCATTTCCGCTATGTCGGCGATATCGCGGAAGCCGTCAAAGCCAGCGGACTTACATACGATGAGTACTATACCTACTTCATCAGAGGAGAATGATGAATAAGACGGACAAGAAGATCCTGATGCTTTCGCTGGCGGTGATCGCTGTCTCCGCGGTTTTGCTGCTGGCGGTCTTTCATAAGCCGGCAGAACCGGCTCCGGCTCCAAGTGAAAAGACTCCTGAACCGGTAAAGACCATTACGGTCGGGGAATACTACGACTGGAGCGAGAAGAAGTTTCAGGAAAATGAAGCGGTCAACCCGGACTATATCGGGACATTGCGCTTTGAATCCGGCCTGATCGATCAGCCGGTCGTGCAGGGCGCAACGAACGATACCTATCTGCGCACCGACTGGAAGACCGGCGATTATGCGCTGGGCGGCACCTGTTTCCTTGATTACCGCATCCATTACAAGAAGGACGGCGATACGCCCGAAGACCATAACATCGTGATCTACGGTCATTACATGTATCCGGAATATGATCCGGAACGCAACCAGATGTTCACCCCGCTGCATGTCCTGCGTGATAAGGACAACTACGAGGAAAACAAATACATCGCGCTGCTGCTTGAGGATGAGGTGCGCCGCTATCAGGTCGCTTCCGTTTATCTCTGCAGTCTGGAATATGACGAAGCCTATAAGGACTACGTCTATACGAAAGATGAACAGCAGTATTACCTTGAGAACTTTACTCCGGAATATCTGGAAGCCTATAAGGACGCGATCAACGTTTCCGTCAATGATCCGGGTCTTGATATCGATCAGGAAGGGACCGGCTACGACGCGGAATTCACCGGCATCGATTTCGACGTGGATGATTCGATCCTGACGCTGCAGACCTGTGTTCTGAACCGTCCGGACCTGCGTCTGATCGTTGTCGCCAAG
Source organism: Erysipelotrichaceae bacterium (assembly GCA_017431225.1). GTDB lineage: Bacteria > Bacillota_I > Bacilli_A > Erysipelotrichales > Erysipelotrichaceae > RGIG5669. The sequence goes on along the minus strand of JAFRLM010000020.1, from coordinate 20,478 downwards.
GAGATCGACCGTCTGCAGTTCGATCAGGCAATGAAACAGTAAGCGTCTTTACCGAAAAGACGCTTTTTTGATAACTCTACGCAGCATAGGGTGACTCTTTGAGCAAAGAGACCTAGGCTGAAAGCGGAGGTAAAACTATGAACACAGAAAAAACAGGCAGCTTCATCGCGAAGCTGCGCAAGGAAAAAGGATGGACCCAGGCACAGCTGGCTGAACAACTGCATATTTCCGATAAGGCCGTATCCCGCTGGGAGACCGGCCGCGGTTTTCCGGATATCGGCAGTCTGGAGGAACTTTCCGGGAAGCTGGATGTCAGCGTGGCGGAGCTGCTGCATGGGGAGAAGATCCCGGAAACGCTCCCCGCAGAAGAAGTGAAAGAGATCACTGACAGCAGTTACCGGCTCGTAAAGGAACTCTTTTCCCGTCAGCAGATCCGGAATCTGCTTCTGTCCTTCCTGACAGCAGCGGTCCTTCTGACAGCGCTGCTCGTGCATCTCAACGCTCCCCGCTTCCTGTCCGCGGCGGAGGCTCCGGCAGAGGTATCGGTCCTCGAGAACGGTCAGATCATCGCGGTCCTGAGCGAAAATGTCAGCGGCTGTGATGTCGAAACGATCCATACCGAAGACGGGAAGGAGATCGTTTCGCTCGGCTGTTATAAGACACTTCTCGGCAGCCTGCATAAAAACGGACGGCAGATCGTTCTGCTCGGCGAAAAGGGAAAGACTTCCGAAGTCTGGCTTTACCCGGGGAAAGAAGGGGATGTGCTGCTGTACGGCGAGGCTCCGGTCAGCGGCGGTATAGAGACACTTCCGCGGCTGATCTACAACTACTGGATCCTGCTTTCTGTTATCGCGGCACTTGTACTGGGCGTGCTTGCCTTCGTTCTGCGCAGGCAGCATTACGGACCGCTCCTTTTAAAACTGGCGCTGCTGCCGCTCTGCTTCACGGTCAGCGCGCTCGTTCTGCTCGCCGGCTCTTCCGCGAGCGTATATGACGCGGCCTACTATTTCTCCGGCATGCTGCTGATGACGGTCCTGCTGTATGCCGCGCTCCTTTTGCTGCTGGACATGCTCCGCAAAAAGAGATCTGCTTAATCGACCGTAGAAAGCCGCTCCCTGCGGCTTTTTGTTATAATGAAGGCAGGATATGGATCCGCCGGATAAGGAGGAAACATGAAGACCGCAAGCCTGATCCTGTTTGCAGCTTACAGTATCATTCATCTTTATCACAGCTATCATGACGACGCGGAGAAAAGGGCGAGGACAAAGCCCTATCTTCTGCTTTTGCTGCTGCTGTATTATATCCTGGCTGCCAGAGACCTCGATTATTATCTCGTGATGGCGCTCTTTTTCAGCTGGCTGGGCGATCTGCTGCTGATCCCGAAGGGGCATAACTGGTTCATCTACGGAGGCATCAGCTTCATCCTTTCCCATATCTTCTTCATCCTGACCTATCTGCATAACATCGATCTGAAGACGGCGCCGCTGGTGCTGGTGATCCCGGCAGCGGTGCTTTACTACGGCATCTCTTTCGTGATCATCCATCTGATCCGGCCGACGACACCGAAAAAGATGCTGCCGCTGATGTATTTCTATATGTTATGCAATTCGACGATGAATCTTTTTGCCCTGATCCAGCTGTGGCAGAACCGCAGCAGTGGCGCGCTGATCGCTTTTCTGGGAGCGCTGCTGTTCTTCGCTTCCGACTGCTGCCTCTTCCTGGTGCGCTATTATAAAAAGCCGGAAGTCGTCTTCCGGAAGCATTTCCTGGTCATGCTGCTGTATCTCCTGGGCGAATTCCTGATCGTTCTGGGCGTGCTGCAGCTCCGCTGATACTTCATATCATTTATTGCAAACAAAAACAGAGGTATGCCTCTGTTTTATGTTATGGCTGCAGGAGCGCCTGCAGGCTTGCGGTCAGCGCTTTGTTTCCTTCCTCGCTGAGATGGACCTTGTCTTTCAGCAGGTATTCCGGATGCGCCTTGATCTCCGCGTAGAAATCAATGACGGTGGCGTTTTCGACTGCCGGTCTCTTCTTTGTCAGACTGATGATATAGACCTCGTGCCCCTCACAGAGTTCGAGGATCTTCCGGTAGTTTTTCTCGTTCAGTCCGGCCTGTTTGTCGAAGAGGAAGACGAGCCGGTTCTCAAGTGTATTCTCATTCACCTTTTCTTCGATCTCCTCATAGAGAAGCTCGTAATCGTATTCCTTGGCATTATACAGGGCACCCGGATACGCGCCGCTTAAAGTCTCATAAGCGTTGATCAGAGCGCCGTTGCCGTAGAAGGCGATGCGCTTGCGCGCTTCCTCGGCCTGCTTGTCCAGGAATTCCTGACTGATATCCGCGTATTTCAGATAGAAGTAGTTATAGACGGTATCGTAGATCTCTTTCGCCAGGGCAGGAACACCTGCGCCGATTACGTGGATCTGATCATAATAGAAGTATTCGGGATGGCCGCGGGAAGCCTTGACCCATTCGACGATATGCAGGTTGTCATATTTTTTTGCGAATTCCGCAAAGCGCTCATTGAAGTTCGGATCATCCGGTCCGACCGCATCGACCCAGAACACTTCCCGGCCGTCCGCGATCTCCATCAGTTCCTCGCAGTATTTTTCCCGGTAATCGCCGTTGACCGAAAGGGAGAGCAGGATGATGTCTGCCAGTTTTCCCTGATCCTTCAGTTCCTGCAGGATCTTGTTTCCGCTGTAAAGGTCGCGTGAGATCTCGCTGTCGATATAGATGTTCGGGAAACGTTCGTAGAGCTGATTGACGAGGTCCAGCATGATCGAGTCACCGATGGCAGTGACCGGAAGCTGTTTCAGCAGTTCGCTTACCGCTTCCTCCTTGTTTTCCATGCCTTCAACGAAACGCCGGCGTTCTTCTTCCTGCATCGCCACGTTGTTGTAGTATTCGCTGTTCTTCTGTTCGATCAGCTGCCGGCTCTCTTCCATCTTCTGCTTCATTTCCTCGGTCTGTTCGCTGTGGTCTTCCGCTTTCAGCCAGGTGTAGCCGCCGAAAAGGGAAGCAACTGTGAGCAGAAGACACAGAGCAAGCTGCACGATCCTTGTCTTTCCTTTACGCAGATCGAACACGAAATGTAAGAAGAGAGCAGAGAGAAGGGCCAGCAGGAACACGAGGATCCCCTGCAGGACTGCGGGGAGTGAGGTGTTCTGGAAAAAGAAGATCCAGGGATACTGAACAAGATAGAATTCGTAGCTGATCTTTGCCAGCAGCAGGATCACCGCATCGAAGTTTTCTCCGAAGAGGGTCTCGTTTCCCAGAGCCGCGTAGTCTGTCATGCGGATGCAGATCAGCGAAGACAGGATCATCGCGACCGCGAAGAACGGGGAAGCGGCATCGACAAAGATGAATAATACCACCAGAACGGCGAGATAGACGAAATAAAGAAGATCGGCAGTCTTCTTTTCGCGGAAGCCCGGGCGGCCGATCAGATGCACGAAGAAGGCCTGCAGGACACCGAGCAAATAGGCGTGACAGCGGGCGAACGTCCCGTAATAGGCCTGCATCATTCCGCTCTTGCGCAGCTGCAGAAGGAAGACGATATAGGACGCGAAGACCAGGATCAGACAGAGCAGCAGCGGGGCGATCCGGGAAAGGGATCTCGCGCATTTTCTTAAAAGCAGGACAAACAGGGGAAGCAGCAGTTCCAGCTGCACCAGGATCGCGATGAACCACAGATGCATGAAGGGTGAGGCGATATGACGGGTGAAGTAATCGAGATTCGCCTTCAGTTGCCAGTAATTGTTGTAGGAAAAAAGGACCGAAAGCGTCTCCGGCTTCATTTCGACCCAGTTGAATCTTTCGCCGGAGAATACGGCCACGCATACGAAAGCGACTGCCAGCAGAGGCAGATAAAGCTTTTTCAGACGACGCAGATAATGATCCTTTAAGGAAAAACTCTTTTCTTTCAGGAGGGAATTCGCTGAAAGATAGGCACTTAGAGTGAAAAAGGCAGGGACGGCCAGATAACCGCCCGGAAGCAGTCCGATATGAAAAAGAAAAACAGCCGCTGCCAGAATCACCCGCAACAGGTCGAGTTTCATAAGATGTTTCGTTTTCATCTTTTTTTATTTTACCACTCCTGAATGTGGCCGAATCAGGGAAACAAAGAAAAAGGACTGCCCCGGCCAAAGCCTGAACAGTCCCGTAAAAATAAAAAGTGGCGGTGCATACGGGAATCGAACCCGTGGTCTCCTCCGTGACAGGGAGGCATGTTAACCGCTACACCAATGCACCACTAGCAGAAACTATACTATCAATTTGCGTTTCACATGTCAAGTGCGTTCCAACTGTTTTTACCGAAATGCGCCGTAAAGCCCCTTGCTTTAGCTATGGGGATATAAGGCGCTATAGTTGATAACTGCAATATATTGCTATATAATGTGCATATGGCAAATATATAGGAAAGGAGGTCAACCATATGTTTCTGACACAAACAAATATCATACGCGGGTTAACAAAGCAACAGTATAAACTGCTTGCAGAGATGTGTCGTTATGCCAATAACCTTTATAATGTTGCATTATATAACATTCGCCAATACTATTTTGAAAACAAGAAATTTCTAACGTATGAGAGTAACTGTCACGTCTGCAAGGATAACGAAAACTATTCCTTATTGCAGGCGGGCGTTTCGCAACAGACACTTAAAGTTGCAGATAGGAGTTTCAAGTCGTTCTTCAACCTGATACGCAAAGCAAGGCATAACGAGTATCGCTTTCAGGACGTTAAAATGCCGCGCTACCGCAAAAAGGGCGGGATGTTCAACCTTGTGTTGTCTACGAATGCCATCAGTATTAAAAATAGCTATTTGCAGATGCCTGTCAGCAGGGCGTTTCGCAAGTCGCATCCTGATTGCGATATCAAGATTCCGTTTCCTGAGCGCCTTGCAGACAAAGCGATTAAGGAAGTACGTATTCTTCCAATCGCAGGAGGAAGATGCTTTAAGGTGCAGTATGTCTACGAAGCCGATATAGAGGCTGCATGCGTAGACCCTGTTAATGCCATGGCAATCGACATCGGTGTGGATAATCTTGCTTCCTGTATCACAACCCTTGGGACATCGTTCATTCTGGACGGTCGTAAACTAAAATCCATTAACCAAGGCTGGAATAAGGAAAAGGCACGCCTTCAGTCGGTAGCGGACAAGCAGGGGGCGAAACGCACTGACAAGATGTCTCGTATCACGGAGAAGCGAAACAATCAAGCCAAGGACATTATGCGTAAATCAGCAAGGTATATCATCAATCATTGTATTGAACATCATATAGGTACTGTGATTGTTGGCTACACGCCCGACTTTAAGCGTAACATCAATATCAGACGCAAGAACAATCAGGCGTTTGTTAATATCAGCTTCGGTGACTTCAGACAGTTATTAAGCGGTCTTTGTGAACGCTATGGCATCCAATATATCGAGCAGGAAGAATCCTACACATCTAAGAGTAGTTTCCTGGATGGTGACATTCTCCCTGAGTACAAACCCGAACAGCCGTACACTGGTACCTTTAGTGGCAGGCGTATCCATCGCGGTTTGTACAAAACAAAGGACGGAACTGTCGTTAATGCTGATATGAACGGTGCCGCCAACATACTTCGTAAAAGTAAGCAGAACTTCGATTTCGAAGGACTGTGTAGAGGGCTCTTGGCAAGCCCACAAAGAATAAGGCTCGCCTGAGCAAACTTCTTTAGAATCCCCTGCCTTTAGGCATGGGGAGTGTCAAGGAAAAAGATGATATGATTATTTCAAGATAAGGAGACTTGAAGATGAACTTATTGGAAAAAACATTCACTCTCAATGACGGAAAAGTCATCCCGGTCATCGGCCTCGGCACCTGGCAGGTCCCGAATGATGTCGCTTACCAGTCTGTAAAAGACGCACTGGATGTCGGCTATACCCACATCGATACCGCTCAGTTCTACAAGAACGAGGAAGGCGTCGGCAAAGCGATCAAGGATTCCGGCATTGCCCGTGAGAATCTCTTCGTCACCTCCAAGATCGCATCTACCGTAAAGAGCTATGAAGAAGCCAAGGAATCGATCGAAGAATCCTTACGCAAGCTCGATATGCCGTATATCGATCTGATGCTGATCCACTGGCCGCGCCCGATGTCCAACGGCAAGATGGACGATTCCCATAACTACAATGAGGAAAACGTCGCTGTTTACCGCGCGATGGAAGAAGCGCACAAGGAAGGTAAACTCAAGAGCATCGGTGTTTCCAACTTCTCCGTTGACGATCTCAAGAACATCCTCGAAAACTGCGAGGTCAAGCCGGCTGTGAACCAGATCGAGCTGCACATCGGTCATCTTCTGACAGATACGCTCGCTTTCTGCAAGGAGAACGATATCGCGATCGAAGCGTATTCCCCGATCGCTACCGGCAAGCTGATCATCCACGAAGGTGTCAAGAAGATCGCCGAGAGACTCAACGTCTCCGTTCCGGAACTCTCTCTGGCTTACGCGCTGACAAAGTGCGCAGTCGTCCTGCCGAAGACCGTTCATCAGGAATACATGGTCTCCAACACCCAGATCAATGTCGAAATGACAGACGAACTGATCGCTGAGCTCGAAGCTTTAGGTCCGATCAGCCGCAAATAAGATCCTGCAAACAGAATGTCAGATCCGCGAGGGTCTGGCATTTTTTATCTGCAAACAGCCCGATCATATTCACCACCATGATTCTTTAAAGAACTTTGTGCAATTCTTCACCAGGAGATTTATAATGGGCTTAAAGAAAAAGAGGTAATAATATGAAAAGAACTGCTGGGTTTCTGAAAATACTCGCAACCATTGCTGTTGTCCTTGAAGTCATCGCACTGGTCGTGCTGCTGATGGTGGTAGCGGCACTTGTTATATCGGGAAGTCTTTCCGGACTCTCTCAGAGTGCTGCGCTCTCCGTTTCCTATCATGGCACGAATCTGACTCCGGAACAGATCAAAGAGCTTTTACCGATCATCCTGTTCGCGCTGTTCCTGGGGCTCGTCTGCGTTGTCTTCGCTCTGCTGGGTACGATCAATATGCGGAAAGCACTCGATGAATGCAGGAATGAAACGCCTTTCTCCGACAGATCTGTCAATGCCCTGAAGACTTCCGCCCGTATGGAGATCATCGGCGGCCTGCTTGGCATCGTAGGCGGTATCATCATAAGCCTCATGGCTTCTTCACTGAAGATCAACGGCAACTCTGCCGGAAATACCATGACTTCTGTCAATCTGTCCTTCCTGGTATACGCCTGCGGCAAGTATCTGCTCTATCATATTGCGGAATATGGCCGTGAGCTGGAAAACAGATAAGCGGAAAACAGATCACAGAATCAGCAAAGAAAGAGAGGTATCGTTGAGATATCTCTCTTTTTCTTTATAAATTGCCTTAAGCAATAAAAAAGCCCCGGTTACGGGGCTTAATCAACACATGGAGCAGATGAAGGGAATTGAACCCTCGTGTCCACCTTGGCAAGGTGGCGTTCTACCATTGAACTACATCTGCATTAACTGGCGAAGAAGGAGGGATTTGAACCCTCGCGCCGGAAACCCGACCTAAGGCCTTAGCAGGGCCTCCTCTTCGACCTCTTGAGTACTTCTTCGTGTCGAATGTCGCTGCCAAATATCAGCGCTTTTAAATATTAGCATGGAAGTTTTCTTTTGGCAAGTATTTTTGTGTTATTATTTTTGTATGACAGGAATCGCAGCATTCGAGAAGGTCTCCTTCGAACAGTTTTGCAAAGACAGCCGCGACCGGATCGCCGGTGTTACAGAGGAAGAGATCGCGCAGGCATACGAAAAAATCGTCCTTCCGCACCGTGCCAGCAAGGCTTCTGCGGGCTATGATTTTGCCACTCCGTACAAAATTGTGATAAATCCGCAAAAATTTGTTGTCATTCCGTCGGGTATTCGTGTTAGAATGAATTACGGATTTGTTCTGGAACTCTATCCGAGGTCATCACTGGGCATCAAGCGCTCACTGGTCCTGGCCAATACGGTAGGGATCATCGATGCCGATTACTATGAAGCCGACAACGAAGGACATATCCTGATAGCCTTGAGAAATCTGGGGAGCGAGACCGTCGTTCTCGAAAAAGGAGAACGTATCGTTCAGGGCATCTTCAAATCCTACTATCTTGCGGAAGAAGAGGAAGTGACAGGTCAGAGGACCGGCGGACTCGGTAGCAGTGGGAAGTAATGCGCCCATAGCTTAATGGATAAAGTATTTGATTCCGATTCAAAAGACTGTAGGTTCGATTCCTACTGGGCGCGCCATATTTTATGCAGACTTGTGTGAGAGGTTGAAACAACCATCTTGGAAAGGTGGCATACGCCAAAAGCGTATCACAGGTTCGAATCCTGTAGTCTGCGCCATTAAAAACACAGCAGCCCATGGCTGCTTTTTTTCTTTAGAAGGAGGGATAAAGATGCTGGGCATCGCAAAGGAAAGCGCTGATAAGATCATGATCATCATGACGATCCTGGTCGTTATGGCGGAACTTCTGTTCACATTTCTGAATACGTTCAGCGGCCGCACCGCGCGTATCCGCCGCTATCTGGCGGAAGGCGGGATCGGCAAGGCGGAACTCGTCCGTGTCGAAAACGGCAAAGCTGTTTACCGTCACGTTTACAAGGAGAAGGAATACACCTTCGAGACAAGAGGGGACAACGCGCCGGAATCGATCGATATCTTCTTCGATCCCAAGGATCCGTCAAAGATCGAAACGGCGACGATCTCACGCACCGGCCGTATCCTGAAGATCGCGCTGCCGGTACTTCCGGTACTGCTGCTTCTGCTGGTGTATAAAATCATCTACTGATCGAATTCTTTGTTATAATGAATTGTTCATTTGAAAGGAGCGAACCGAAATGAAAACAGTATGGGACAAAATGTCGGATGCAAAAATGAAAAAAGTCATGCGTTTTGCTGAAGACTACAAGGACTTCCTGAACCGCGGCAAGACCGAGCGTGAGCAGGTCAGAGAAAGCATCAAGGAAGCCGAAAAGAAAGGCTACAAGAACCTTTTTGAAACAGAACATTTGAAGGCCGGTGATAAGGTCTATGTCAACAACCGCAATAAATCACTCTGTCTCTTCGTGATCGGCAAGAAGCCGCTGAAAGAAGGCATGAATATCTTAGGCGCGCATATCGAGTCCCCGCGTCTTGACATCAAGCAGAATCCGCTTTACGAAGAAAGCGGCATCGCTCTGCTCGATACCCATTACTACGGCGGTATCAAGAAGTACCAGTGGGTCGCGCAGCCTTTAGCTCTGCACGGCGTCGTCTGCAAGAAGGATGGTACAGTCGTAGATATCTGCATCGGCGAAAAGGATGATGATCCGGTCGTCGGTATCAGCGATCTTCTGATCCACCTCGCTCAGGAACAGATGAAGAAACCGGGCGCAACAGTCGTCGAGGGCGAAGACCTCAACATCACTGTCGGTTCGCTCCCGCTCAAGGGCAAGAAGGAAAACCCGGTCAAGGAAAACGTCCTGGCTCTTCTGAAAGAGAAATATGACATCGAAGAAGATGATTTCATCTCCGCTGAGATCGAAGTCGTTCCGGCAGGCAAGGCAAGAGACTACGGTCTTGACCGTTCCATGGTCTTTGCTTACGGACAGGATGACAAGATCTGCGCCTACACATCCCTGATGGCTCTTTTAGACAGTGAAGATGTTCCGGAAAGAACTTCCTGCTGCATCCTCGTCGATAAGGAAGAAGTCGGCTCCCAGGGCAATACCGGCATGCAGTCCGCGTTCTTTGAAAACGCGATCGCTGAGATGCTTGACCGCGCCGGCGAATACAGCGAGCTCAATGTACGCCGCTGCCTCACAAATTCCCGCATGCTTTCAAGCGACGTTTCCGCCGGCTTTGATCCGAACTATGCTTCTGTTTTCGAGTCGAAGAACGCTGCTTACTTAGGCAAGGGCATCGTCTTCAATAAATATACCGGTGCCCGCGGCAAGAGCGGCTGCAATGACGCGAACGCTGAATTCATCGGCAAGCTGCGCCATGTCATGGATAAGAATAAGATCGCTTTCCAGACAGCTGAGCTGGGCAGAGTCGATGTCGGCGGCGGCGGAACGATCGCCTACATCCTTGCCAACCTCAACATGGACGTCATCGATGCCGGCATCGCCGTTCAGAACATGCATGCCTGCTACGAAGTTTCTTCTAAAGCAGACCTCTATGAAGGTTATCTCGCATATAAAGCCTTCCTGAAGGATATGGATTAATGGTCGTCAATTACGAAGACGGCATCCTCTCCTCGATCGCGGCTCTGCGCGCACACTACGGCCTTGCCTCCTCCTATGAACCGGATGAGCGTCTGGCCAAAGTGATCGCCGAAAAGAAACCGGAGAAGATCTTTCTGATACTGATCGACGGCATGGGCGCCAATCTGATCAAAAGAAAGCTTCCGGCAGACGCGTTCGTCAACCGCAATATGCTGTATAAGACGGAGACGGTATTCCCTCCGACGACAACAGCCGCAACAACTGCGATCCTCAATGGCAGAGGGCCGAATGAAAACGCCTGGCTGGGCTGGACGATGTACTTTAAGGAACTCGGTGAATCCGTGATTCCTTTCTGGAACGAAGGCAAATACAGCGGAAGAGAGTATCCCGGTTTCATGGAAAGGACCCTGCCGGTCCCGCGCATGGAGAAGGAACTCAATGAAGCAGGTTTCTGCGCCAGGACACTGAACCCGGCTTTTACCGAGGAAGATCCCAAGACGCTGGCGGAAGGCATTGACCGCCTGATCGCCTATTCAAAGGATCAGGAAACGGATTTTGTCTATCTGTACTGGGATAAATACGATTCCCAGATGCATAAGACCGGACCTGATTCCCCGGAATCCGATCAGCTTTTAAGCGATATCAATGCGGAGCTCGAAAGACTTGGACAGGAGATCGCCGAGAACACGATGGTCATCATCATCGCTGACCACGGTCAGGTCCAGATCCGCCGCAGCATCAATCTGCGTGATACCGCGCTCGATAAGTATCTGCTTACTCCGCCGACGATCGAACCGCGGGCCATGGCTTTCTATGTAGCCGAGGAAAACCGCGAGGCGTTCGCGAAGGAATTCAAGGAGATGTTCGAGAAGGACTATATGCTGCTGGACCATAAGCAGGTCCTGGAGACAGGCCTTTTCGGAGCGAAGGAAAATCATCCGCGTTTCGAGGAATTCATCGGGGACTTCCTGGCGATCGCCAAGAGTGACTTGTGTCTTGCTTATGAATACGATGAATCAAAGGTATTCAAATTCAAAGGCCAGCACGCGGGCATGTGTGCGGATGAGATCTACATCCCGCTCATCGTCTATCAGAAATAAGCATAAGCAGCGTCATCTGGCGCTGCTTTTTCTTTGACGAAACGGGCGTTAATTTCCGTTGACTGAACAAACGTGGTAAAATGATAAAAAATAAGGAGGGCTGACCACATGGGAGTTGGAAGAAAGATCGTTATCGGGACCGCTCTTCTTGCGGGCGCCGCTGCTGTCGCAAGTTCAATGTATGCCAGGAAAGTGGCAGAAACAAAAGAACCCGGTCACCGCTATGTAACCAAGGCGGAAGCTGCTGAGATCCTTGGTCGTCCGTTCGCGGAACCGACAAAGATGCTCGAAGGCGTCGTGAAGAAGGGTTACCGTCTGTATGAAGATCCGACGATCATCGAGATCGTCTATAAAGAAAAAGAGACCGATCAGGGACTCGTGCTGCGGATCTCGGACACCGTATCCGCGGAGGATCTGAACAACGATTATCATCTCTACGAGATCGAGCAGGATCTCGACTATAACGGTCTGGGAATGCGTGTTTTCGGAGATGAGGGATCGGTTTCCGATGTACTCTTCGTCAAGGACGGACTGCAGTACGCGCTGCTGTCCGAGCTGCCGATGAGTTTCGCTGCCGCGAAGGCGATCATCGCAAGTTTTGAATAAGAAAAATGTCCGCTCCCGGAAGATCCGGAAACGGACATTTTCTTTTTGGCAAAAATAAAACGGATCAGTGATCCGTTTTTCTTACAATTGGTGCACCGAACAAGACTTGAACTTGCACGGATTACTCCATACGCCCCTCAAACGTACGCGTCTACCTGTTCCGCCACCGGTGCAATTGCATTATTTATAATAATAACCTTGTTCACAGAAGTCAAGTTGAATATAATATTGGGGTATGGAATTTACGAAAATGATTAACGTGGCAGTCATTGCCCACGTCGATGCCGGAAAAAGCACACTGGTTGACGCTTTCCTCGCACAGTCACATGTTTTTGGTGAACATGAAGAGATCGTGGAGCAAGTCATGGATTCGAACGATCTCGAAAGAGAAAGGGGTATCACCATCTACTCCAAAAACTGTTCGGTCTTTTACAAGGATTACAAGATCAACATCGTTGACACCCCCGGCCACGCAGATTTTTCATCGGAAGTTGAGCGGATCATCAAGACTGTCGATACAGTCATCCTTTTGGTCGACTCCGCTGAAGGACCGATGCCGCAGACCCGTTTCGTTCTGAAAAAATCACTGGAACAGGGACTGAAGCCGATCCTCCTTATCAACAAGATCGACAAGCAGGACTCCCGTGTCAGTGAAGTCATCGATGAAGTCTATGATCTGTTCCTGGATCTTGAAGCTAACGATGAACAGCTTGATTTCCCGATCCTGTACGGTATCGCCCGTGACGGCATCGTCCGTTATGAGGTCGATGATACCAACGAAGATATCATCCCGCTTTTCGAGACGATCATCTCCCATGTAGAGCCGTATCCGGATCTGCGCGGTGAACCGCTGAAAATGCAGGTATCCGCTCTGGCATATGACGACTATATCGGACGTATCGGTATCGGCCGTGTTTACGGCGGTATCATCAAAGCCAACGAAAACGTCAAAGTCGTGAATTCCAACGGCAAGAAGGAAAACCGCAAGATCGCCAATCTCTTCAACTATCAGGGTCTGAAGCGTACCGCGATCGATGAAGCACAGTGCGGTGATATCGTTCTGATCTCCGGTATCGAGAATATCGAGATCGGCGATACGGTCGGCAGCGAAAACGTTGAACCGATGCCGCAGATCGCGATCGAAGAGCCGACGATGTCGATGAACTTCATGGTCAACACGTCTCCCTTCCAGGGACAGAGCGGCAAATATGTCACTTCCCGTAACATCCGTGAACGTCTTGAGAGGGAACTGGAAGTCAATGTCGGTCTGCGCGTTGAAGAGACCGATTCCACCGATACCTTCAAGGTATCCGGCCGCGGCGAGCTGCATCTTTCGATCCTTCTGGAAAATATGCGCCGTGAAGGCTACGAGATCGGTGTTTCCCGTCCGGAAGTCATCTTCAAGCGTATCGAAGGCCGTCTCTGCGAACCGATCGAGGAAGTCATCTGTTCCGTACCGAACGACTACAGCGGTTCCGTCATCAACATGCTGAACCTGCGCAAAGGCCAGATGATCGATATACAGGACGAAGGGTCCTACACCAAGATCATTTACCACGCGGCAACAAGAAGCCTTCTGGGTTTCCGTTCCGACTTTATCAATATGACCAAGGGTGAAGGTATCCTGGTCCGCCGTTTCATCGAATACGCTCCGTATGTCGGCGAGATCCCGCAGCGTGAGAACGGTGCTCTGATCTCCACCGATACCGGCAAGGCGATGACCTATGCGTTATGGAATATCCAGGACAGAGGCCAGCTGTTCATCTCCCCGCAGACAGAAGTCTACGAAGGCATGATCGTCGGTGTCTCCTCAGAGAACCAGGATATTGAAGTCAACCCGCTGAAAAACAAGAAGATGACGGCTGTCCGTTCCACCGGCAACGATGAAGCGATGAAACTCGTTCCGCCGAAGATCTTCTCTCTGGAAGAAGCGCTTGAATTCATCAATGACGACGAGCTGGTCGAGATCACTCCGGCCGCGATCCGTCTGCGCAAGCGTTACCTGACCAATCTTGACCGCCGCAAGCATATGCGTGAGATGCGCTCGGCTGCGGAAGAAGAAGAGTAATAAAGCACAAAAAAATCTGTCGCGAGACAGATTTTTCTTTTGGATGGAATTGGAAGCTCAGGCTTTTTCTTCCGGTTTGGGATCACGCTTGAAGAGAACGGCGACCCGGCTGAGCATCAGATACATCAGGGTGGATTCGATCGGCCAGAGGAGCAGGTTCTTGACGACCCGGCTGGAAGCGTAGAAGATGAAGCCCTTGGAATATAAGAAGGCCATCAGCGCCGAAGTGATCAGAACGTTCATGATCAGCGAGACGATGAACTTGGTGATGAAGCAGCGTTTTACGGTCGCCTGTTTTCTGTACAGCAGGATGCCGTAGAGCAGACCGGCACCCATTTCTACCAGCGCCCATAAGGGATTGTAGGGGCCGGATGGCTTGATGACGAACTTGACGGTGTCAAGGATGAAACCGCATATGATGCCGCAGCTCGGTCCGAACAGATGTCCGATCATCGACATTGAAAGATACGAAAAGGAGATCTTCAGCGTCGGTGAGAGCGGGATCGAAAACCAGCTGGTAACGACATTGAGCGCACAAAGCATCGCCATGGTAACGAGGTTTCTGGTAGAACGTAATTCTTTTAATGATTCTTTAAACATGTTACACATCCTTTCTGCAGACAGATACTTCGATTGCTACATAATTGGATTATGTAACAGCGGGAAACTTCAGCGATACCGCAAGTTGCCTTTTCGTCCGGCCTGATGTATCCCTGCAGGCCGGCACTTAACGCACCGCTAAGTCATCTGTGGCTTCATTATATTCATAAACTCAACCGTTTGTCATCGGTTTTTGCATGATAGAATAGTTTCATGAACAAAGTCGTTTCATTGCTTAACAACAATCTGACCCCTGCCGATCTGAAAGGCCTGGCGGATGGCGTGATCCTGGGATCGCTCTTCTCCAGATACGATGATCTGCATCTGTATAAGGAAGCCCGCGAGAACGGTCTGGAGGTCTATATCTCGATCGATCAGATGATCTACGAAGAGGACCTTGAGCTCCTGCGGACCTACCTCAGCGTGATCCGCACTAAAGAAGTCGCCGGCGTCTATTTTTCCGATCTTGCTGTACTCAGGGAAGCGAAAGCGATGGGCATGCAGGATCTTCTGATCTATGATCCGCTGACGCTTCTGACCAATTCACTGGATACAGCCTTTTTCCTGAAACAAGGCGTGCAGTCCTGTGTTCCGGCCAGAGAGCTGACACTTGAAGAGATCAAAACGATCTGCGAGAACACCGGCGGGAAAGTCGATCTGCAGCTCTTCGGGCCGCTGATCATGGCCGTAAGCCGCCGCAAATATCTGCAGTCCTATTTTGATTATGCCGGGATCGAAGCGGATCCGCGCGCGAAAGAAGGCTATCTGATCCGGGAAGCGAACCGCCGGGAACGTTACCGGGTCGTTGAAAATGAAAAGGAAAGCATCGTTTATACAAACGATTTCGCAGCTCCGTATAAAGAATATCTGCAGCTTCTTCCGCTTTGCCGGAGGGTCATCCTCTGCGGAGACAATGTAAACAGAGAGGTGCTTCTCCATGTACTGAAAGACCTGCAGGAGCTGAACAGCGGGAACGCGGAGGAAAAACGCCGCGAACTTCAGGAAAGCTTCCCGGAAGAGACATTCACGGAAGCTTATCTTTACCGGAAGACGAATCTGAGAAAATGAAGAAATGTGAATTATTAGCGCCCGCCAAGGACCTCCATAAAGCGAAGACAGCGATCCGCTACGGAGCGGATGCGGTCTATATCGGCGGCAAGGAGTATTCCTTAAGAGCCAGGGCATCCAATTTTGAAAGAAAAGACATCGCGGAAGCGGTCGCTTTTGCGCATGAAAATCATGCCAGGTTATATGTCACTGTCAACATCGTCTTCCATGACGAGGACCTTTACGGGATAAAGGAATATCTGCAGTATCTCGAATCGATCGGTGTTGACGCGATCATCATCGAATCTCCCGGACTTGTCCGCATCGCGAAGAAATACGCACCGAAACTTGAATGCCATATTTCCACGCAGCTTTCGGCGCTGAACTCCGCTTCCGCGGAACTGCTGAAGAGCTGGGGCGCGGACAGAGTTGTTCTGGGCCGGGAACTCAGTTTGCAAGAGATCGAGCAGGTCACCAAAGCGACCGATCTGCCGCTTGAGGTCTTCATTCACGGGGGCATGTGCGCCAATTATTCGGGACGCTGCACCTTATCCAACTATATGACTTTACGTGATGCCAACCGCGGCGGCTGCGCGCAGTCGTGCCGCTGGCATTATCATCTCTATGATTCACAGAAGGAACTGTCCGATCCGGAACATCTTTTCTCCATGGGTTCCCGTGATCTGCAGGCGGCTGCCTGGCTGAAGGATCTGCATCGCCTGGGCATTGCCTCGCTCAAGATCGAAGGCAGGATGAAATCTGACTATTATATCGCCACGGTCGTCCGCGCATACCGGACGATCCTGGATAAGCTCGATGCCGGCGAGGAATTGACCGAAGAAGATCTCGCGTTCTTTGAGAGCGAACTCAATAAGGCCGAGAACCGTCCATTTGCCTGCGGCTTTCTGGACGGAAACATGGATAAGGACAAACAGCTCTACGAAGAAGCGGCGAACGTCCGCCACGATTATGTCGGCTATGTCCGGGAATACGATCCTTTCAACGGACTGGCACGCATTGAGACCCGCAATCCTTTCGCCGTCGGAGACACCCTTGAAGTCTTCGGCCCGCATAAACCAAACCGCCGTTTCGTTCTGACAGATGTGTTCAGCGAAGACTGGGATCCGCTCGAGGAGAGCCATACGCCGATGCGCACGCTCTGGCTGCTGATCCCCTTTGAAACGGAAGAACACGACATGGTGAGGCTCGTAAAATGATCGTCAGCGGAATGATCAGTGTAAAAGCGGCGATCGAGAATAAACGCCGCGATGTGGAGAGAGTCTGGCTCGTCAGCGGGAAGGAAAGCCGGGAAACGAATTATCTGAAAAAGATCTGCAAGCAGACAAAGACAGAGCTTCTGCGTCTGCCTGCGGAAGAAATGAAGGAACGTTTCGGCAATGGAACAGGCGGTGTTGCCGCTGAAGTCTCGCAGCGCCGCAGCGATCCGTTTGAACAGCTCCTGAAGCAGGATGTCCTGTTTCTGATCGACGGAGTCGAAGATCCGTACAATTTCGGTTACTGTCTGCGTACGCTCTGCGCGTTCGGCTTTAAGGGTATCCTGACCGGGACCCGGGACTACAAGGATTCCGAAGCGACAGTGCTCCGCTCCTCA
The DNA here is from genome assembly GCA_017431225.1 of Erysipelotrichaceae bacterium. Classification (GTDB taxonomy): domain Bacteria; phylum Bacillota_I; class Bacilli_A; order Erysipelotrichales; family Erysipelotrichaceae; genus RGIG5669. The sequence continues at coordinate 3,203 of JAFRLM010000020.1, read as the reverse complement.
GCAGGCGCCTATGAGAAGATCAGCCTTTACGCCGGCGAGGATCTGGAACAGAGACTGCGTCAGCTGAAAGCGAAGGGCTACCGTCTTTATGCCTTGCAGCGTTCGGATTCCTCGGGAGATCTTTTTACGGAGGACTTTCAGGGCAAGGTCTGTTTTGTCCTGGGAGGGGAGAAACGCGGGATCAAGGCGGAGATCCTGAAACTCTGCGACAAGGAGATCTTCATCCCTTACGGATCCGATTTCCGCAATGCGCTGAATCTCGTCAGTGCCGTCGCGGTCGTCAGCGGGACCGTTTTCCAAAGGAGGAATTATGCTCACTTCACTAAGTAACAAAAGAGTCAAGGAATGGGCAAAACTCCGTCAGAAGAAATACCGCAGCGAAGAAGTCCTCTATACCGGCAAGGCGCTTGAAACCGCTCTGACTGCCGGATTGATCGATACTCTGCTATATACAGGAGAGCAGACTTTTGCTTTCAGCGATGCGGAGGAAGTGACGCCGGAGATCATGGAAAAGATCAGCGGACGTCCGGATATACAAAGACTCGGCATCGGCCGCAAGCTCCCTGAAAAACAGGCGGAGGGAAGACGTATCCTGATGCTGGACAGTCTGCAGGATCCTTTGAATATCGGTACGATCGCCCGCACTGCTGTGCTCTTCGGTTTTGATTCGCTCATCCTTTCTCCGGAATGCGCCGATCTGTATCATGAAAAGGCGCTTGAAGCCGCCGGCGACAGTTATTTCCGGCTGGCCATCTCGCACGGGGAACTGGCCCGGGAGATCAAAAGACTGAAAGAGCAGGGATACGCGGTATACGCGACCGGGCTCAGCACGAATACCGTTCCGCTTCCTGAGATCGAAGCGGAAGAAAAAATGGCCTTCGTTGTGGGAAACGAAGGCTCAGGAGTCACAAAAGCAGTGATGGATGCCGCAGACAGGACCGTTAAGATCCCGATGCAGAACATCGATTCACTCAACGTCGCGATCGCCGCGACGCTGGTGATGTATCATTTTCAGTAACGGGTGCGGAAGAAGTGCTCATAGTAGTCGACTTCCTCCTCGTTGATGACTGTATCTGTTACGTAGATAAAACGCAGAGGCGAAGTCGCTTCGGCGATCGCTGCTTTGATCGCTTCCTCATCCCCCTGGAAATACACCTCGACCGTGCCGTCGCTGAGATTCTCAACGCTGCCGGACAGATCATACTTTTTAGCAAGCTCGGAGATGGTGTAGCGGAAACCGACACCCTGGACATCTCCTTTGAATATCACATGGAATCTCTTCATGATTTCAGTTTAGCATAATTAGCAGGAGGCAAAAAATATGCGTGGTGAAAAAGCAATGAACTTCATCTTTACGATCTTTGCCGTCATTGGACTGATCTTTACGATCTTCGGCATCATTCTCGGTCTGGTGCTCCGGGAAGTCCTGTTCATGCTGCCGTACACCCTTGTCGGACTGATCTTCTTCAGCATCGGCATGATCGCACTGGTGCGGATGGGCAGACAGAAAAAAGAACGGGAACGTCTTTACCGCGAGGGTTACGCAGTTACGCTGCCGGTGCTCCGTACCGGGATCGACACTACCTTATCGGTCAATGGGGAGAATCCTTTCCAGCTGACCTGCGAAGACCGTGATCCCACAGACAACACCGTGCGCCGTTATACGAGTCAGAAGCTCTGGTTCGATCCCTTTCTTTTAATGGCGGAGCTCGGTATCAATGAACTAAATGTCTATATCGACCGGAACGACCCGGAGAAATATGTGGTCGATGTCCGTCAGCTGATCGAAGAGAATGAAAAAAGAAGTCACTGACTTCTTTTTTAATTAGAAACACTTTTTGACATGTTCTTTTGAACAGGTGCTGAAATCCGGGCAGCGGTAGCAGAGTTCGTTCTGGCAGCGCCCCTCGTTCAGGATATCACGGATATTCTGCAGAGTCGTGTCAGCGATATTCGTCAGCGCTTCCTTCGTCAGAAAAGCCTGATGGGAAGTGACGATCACGTTTGGCATGGAGATGAGCCTTGCCAGGATCTCATCGTCCATGATGTGGCCGGAAAGGTCATTGAAGAATACATCGGATTCCTCTTCGTATACGTCCAGGCAGGCGGCGCCGATCCTGCGCTCCTTGATCCCTTCAAGCAAGCTTTCGGCATCGATCAGAGCACCGCGGGAGGTATTGATGATCACGACTCCCGGTTTCATCTTATGGATCGTTTCCCGGTTGACCATGTGTCTTGTCTCGTTCGTCAGCGGGCAGTGGAAGGAAAGGATATCGCTTCTTTCCCAGATCTCTTCCAGCGGAACGTATTCGATGCCGCTGTTCAGATCCGGATATTTATCATAAGCGATGACATGCATGCCGAAACCTCTGCAGATATCAATGAATACCTTGCCGATCTTGCCGGTCCCGACGACACCGACCGTCTTCCCATGCAGATCGAAGCCGGTAAGCCCTGTTAAAGAGAAGTTGAAGTCTCTGGTGCGGATATAGGATTTGTGGATACGGCGGATCGATGTCAGCAGAAGGGCGATCGCGTGTTCGGCGACGGCATAAGGAGAATAGGCCGGGACACGGACCAGATGAATCTTCTTATAAGCGTATTCAACGTCGACATTGTTGTAGCCGGCGCAGCGCAGAGCGATCAGACGGATGCCGTATTCACAGAGCCGGTCGATGACTTCTTTATTAATGTCATCGTTGACAAAGACACAGACAACGTCAGCGCCTTCCGCGAGGCGGACAGTGTCAATGTTCAGTCTGGTCTCAAAGAAACGGTATTCAAATTCGGAATCTGTATCAGCTTTATTAAAAGAAGTGATGTCATATTCTTTTGCGTCAAAGAATGCGATCTTAATTTTATTCATGTTTTTGGTGCCTCTCTTTCATTTTCAATTTGATAATAATATCACAAAGTAGGAAAGGCAAGTGATATGCTCACGGACAGGGAAGAGGGGAGAAAATCAGCTGTTTATGCATGCTTTTGAAGGGTCTCCGAAAAGAGAGCAAAGGGAGGATTTTGGACCTGAAAAAGTTGAGTAAATGGATCAGAAAAAGATTTTTAAAAAAATTTAAAAAATCTATTGACATCCCATTCCCGGCTTGATAGAATAACAAAGCACTGCGGGAGAGATCATAAAGCGCAACGCCAAAGATTCTCTTCATCTGTGCCTTCGATCTTTGAAAACTGGATAAGATGTACAA